>DASZXJ010000043.1:0-39394 GCA_035545895.1 Tepidisphaeraceae bacterium | reverse complement strand
TTGGCGCTGGCGGTCATCGATAAACTCAAACAGCGCGGACTGGCGCTGAACGATCAGCGGTGTATGGAAGGCTTGGCGAAGACGAATCTGCCCGGCCGGATGGAAATGCTATCCGGCAATCCGCGCGTGCTCGTTGATGGCGCGCACAACGCCGCCAGTCTCGACGCCATGATGCGCGCGATCGGCCAGCATATTCCTTATGACTCAATGGTCGTCATCTTCGGCTGTTGTTCGGATAAGGACGTGCCCGGCATGCTTCAGCGCATCACCAGCGGCGCGGATAAGGTGATTTTCACCAACGTCAACAACGTGCGCACGGCCGACCCCGAAGAACTTGCAGCGCAATATGTCGAGTTGTACGGCAAAATGGCGCAGGTGGCCCCCAATCTCTCGGCTGCTCTGGAAATCGCCAACAGGGCCGTCACCAAGGAAGACCTGATCTGTATCACCGGCAGCCTCTATCTGGTGGGCGAAGCCAAGAAGTTGTTCGCCTCCAATATGGCGCCGGTTCGTCCGGTCTGAACCATGTGGCCTGGACTCCGCTTGACACTTATTTGGTGATCGGGCCCCTTGCATGGGGCCTGCTATTCATCGGCACACTCCTTGGCCGTCAGCGCATGAGCCGCTTGTCGCGCTGGCGACGCAAACTGCCCGACAATCCGCCGTCCGTTTCAATCCTTATTCCCGCCAAGGACGAAGGCCCCGGCATTAACCGCTGCATCGAAGCTGTTCTCGCGCAGGATCATCCCAAGTTCGACGTCATCACGATCGACGACCGCAGCACCGACGACACGGGGCAGATTCTCGATGGAATCGCCGCGCGCGATCCTCGCGTGAAAGCGGTTCACATTCCGCTCGATGGATTACCGCCAGGCTGGCTGGGCAAATGCCATGCTTTGCATGTCGGCGCCAGGCAGGCCGCCGGCGATTGGCTTTTCTTTGTCGATTCGGATGTGACACTCGATCCCAATGCGCTCTCATCGGCGCTGTCGATTTGCCTTGGCCGGCAATACGATGCGCTGAGCATTCTCACCCGGCTGGAATGTCACAGTTCCCTTGAGCGGTTCATGCTTCCGCCGCTGGCGGCCGCCTGGGCGATCATGCACGCAGTTTCGCTGACCAACCAGGACAGCAGGCCCGACCGCGCGGCCGCCAACGGCCAATTCTTTCTCATCCGACGCGATGCCTACGAAAAAGTCGGGGGCCACGAAGCCGTCAAGGACCAGATCACCGAGGACGTCGAAATGATGCGCCTGCTTAAAAGCCACGAATATCGCGTGCGACTATTTTCCGGCGCGCACCTTGCCGCCACGCGCATGCACAGCAATCTCAAGCAGATGTTCAACGGCTGGGCGCGAATTTATTCCGGTACTCCACGGCGAAAACCATGGCGAATTCTCTGGGTGATCTTTTTTCTCGCAACCGCCGTCTTTTCACTTTACCCAGCCATTGGGTGGGGCATTTACAAACTCGCATCGCAGCATGACCCGCGATGGATCTATGCCTGTGCTTCTCACTTCATACTAATGACCGGCTACCTTGCATTTATTTATCACTGGAGCGGCGGCAGCAAGATCCGTTACGCGCTGATGATCCCCGTGACGGCGACAATCATGATCGCGATTCTGCTTTACTCGCTGCGCAAGTGCCAGACCGGGAAAATCGTCTGGCGCGATACGGTTTTTGCGCCGGCACAAAAGCAATAGCCCGTGACACGGCCTTTTAGGCCGTGCCCGAACTGACTCAACCTATGACCCCAAAACTTCAAGTTGTTATAGACCATGGCCTGAAAAGGCCATGTCACGTAATGAATGCATTACTTTTTCGACAGGTTACGCAATTCCTCACCCACAAGATTAATCACCGATCGCCAATCCCCCTGCACCGGTTGCCGGAATAGTTTCATCGTCGGATACCACGGACTGTCGCTGCGATTGAGCAGCCATCGCCAATCCGCGGAAAAACCGAGCATCACCCACGTGGGTTTGCCCAGTGCGCCGGCCAGATGCGCGGGTGCCGAATCCACGGAAATCACGAGATCCATGTTTTGAATCAAAGCAGCCGTGTCGGCGAAATCCGCCAGGTCGTTGGTCCAGTCGATAATATTTATCGCGGAACCCGCCTGCTTCAGTTCAGCGCCGGCGTCTCCTTTTTGCAGGCTGAATAGTTGGACATTATCCATATCAGCCAGCGGAACAAGTTGGTTGATCGTCAGATTTCTCCGGCGGAATCGTTGAGTGACCGATCGGCCGGACCAGCAAAGGCCGACCTTCAACTTCTCCCGATATGGCTTTAATCGCTCGGCCCAGTCGGCGGACGATCGCGCGGCAGCCCTCAGATAGGGCACATTGCGTGGAATTGTCTCCAATGTCGTTCCGAATGTGAAAGGCAGGCTCAGAAGCGGACAATGAAAATCGAATCTCGGAACAGCCGACCCCGGAGTGGCGATATAGAAAAGACCTTCGACACCGCTCAACAATTTGCGCAGTTCAAACTGGCAGGCCAAAATGACTTTTCCGCCGCGTTGGGCGATAAGCGGAATATATCGGGCAAATTGAATGACATCGCCGAAACCCTGTTCCGCATGAATCAGAATGGTTCGGCCATTGAGAGGCTGACCATCCCATCGTGGGGCCGGCAGATTCCATGCCTTTGTTCCCCATTCTTCGGGCGACTGCCAGCGTGCCTCGGTCAGCGCGAAACCTTCCCGATATTCTCCGGTGGTAAGCAGGGTCATTCCCAGATGGGAACGGAACTTGGCTCGTTTCGGCAGAAGCGCAACGGCCTTGCGATGAGCTTCAATGGCCTGGTTGATCTGGCCGTTATCGCGGAGCGCGATCGCCAGGCTGTTCCACACTTCTCCAAAGTCAGGACGACGCTCAATTGCCTGGCGGAACAATTCGATCGCTTGATCCAGGTGATCGACATTTGACAGCGCCAGTCCCAACGAATGCATCAATTCGACATGGTCGGGCTGCATTGACAGCGCTTGACGATAACTTGCGATTGCTTCATCGAATTGCCCCGAGGATTCCAGCGCGATCGCCAGATTGATGTGTGCGGGCGCGTATTGTGGCTGCAAGGAAATTGCCTTGCGATAAATTTCAACCGCCTCGGCCCAGCGATTTTGTTTGCAAAGCACCGTGCCCAGGTTGTTATGAGTTGAGACATCGTTGGGAAAAGACGTGAGAATCGCGCGATAAATGTGCTCCGCCTCGGGAAACCGCCCGGCACTTGCATGTTGCCCGGCAAGCTCAAATGCTTGTTGCACACTTATTCCTTGCGACACGACGACTCCGGAAAATTCCATGTTCCGTTCATGCCATTAACTTAACGGCAAAGAGAGGTGCCCGCCATGCGCCCAAATCTGGGCCACCCCCGATTTCTTATGTTGAGTGAACACCTGTCTCTGATGAAATCGGAACCATTTTTCCGGGTGTTGCGCGCTGGATCATTCAATCGCGCAATCCCGACAGTTATATAGGGAAGCGCTGCGCGCTGAAGTTCTTTGGCAATCGAATGTGAACCTGAAAACCATTGGCGGATCGTGTCCCAAAATGTCCCGCCACGTCCAGTTTTCAGAAATGTGCAAAACGAACCCAAAACCGCCCCGCTTAACAGCGGAAAGGGACGTGGGAAACGAAACGCCCAAGGCGCCGCCGTGGGTGTGTTTCAAAATGCAGGGAATTGCAAGTATCATTGGGTCGAAATGGAGGAACGAACCCATTTGGGGGAAGGGAGATGCGAAGCAGCAATTTTCGGCTTATATAATCGCCGCAGCCATGATGATCAGGAGCATTAACATCCCGATCGAGAGCTTGATGATGATTCCCCAGAATCGTCCCTTGGCAGCGCCCCAGCCGACGCGCAACGCGTGGCGGAAGTCGCGGTCGCTGAGTTCCAGTATGGCAGCACCAAGAAATGCGCCAAAACACGCGCCGGCAATCGTGCTGACGACGGGGACGGGTATGAAGCTAAACAATATGCCGCCAAAGAATGCGCCGACGACCGCGCCGATCATCCCGCGATATCGTCCACCTGCGGCTTTGGAACCGGCAGCGCCAGCGACCAGTTCCATGACTTCGGCGACGATTCCCAGGCCCAGCAGCGTGCCCATCGACGCCCAGCCGACGTAATGGTCCCAACCGGTCAACCACGCGTAACACGCGAAGGAGGCCATCATCAACCACAACCCCGGCAGACCCAGAATCGTGACCAACAACCCCACGACCGAGGCCAACAGCAACAGGAGATACCAAAGCCAGTCTACCATGAGCTATTTTTCCAAAGAATGCTCGACCATTTGGTAAACCCAGTATGTGCCATACAAAACCGCGGCAAACAGAACGAGCGACACGAGCCGGCCTGCGGTTCTCCGCAGGAAGTAGGGGAACAGATACCTTCGAACTCGCTGACGAACATCCTGCACGGAGAGTTCTTCGTCGGGCGCGAGCTTTTGATAGGTCTGTCCCATGAGTTTGGAGTGTGCATCGAAATCTTCGGGACCCAAGGCGCGCAATCGATCGGTTGCTTCGCGCAGATGGTTGCCGGCAGCGACGATGGAACAATCCATCGCGACGGCTATTGCGCGGGTTTCCAGCTTTTCCCCGTAACACAGGAGAAACGCCTCGCGCTGCTGCATGGGAAGAGAACGCAACGCATGGATGAATGCAACATAGGCGGGCGCATCGGCGCCGGTTTGGATGAGCGTGTCCTGGCCGGGTTGAGGAGAGTGTTTTTCGGTTCGGCGGGTTGAAAGGAGTGTGTGATGGTGAAACCAGCGAAGCGGGGCGCCTTCGTCCTTCCATCTGGGCATGGCGCGGAGACTTCGCTGCATGAGATATTTGGTCACGCCGCGACCGACGTCTTGACGACCGGTAAGGCCAACCGCCATCCGCCAGACGATCGGGTAGTGCATCGTCAGCAGTTCGACGATGGCGGAGCGATTGCCTCGACGGGCGCCGTCAAGCACGTCGCTGGTCAGTTCCATGCCATGATTGTAGCGGAAAATCAGGTGCCGGTGACAGATCGCTTGGCTGGAGCGCGATCGACAATCCAATCCAGAGGAAGGAGGCGGAATTTGAGCAATACCAGGATCGCCTGAATGCCATGCCAGGCTCGAATCTTCTTGCCTTCGTCCATGGTGCGCGGGTTGTATTCGATTGGCACTTCATGGATTCGATGGCCAAGCCGGATCGACTTGGCGGTGACTTCCGGGCAGAAATCGAACCCACGGCAGGAGAGTTTCATCTGCTTGAGCAAATCGGTTGGGAAGAGCTTGTAGCAGGTGGCTTCATCGCTGAGATGGATCGCAAACAGGTAGTTGGCGACGAGCGAAACGACCTTTCCACCGAGCCAGAAACGGAAGTAGTGGAAGTAGTTTCGTCGCATGGCTGGGTGATGGAGATTGCGTGAACCGTAAACCACGGTCGCGCCGTTTTTGCGGATCGGTTCAAGCAGGACGTCGAATTGCTCGGGCGAGTATTCGAGGTCGGCATCCTGGATGATGGTGTAGGGTTCGGTCGCGTGCTGGAGGCCAGCGATGATGGCTGCGCCCTTGCCGCCGTTGACCGGACAGATCACGCCGACGATGCCGCGCTCCTGTTGATATTTTCGGATGATGTCGTTCGTGCCGTCGGTCGATCCGTCCGAAACGGCAATGACCTGCGGCTTGAGAGGCAGGGCAAGCACCCGGTCCAGAACCTGGGCAAGGGTCTTTTCTTCGTTAAAAGCTGGGATGATGACTGAAAGCATTAGGGATCGCGCATCAGCTGAGCCGGTTCTGGATGCGCGTTTTCCGAACGGCTTGGATTTTTGGGTCGGACCGGAGCACGGTTTGAACCAACTTCACGGAGTTTACCATGACGGCTGGTTCCACGCGAGTCCGCGTAAGACCGATAACCGAACCACAGGCGGAATCGGCACTTACCTGTCATAGATCGTTCAGACCGCGGGGCGGCTTTAGGGGGCAAACAAAAGGCGGCGGACAGGTGTCCGCCGCCCGGTTTCGCATCTTAACGCGGCCCTGCCGGCCGCCGCCAAACGGGTCAGGTGGCGTCGCTGCCGGCCTGGGCGAGTTGCTTCTCGCCGGACGCCGGTTCGGCCTTGAACGCTTCGAAGTACAAATGCTTCTCGCCGCCTTCAGGGGATTTGACGCTGATTCGGATCAGGTCCTTGCCTTTGAATCCGCCGCGAAGAATCTCCTCGCTGAGCGGATCCTCGACATGCTGCTCGATCGCGCGACGCAGCGGACGAGCGCCGAAATCAGTGTTGGTTCCTTTTTCGATCAGGAACTCCTTGGCTTCCTGCGACAATTCGATCTTCAAGCCATGATCGGTCAGACGCTTGGTGACTTTTCGCAGCTCGATCTCGACGATGTTCTCAAGGTCAGCCCGTTGCAGCGGCTTGAAGACGATCACGTCGTCCAGTCGGCCGATGAACTCGGGGCGGAAGTAACGCTCGATTTCCTTCATGAGCGTGTCCTTCATCTTCTGATAGTTTTGCTCTTCCTGCGTGCCTCGCGCCTTGCCCGACAAGCCGAACGGTTGCACGCCGCCTTTGATCATTTCAGCGCCGATGTTGCTCGTCATGATCATCACGACGTTGCGGAAATCGACGTGCCGGCCAAACGAGTCGGTCAGCCGGCCTTCTTCCATGATCTGAAGCAGCATGTTGAACACGTCCGGGTGCGCTTTCTCGACTTCGTCGAGCAGCACGACCGAATAGGGACGCCGGCGGATGCGCTCGGTGAGCTGGCCGCCTTCCTCGTAGCCGACATAGCCCGGAGGAGCGCCGATCAATCGGCTGACGTTATGCTTCTCCATGTATTCGCTCATGTCAATCTGCACCAGCGCATCGGCATCGCCGAACATGAATTCAGCCAGCGCCTTGGAGAGCAAGGTTTTGCCCACGCCGGATGGTCCGAGGAACAGGAACGATCCCATCGGGCGATGCGGATCCTTCAGCCCCGAACGTGCGCGACGAATCGTCTTGGAGATCGTCTTGATGGCTTCGTCCTGCGAAACGACCTTCTTGTGAAGTTCGTTTTCCAGTTCGAGCAATCGCTGGGCTTCTTCCTTTTCCAAACGCGTAAGAGGCACGCCGGTCATTTTGCTGACGACTTCGGCAATGACTTCCTCATCGACCACGCCATCGACTTCCTTGGCCTTTTCGCGCCACTGTCGCTGCATTTCTTCCTTTTTGGCGCGAAGGGTTTCAGCGTGATCGCGGAGCTTGGCGGCTTCTTCGTACTCGGCATTCTTGACGGCTTCGTCCTTTTGAATGCTCAGCCGCTCGATCTGTTCTTCAATTTCCGCCAGGTTCGGCGGCTTGGTCATGCTGCGCAGACGGATGCGGGCCCCCGCTTCGTCAAGCACGTCGATCGCCTTGTCGGGCAGGCATCGGCCGGTGATATAACGATCGGACATTTCAACGGCCGCTTCCAGCGCGGCATCGGTGATTTGCACGCGGTGGTGCGCTTCATACCGATCGCGCAGGCCTTTGAGGATTTCGACCGTGTCTTCGGTGCTTGGCGGATCGACCGTGATCGGCTGGAATCGTCGAGCCAAGGCTGCGTCTTTTTCAATGTACTTGCGGTATTCATCGAAGGTGGTTGCGCCGATGCACTGAATCTCGCCGCGCGATAATGCGGGCTTGAGTACATTGCTGGCGTCGATTGCGCCTTCAGCGCCACCGGCACCAACGAGCGTGTGCAGTTCGTCAATAAAGAGGATGACATTCTTCGCCCGGCGGACTTCGTTCATCACCGCCTTGATGCGCTCTTCAAACTGCCCGCGGTATTTCGTGCCCGCGACCATCATCGCCAGGTCGAGCACAACAATCCGCCGATCGTGTAGAATCTCCGGCACATTGCTCGAGATCACCATCTGGGCCAGGCCTTCGACGATGGCGGTCTTGCCAACGCCCGCCTCGCCAAGCAGAACCGGATTGTTCTTCTGGCGACGGCAAAGGATTTGAATGACGCGTTCGATTTCATTTCGGCGGCCGATCACCGGGTCCAGCGAGCCTTCGCGCGCCAGTTCCGTGAGATCGCGACCGAAGCTATCCAGGGCTGGAGTCTTGCTCTTGCCCTTGGTGCCTTGCTTTTCCTGTTGTTGGGGTTCTTCGCTTTCCACGCCTGCTCCTAGAAGATTCAGAACTTCCTCCCTGACTTCCTCTAGCTTCAATCCGAGATTCATCAATACTTGGGCCGCTACACCATCATGTTCCCGTAACAACCCGAGCAGCAGATGCTCCGTGCCTACATAATTGTGATTGAGGTTGCGGGCTTCCTCAATCGCATATTCAATCACCTTTTTCGCCCGCGGGGTCTGGGGCAGTTTGCCCATGGTGACCATGTCGGGGCCGCTCTTAACCAGCTTTTCGACTTCGAGACGTACTTTACGCAGGTCAACGTCAAGATTCTTCAATACATTAGCGCCCACGCCCGAACCTTCCTTTACGAGTCCAAGAAGGATGTGTTCGGTGCCGATGTATTCGTGGTTGAAGCGCTGGGCTTCCTGGTTGGCCAGCGCCATGACTTTTCTCGCCCGGTCCGTAAATCGTTCAAACATGTCCATCTCCCAATCAGCCGGTGTTATTAAGGCCGGCTCCTTTCACAGCAGACGCAACCGTGCGCCCTCGGGGGACTGTGATGATACGTTCCGTGCTCCGTCACAGTTCACCGCCCGATTGTAGATGCCATAACGCGGTAATCAAGGAAGCGCCGATGCCGCTGTCGCGAAGGAAACCACAATCAATTTATCGGCGGAATGGGTTTTCGGGCGTGAACCTTCAAACTTTCGGTCGTTTTGAAGTCAAAGTGGAGTCTGTATGCGGGTCAGGACGATTGTGAGCATAACGATCATCACATCCATCGGCGCAGGTTGTGCCGGGTGCGGGCGAAATTGAATCGATCACCGCCTCGAGTTTGTTGAAATCAACCGGCTTGGTCAGATGGTGATCGAACCCAACGGCTGCGCTTCGGGAAACGTCTTCCTCCATGCCGAACCCGCTAAGGCAGATGCCGCGTAACGAATACTGTTGTCGCAATTGGCGCATGAGCTCCAGGCCGCTGCCGTCCGGCAGTCCCAGGTCGCTGATGACCAGATCAAAGCGATGCTCGCTGGCGGCCTTTAGCGCGGCCCCGATGCTCTCGGCCTCCCGAACGGCGTGCTTGCGGCCCAGGATCAGAGCCAGGCTCACGCGCGTGTCCTCGTGATCTTCCACCAGAAGAATTTGCAGTTGAGAAGGTGAGCGACCAACAGGCTTATCCGTTATCTGCGACTCATCGTTCTGCGCCATGGCTGCGCAGGGCAGATTCAAGGTGAAGGTTGAACCATATCCACGTCCTCTGCTGCTTACAAAAAGGCTGCCACCATGCAATTCGGCCAGGCGCTTGCTGATAGCCAGGCCCAACCCCAGACCACCAAACTTTTGCGTGATGATCCGGCTGGTCTGCTCGAACGGAGTGAACAGCTTGTCGATCATCTCCGGCTCAATGCCGATGCCGGTGTCTGCCACGGACAATTGCAGCACCTGGCCCTGGTTGCTCGTTCCAATCCGGATGGTGCCTCCATCCGGCGTAAACTTGATGGCGTTGCGGATCAGGTTCCACAGAATCTGATGCAAGCGGACGGAATCGCCTTCCACGAAGAAATGATCCGCATTCAGTTCCTGCAAGATCTTCAGATTCCTCGCCGAATTGTCGCTGCGGCAAATCTCGATGGCCTGTGCGATGACCGCGTGCATGTTCACCCGTTCGGATCGCAGGTCGATCTTGCCTCGCACAATGCGGGTGATATCCAGAAGATCGTCGATGAGCCTTGCTTCCAACTGGACGTTTCGGCGCATCATTTCAAGCTGGCTGCGCATCGCACGATCAAGACCTGGATCAGATTCGATGGTTTCGATGGTCATCAAAACGGGCGTGAGCGGAGTGCGCAATTCGTGTGACAAAGCGGCCAGAAAGTTGTCCTTGGCGTCATTGGCTTCTTCCGCGGCGCGACGCGCATGAGACAACTCCTCGTTCTTTCGCTCGAGCTGCGCCTGAGCGGAACGGAGATTTTCCACGGCGGCGGCAAGCTCACGTTTTTCCTCCTGCTCGGTCAGATCAGTGACCACCAGGCTGATTGCGCCAATTTCACTGTGCGGCATGGCATTAAATGACAGCAGGGCGGAGACAGGTGTGCCGTTTATTGCATTGAGCTGCAATCGCACCTTGCGACCTTCCGGGCGATGAAGAATGTCTCCCAGAAGAGTTTGATCATCTTCTCGGACAAACAGATTGATGCTCGAACCGATCACCCGCTCCAGCGGCGTGTGCATCATTTCGGCAAAGCGATGGTTGGAATAGAGAATTGTCCCGCGATCGTTGAGTATCACCGCGCCTTCAAGCATCTGTTCGACAAAAATGCGATAGGGCTGCTCCGCCCCCTTGAGGCTGTAAATCCGTTCCCCATCAGGACCGTTGACGACGAGGGAATCGACTTCACCGTTGCGGATGGCTGAAAGAGTCTCCTCGGCCTCGCGCAGCCGATTACGAAGCTCGTCAATGTCCCGCCTTTCCCGGTCTGTCGTCATTAGTGAACGGCTCCCGTTTGCGATGTGGGCGGCATGTTGAGATTCGCGCGAATCCGTTCTGTGTTGGAAAGATCGCCAATCAGCTTGCGCAAAGGCAACGGTTCCTCTTTAATGAGCGTCGGGGCCGCGATGATCTGCTCGGAGCGGGCGAGCAGCGGCTGCTGGTGAATATCGATGACTTCGAGTTCGAAATTCCCCGTCAGGTTATTTTCGCAAAATGCCCGGATGTCCTGAATGGCTTTGGTCGAGCGGGGCGTGCTGCCCGTGACATACAATTTGAGCACGTAGTGTTCCGGTGACGACGCGGAGACTTCCAGGCTCTTCTCAAACGTCTTCGCGCGGTTGACTGGGGGCTTGTTGCTCATCATGTCGCTGCCGAAATTACGCGTGCGTCACGATGCCTGCATCAAATCCATTCCAACCAGAAACTTGTCCTTGTTGGAAAGATTTCCAATGACTCGCTTGATTGGAGGCGGCAAACGCCGCACAAGCGTCGGCAACGCCAGGATCTGGTGTTCGGTGGCGAGCTTGGGATTTTCCATCAAGTCGATCACCTCGATAAGATATTGGCCGGGCAGATATTCATCGCACAACTTCTGGAGATTGGAAAAAGCTTCCATTGACCTGGGTGTCTGCCCAGCGACATACAGGCGAAGTTTGTACGGCGCGTTTGCATCCGCCGATGCGCTGCTCGTCCGATGAGTGTTCTTTTTCATGACTTGCCTTTTATGGCGTGCATGCCACCGTTGGCGTTGACATCGGCCCATCGACTCAATCCCATTTTAAGGCGATCAGTCTTCAAAGTCTGCTCACGATCTCGCTCAATTTCCATTTCGCGGCCCTCTTCAATGGATTCGGCTTCAAATTCCGCTCGAATTGCCGCAATTTGGGCTTCCATGGCGAGCCGTTTTCTCTCCAATTTCGCCGAACGGCGCTCCATTTCCTGGTCGCGCAATAGTGAAGCGGCCTTTTCCCTCGCCTCCACTGCCATACGCGCTGAGCCAGTCAATACGCCTTCCGGCCCCAGATAAACATCCCGAATATCAATGCCGTTTTCACTGATTGTGAATTCACGAATCTGGTTTGAATGGGGAGCGCCACGGCTTTTAAGCACATAAATGCCCCGGTTCCGTTCACCCCAGATCTCGATATCCCTCAGCAGGATCCACGTATCCATGATCGAAGATATGCCCATGTCCGTGCTTTCCCGAACCATCTCGGTGGAAGTCAAATTCGTGAAGATCGATGTAATGCTGGACATTTTCAGAAAATCGACCAGCCGAATGAGCATCTGGTGGACATCTCGCTCGGCGGAGCCGGTGGCAAAATTGCTGATCGGATCGATGATCACCATCGTCGGCTTCAATTGCGACACTCGCTTGTGCATGATCGCCAGGTGCATCTCCAAACCATGCAGGCTCGGCCGGGCGTTGAAGAAATGCAGCAGACCTTTCTTGACGTGGCGTTCGAGATTCATTCCGATCGATTCGGTGTTGCGAATGATCTGGTTCCTACTTTCTTCGAAGGCAAAATAGAGGCACCGTTCGCCGCGCTCGCAGCATGCATTGGCGATCGCCGCGGACAGAGTGCTTTTGCCCGTGCCGGCCGTGCCCGTAATCAGGACGCTGCTGCCCCGATAAAGACCCTTGCCGCCGAGCATCAAGTCGAGCCGGGGTACGCCCGTGGAGACCTTTTCACGACTGGCTGCATGGTCCAGGCCGATCGACGTGATCGGCAGCACCGAAATACCCTCCTCATCGATAAGGAAAGGATATTCGTTCGTCCCGTGCGTTGTCCCGCGATATTTCACCACGCGAAGCCGGCGAATTGACACCTGGTTTTCAATTCGATGATCCAGCAGGATGACGCAGTCGGAAACGTATTCTTCCAATCCCTGGCGAGTGAGCATTCCTTCGCCTTGCTCAGCGGTGATAACCGTGCTCATTCCTTTTTCTTTAAGCCATCCGAAAAGCCGCCGGAGTTCGGCCCGCAGAATGCCCTCGTTTGAAAGGCCGGAGAACAGGCTTTCGATCGTATCGAGCATCACCCGCCTGGCACCGATTTCGCGAATCGCATAATCCAGGCGAATAAACAAACCTTCCAAATCGTATTCTCCGTTCTCGTCGATCTCCTGGCGGTCGACCTTGACATAGTCAACCACGATCTTTCGGTCACGGATTAACTGATCCAGATCGAAGCCCAGCGACGCGATGTTCTTCTTAATGTCGTCCCTGGTCTCTTCGAAGGTCATCAGCACGCCTGGCTCGCCAAATTCAGTCGCGCCGCGCACCAGGAATTCGATTCCAGTCAACGATTTGCCACAACCCGGCCCACCGCAGATCAACGTGGGACGCCCCTTCGGGAAACCGCCATGGGTGATTTCATCAAGCCCATCGATGCCTGTACGAACTTTCTCCAATGTTTTCTTTGTCACATTTTTTGGCATAGTCCCATCTCACGCGTCTCTTATATAAGTACGAACGGAAGCCGACCATCAGGGCGGCCCTGAAGTTTGCGCGTACCAAAAACACTCGCCGATCCGTTATGCGAGCTGCTTGGCCGTCGTTTCGTTTTGAAGAAATTGGTCGGTGGGAATCATCGTAATGCAATCCCAAGGACAGACCTGATGACAAAGAGTGCATCCAATACACCGAGGCAGATCAATCGTACAGACTTGAAATGCCGCTTCGTGCCGGGGTCCGGGAATCGTGCTGATGCAATCGACGGGACAGACCGTCAAACAGGCTTCGCAGCCGGTGCACATGTCTTCATCAAGCAATGCCAGGACCTTGGGGAGCTTCTTCTTCGCCATGTATGCCAGATATTATGATATCGGCAGAACCACTTCCAGCATTGTGCGCAAATGGCCGATAAGTTAGCTTGGAAATCGAATGGAATTCTTCACCAAGCTTTTCGACCTGCTCCGCCACCTCGGCGAGGACGACAAATGGCGAGCCATGGTCGATTTTGTCGGCATTCACAATCTCTACCTGGTCTTGTTTGCCATCGTTTTCTGTGAAACCGGGCTGGTGGTGACGCCTTTTCTTCCAGGGGATTCGCTAATCTTTTCCATTGGCGCGGTGGCGGGGAGAGAGATTGGCATTAACCTCCTTCTCGTTGGCCCGCTTTTGCTTGCAGCCGCCCTGATCGGTGACAACGTCAACTACTGGCTCGGCCGGCGCCTGGGCCCAGCCGTCTTTAAGCGCGAAGATTCCAGGCTCCTCAATAAGAAGCACTTAATCAACGCCCAGGGCTTTTACGAAAAATATGGCTCCAAGACCGTGATCCTGGCGCGATTCGTTCCGATCATCCGCACGTTCGCCCCGTTTGTGGCTGGAATCGGGCGCATGAACTATGCACGATTCCTGATCTTCAGCGTCATCGGCGCGGTGGCTTGGGTTTCGCTATGCCTGGGCGCGGGCTACGCCCTTGGCAGCAGGCCTTTCTTCAAAAAGCATTTTGAACTGGTTGTATTGGTGATCGTTTTTGTTTCAGTGATTCCGGTCATCGTCGAGTTTCTCAAGGCACGTCGAGCCTCTAAAAACGGCAAGGACGCGTTGCTTGAAGCAACGACGCTTGGCGAAAAAACCGACTAACCCTTATCCCTGCCGAACCAGATAATAAGGCTGATTCGACAAACTCGGATTGAAGCCCGGCCAAATCCACGCCCGGCCACTTGAGTCGGTCAACTCAAAATAATAAGTCATCGGAAAAGCCGAGTCGGTGTATTCCGCCGGGATATTCGCCGAGAAAGTTGTTCCCGCGCCTTCCATCGCCATTGACTGCCACGCTTGCGCCTGATGTGTTCGACGATAATGCAATTGCACCTCTTTGACTTCGCCGGATGTAATTCCAATCTGAAGTGCGATCGCCTGGCCGCGCTTGAATGAACCTGGCACATCATGCTTGATGGCTGCTTGCGGGCGAGCCGACGGCGCTTTGACCGCCTTGATGATCGAAGCAATTGTTTCGGGGCTGGCCTTCACAGTCGGTGTGGGCGGGGTCTGTCCACGCAGGGACATTAATTCGATGTCGTGGTCGATCGACGCGAGACGGTCCGACCAGTTGCCGCGCTGAAAATTGCCGCTGCCGTAGGAAACATCCTGCATGTAGATATTTTTCGTGAGCCTGGAAATGTTCGCCCAATGCTCGCGTGCCGAGCGATAGGCGCTGAGCGCTTCGCTGAACACTTCGCGGTCGCCCGTCCTTTCGTAAACCGCATATAGGACACCCGCTCGCAATTTGTCGGCAAAAAACCTGCCCAAGCCTGTTTGCGTCGCTACATCGATCAGCATTCTGCGAAGCACAGGCGACGGTTTGGCTGCTTTCTTCTGGGCCGGGCGCAGTTGTTCCGACGCGGTATCCGCAAGACTCTGCAGCCAGCTAGCGACCTCTGCCGGCGAGTATTTGCCGCCCACCTTGTTGGCCAGCAATTCATCCGCGTAATCGACCGCGCGCGAAAAGAGCTGCGGGTCCAGCGGGCTCACGCCGCCAAACGTTTTGGGATTCAGTGTATCGGTATAAGGCTGAGGGCGCGAGGCGTCCACAATCGACATATTGAAATACATCTCCGGCCAATAGTTATTGTTGGAACCGGATGGAAGATGCGCGGTCGTGAACAAAGGCAGAATGCGTCCTGCATACGCCATTGCCCGGCCCGTCTCCATCGCGGAGTCTCCATAATCTTTGTTGAGATGTCGTTTCCATACATCCGGCGAGCAATCCGGGTTGTACATCATCCGGCCCCAGAGCAGATAGGTGTAAGCGTATTTCTCAAAGTCGCCGCCGGGCGTGCGCAGCGTTTTGTCCGCATATCCATCCCGTCCACCCGGCAAACCGGAACCTTTGCGTCCCTTGAACGAGAGAGGCTCCATCAGTTCACCGCCCAGTGAACCGCAAAAACTGAACGCCCGTCCATAACCAGCGGCAAACGCGGGATCACCCCACAAGAGTAGCCGCTGTGTGCCAGGCCAGATTCGATGCAGAATGCCGTACTTGCGGTCTTCGGCGAGCAGGTCGCCATAGCCATATCGCAGGAAGCTGCGAGCGCCGTTGCTTTGTGCAAACGCGCCGCCGCCGCGCTCGCGGGTCGGCAATTCCGTCGAACGAATGGCCGCCTGGTGATAGGGCAGCCCGCAATGCTCCGCCCAGAATTTCGGTGAAATGTTAATCGGCAAATCGGTGCTCATGGCCACGTCGATCGTTTGCTGATCCATTCCCTTGGCGTGCATGTCGATTTCGACCTTACGGCCACTCTGCACGCAACCCGTGAACACCGTTTTCCAAAAATCGTAACTGCCCTCCGGCACGCCGCTCTCGCCGTGGATGCGGAATGTCACTCCCGTGATATTCGGACATTCCTTAAGCACTTGCGCCAGCGCATCACGGCAATACGGTCCATGTGTCTGATCGGTCAATCCTTCAATTCGATGATTCACCCGCGGGCTGTTCGTGAAGACATATGCATGCGTCCAAAGTCCGAGTTGGAACTGCAATCCGCGCGCAGCCGCTTCATCACTGATAAATCGAAGCATTGCGAGGTTGTTGTCACGTTCGGCATCGGGCAGGTTCGTCGCGCGAACGTTGTAGCCGGGCATATTGAGCAGGAATGGATACGCGAAGAAGAAATACGAATCATCAAGCCCACTCGGCGCATCATATCCCAGCCCCAGCGACAAATTGACCCGATTAAAGCGATTGGTCGCCAGCATCGACAAATATGATTTCCAAAACTCGCGGTCGTTGTACCATGATTTGTCCTCGACGTTGGTGACAAACATCCGCATGACGCTGCGGATTCTGTTGGCGGGGCGCTCCGTGCTCGGCTTGATGGCAGCCAAGGCTGCCATCGGGTCCGGTTCCAATGCGGCAATCTCGGCCAATTCAGTGAGTGCGTATGTCAGCCCGCGCGGATCGCTCCCCGCAGCGATAATTGCCGAGCGGCCTGCCTTTGATTCGACGTCCAGCGATGCCATTTCGGAATCGTTTGGTCCCAGGTTGGGAATTGCCTGTGCATTGATGCGCAAATCGGCTGGATTCACCTCATCCATCTTGCGGCAGATACGTACGGGAATATCTCTTGAAGCGATTGAACTTCGGAGCTGCTCAATCGCCCATTGCGAGGGTTGTGAAGCAGCAATCGTATCGGATGGATCGTAAAGGATCGACACGGCGGCGCGTTTGTCGATCACAGGAGCAGTCGTTGCACAGCCGGTGAGTGAGCCTGCAGCCACCGCGCCCGCTGCGGCTGCACTGTTTTTCAAAAACTGCCGACGATTGAGTTCATTTGGCGACCCTGATTGCATAAATATCTCCGCACGAGAAGGGGACGAACATTTATACTGCGCCAACACGGAAATGATGAAAACTGTTTAGCGGGGCCGTTAAACTTATGGCCACAACGGCGTGCCTTCCAATCCCGTCGTCTCAGACAAACCGCACATGAGATTGGCGTTTTGAACCGCCTGCCCGGCCGCGCCCTTGCCGAGATTGTCGATCGCGCCAAACGCCATAATGATGTTGCGCTCAGGATCGGCCGCGTACGACACGTAGGAAAGATTCGATCCTGTCGCCCATTTGGTATGCGGCGCCTGCTCGACCACCCGCACAAAAGACCGCCCCTCGTAAAACCTGCGCGCCATCTCTATGCATTGGACGGTCGTGGCCTTGCCGCGGCAATAACAGGTTGACAGGATGCCCCGGGTCATCGGAATCAGATGAGGCGTAAACTGAATCGCCAGGGTCTGGCCAAAAAGCTGGCTCAGCGCCTTGTTCATTTCGGGCACGTGGGTGTGCTTGAGAATGCCATACGCCGAGACATCTTCATTGACTTCTGCAAATCCGAACGTCGAGCCGCCGCCTCGGCCCGCGCCGCTCACCCCGCTCTTGGCATCAACGATGATGCTGGCCGGATCGACCATCTTGGCCGCCACCAGCGGAGCGAGCGCGCCGATGGTGGCTGCGGGATAGCAGCCCGGGTTGGCGATCCGATTGGATTTGCGAACCTGATCCGGCCAGATGTCTGCCAGGCCGTAGGTCCATCCTTCGACGAAGCGATGATCGCCGCCGATATCGACAATCCGCGTCGCCGCGATGCGGCTGAGCGCGCCCGTCGATTCCCCGGTCGGCAAGGAAGCAAACAGCAGGTCCAGTTTCGGCAGTTCAGACGGATTCCACTTCTGAATTTCCAAGTCGCCCAGCTTGCCGATCCCCGGAAATTTGCTGCCAAGCTTCGCCCCCGCGCTCGATTCGCCGGCCACATAAACGACTTCAAACGAAGGATGCGTCGCGCAAAGCCGCAACACCTCTCCGCCGCCATAACCACTTACGCCAACGATACCAATTCGTATACCCATGATAAGAAGATAAAAATCATTCGGGGCGACAGGATTCGAACCTGCGACCTTCTGGTCCCAAACCAGACGCTCTACCAAGCTGAGCTACGCCCCGGATTGAACGCAAGTTTTCGTGGGTCAAGGGGTTATTGTCAAGCCAGGTCTTTCCGTTTGACAATGCCCTTGCCTATGGTAGGCTGCTTGTCCATGAGTCGGCTTTCCAATGGTTTTACGCGGTTTTGGTTTAGCGGCTACTTTAGCCCCAACACCCAACCCGCGTTCTGAGCTGACTCGAATCAAAGAAACATCAAAGCCTCAGGACGCGGTCCTGGGGCTTTTTTCATTGGGAGATCGAAAATGGTGGTCGTCATGAAACCCGGTTCGAGCAAACAGCAGGTCGAACGTGTCGTCAAACTGGTGCGAGACATGGGATTGAAAGATCACGTCATCGTCGGCACGGAACGCACGGTGGTTGCAGTCATTGGCGATGACCGCAACAAGGATCGCAGTGCTTTGGAATCAATCGAAGGCGTGGACAAGGTCGTGCCGATTCTTGCGCCATATAAGATGGCGTCCGTCGAAGTACATAAGGAACGAACCCTCGTTCCGCTCGGCGGCAAGCTGGGCGGGGTCGTGGGGGGCAAGAAGGTGCCGGTCATTGCCGGGCCTTGCAGTGTTGAAGATCGCGGCAAGCTGCTTGATGTCGCGCACGCGGTCAAGGAAGCCGGCGCGGTCGGCCTGCGAGGCGGAGCATTCAAGCCGCGCACCAATCCATACAGCTTCCAGGGTCTTGCTGAAGAGGGACTGAAGTACCTCGCCGAAGCTCGCGAAAAGACCGGGCTGGCCATCGTGACCGAAGTCATGAGCATCGATCAAATTCCGGTATGCGTCGAATACGCCGATGTATTGCAGGTCGGCGCGCGCAACATGCAGAATTTCAACCTGCTCACCAAGCTGGGCGAAACGCGCAAACCCATCCTCCTCAAACGCGGCATGAGCGCGACCTTCGAGGAGTTCATGCTCGCTGCGGAATACATCCTGGCTGGCGGAAATACGCAGGTCATCCTCTGCGAGCGCGGCATTCGCACGTTCGAATCGGATTATGTCCGCAACACGCTGCCGCTGGCGATTGTTCCCGAATTGCACCGTCGATCACACCTGCCGGTTGTGGTCGATCCCAGCCATGGCACAGGCAAGCGACATCTCGTCGAGCCGATGTGCCGCGCCGCAGTGGCGTGCGGTGCCGATGGATTGATTCTCGAAGTGCACGATGATCCCGAGCACGCGATGACGGACGGGGCGCAATCGCTCACGCCACAGATGTTCAAGGACATGATGGCGTCGATCAAGCGCGTGGCGGCAGCGGTGGATCGGGAAGTGTAAAACTGAAATTCGTTAGAAAAAAATGGAATTGTTCGGCAGGGCGAAAAATAATTTATATTTGAAGACCTTTGTCTCAGAAAAAGTCGCGCGACTCGATATAAAGAAAAGCTGTATTGGGTCGCTGTTGTAAATTATGTTGAAGCAACGGCTTAGCGATGACTGGACCGTCAAGGCCATCTCGAATTTCTCTGAAGTACCCGACGCGATCCGAGATGCAACCATCCTCGCGCGCGTTCCTGGTTGTGTCCATACCGATCTGCTGCGCGCGGGGCTGATTGATGATCCCTATTTTGGTCAAAACGAACCCAAGTTGTTTTGGATTGGCCGAACCGATTGGCAGTACACTACTTACTTCGATGCCGATCCGAAACTATTTGATCACGAGCGGATCGACCTGGTCTGCGATGGGCTGGATACGGTCGCGACGATTATTTTGAACGGCTCCGAAGTCGCGCGGACGCAAAACATGCACTGCGGGTATCGTTTCGACGTTCGACGGGCGCTGAAAAAGGGGAAAAACGAGCTGACCATCCTCTTCGAATCCCCTGTCAATTACGCAGCCCGGATGCGCGACAAGCTCGGCTATCTGCCCGGCATCTTCTATGGCGGGGCGTACAACTTCATAAGAAAGATGGCCTGCAACTTCGGCTGGGACTGGGGCCCGGTCGTCCCGACGTGCGGGATTTGGAAAGGGGTGAGGTTGGAGGGGTGGAGTCGATTGAGGATCAAAGCTGTTCGACCTCGCACAAATCTTTCCGAGGGGGAAGCTACTGTCGAAGTTGAAGTTGACTTAGACTTAGCCGGAGAGCTTTCAAGCAATCATAAATGGGAATTGGGGATGCGCGCTGGAAAAGATGACAAGTTCCAATGGACTGTTCTCGAGAATACCGTCAAGACGGCGACAGCACATCTAATTGTAAACAATCCACTTAAATGGTGGCCATTTGGCTATGGCGATCAAGCTTTATATGTACTTCAGGTGTATGTCACAGCCACGCCGAATCAGAATCCGAATCAGACTGAGACGCAAGATGTTTGGGCGCGCCGCGTCGCTCTTCGCACCGTCGAACTCGACACGCATCCCGACGACATCGGCCAGGCTTTTGTCTTGAAAGTCAACGGCAAGCCGATTTTCTGCAAAGGGTTCAACTGGATTCCCGATGATTGCTTTCTCGATCGCGCCTGCACGCCTGAACGATACCGCAAGAGAATCCAGCAAGCCCTCGATGCCAACGCCAACATGCTGCGCGTGTGGGGCGGCGGGATTTACGAGACAGATGAATTCTATGACATCTGCGATGAAACGGGCATGCTCGTCTGGCAGGATTTTCCGTTTGCGTGCGCTGCCTACCCCGAGGCCGAGCCGTTTAAGTCGGAGGTCGAAGCCGAAGCGAAGTACAACGTTGCGCGATTGGCGCATCACCCGAGTTTGGTGCTGTGGAACGGCTGTAACGAAAACGTCTGGATGTATCACAAGGACGTGACGGATGATGGCACGGGCAAGCTGGTGAAGTGGAAGGAGCAGTTGGCCGGCAAACAGTGGGGGCAGGGTTACTATTTCGACCTGCTGCCGAAGATCGTAAAGGAAATCGATCCCTCGCGGCCGTATTGGGCGGCCAGCCCCTGGTCGGGCGACCCCGATTACGAGAATGGCTTGGAACCGAACCTCTCGACTCACGGCAACAAACACATCTGGGAAGTCTGGCACGGCCCCGGCGATTACAACAATTACCGCTGGTTTTCCCCACGATTCTGCTCGGAGTTTGGATATCAAGGCCCTCCAAACTACACGACTCTCGCTTGCGCCATCGCGAAAGAAGAACTGCATCGGGGATCAAAATCGCTGGAACTTCATCAGAAATCGCCCGGCGGCAACGCACGAAATGAGAAGTTGCTTCTCAAAGACTTCGACATCCCGGATAACTACGACGACTACCACTATCTATTGCAAATCAATCAGGCCCGAGCACTGACGGCCGGCGTGGAGTGGTTCCGCTCACGCCAGCCGGTCTGCATGGGCACGCTTTACTGGCAATTGAACGATTGCTACCCGGTGACGAGCTGGAGCGCGATCGATTCCGATGGAAGACTGAAACCGCTCTGGTACGCGACGAGACGATTCTATCAACCTCGTCTTCTAACGATCCAACCCGAGGCCGATGTGCTCGTGCTCTACGCCAACAACGACAGCGACGAACCCTGGCGCGGCCAGGTGCAGATCCGAAGGATGGACTTTGCCGGCAAGGAACTCGCAATCCGCGCGGTCCAGATTGATGTTCCTCCGCGCAGCAACCTGCGGGCTGCGATATTGCCAACGGCGATCGCATCGCCGCGCGATCCATCACGCGAGTTTGTTATTGCGCGGGTCGATGATTCACGCGCGCTCTGGTACTTCGCGCGGGATCGGGAACTGAATTATCCCAGGCCGAATCTGCGGTGCAGTTTTGCGCAAGGTCGTTTGACGATTTCGACGGATGCGCTGGTTCGGGATTTGACGATCAACATCGACCGTCTCGATCCGGATGGAATGGTCGATGACAATTTCGTGACGCTATTGCCGGGGGAAACGCGGGAGTTTGGGGTTTGGTCGAACGCGCAACTTGACGTGATGGAACTCACGGCGCCGCCGGTCCTGCAGTGCGCGAATTGGTTTGGCAAGCCCGATCCTTCAGGGTCGGGGGCGGGCTCTGTGATTTGAACGGGAGTGGAGCCCCGGCCCTGAAGGGCCGGGCTTGGGCGGTCAGATACTATCTACTATTGTGCGCGAAAGTCCGTTTTCGGACGTCAGGTAAGCGCCAACCGCGCGGCGAAGCTGCTTCTGGATTTCCTTGGGTTCCAGTCGCGCGTCAAGATTGGTAAAGCGATATTCCTCGGACATGGCATCAAATTGCTCGATCAGTTCAGTCTGATAAGCGATGAAGCTGTCATAAAGGTCGTCGCCGTAGTTCATGTCCAGGCCGCTTTCCCAGTAATTCATCTTTCCCGCGGCCAGTACGCGCTGCACCAGGTCGCGCACCGGAATCTGCAGGTAAAAGACCTGATCGGGAGTGAGGGCAAAGCCATATAAATCGCGCAGCCACTGCTTGTCGGCTCCACGCGCGATGCCTCGCGCGATTGCGGTGTAAACATATCGGTCGGCCAGCACGATGAAACCGCTCTTGAGTGCGGGGATGATCTGGTATTCAAGTCGGTCGGCCAAATCGGTTGCATACATCAGGCAATAGGTCAGCCGATGCAGCGAGTGACCTGCCTTGGCGTCGGTGATCGCTTGCCCAACAAGTTTGGAACGCGTCCAGCCGGTCTCCATGACGGCGTAGCCCTGCACTTCGAGCCACTCCTTGAGCATGTACGCCTGGGTCGAACGTCCCACGCCGTCGGTTCCTTCGATGACCAGGAGCTTGCCCGTGCAACCGACCGTAGGCAGGTAGGGCATCTGGTGAGCCATGTAACGAAACTGGTTCATACCGCGTACTCCTGCGTGCTGGTCTGCGGCGGTTGATAGTCGGCCAGCGTTTCATCGACCAGGTCGCGAACGATGCGCTGCTGCTCGCCGATGCTCGCGGTGGCATCGATCTCGGTCAGCCCATATTCCCCGACAATGTGTTGATATTCCTTGAGAATGCGACCCTGAAATATCTTGAAGCTTTCGACCGGGTCTTTGGAGATGTTCAGGTCCATGCCGGCTTCATAATCCTTGAGTCGCGCCCGCCCGGACAGGATGCGGCTGATGCTGACATCAATCGGCACATTGAAATAGAACGCGCGATCGGGACGGGGGGCAAACTGGTAAACGCGCCGAACCCACGCGGGATCGCAGCCTCGAACGACGTCGCGGGCAAAGGCGGTGTACACATATCGATCCGCCAGCACGATCATGCCGGCCTTCAGTGGGGGAAGAATGTTATGAGCCAGACGATGAGCAAAGTCAGTTGCATGAAGCATGGAAAAGGTCATCGGGGTCAGGGTCATTTTCTTTTTGCCCTTTTTGGTGACCGCTTTGACCAGGTCGGCACTGTTCCATTCTGTAAAGAATGGTTTAAGACCGCGCGCCTGCAGGTGGCGCATGGCAAGCTGAAGCTGCGTGCTCTTGCCCGACCCGTCGATTCCTTCAACGATGATGAGCTTTCCGGGAAACTGGTGCGGCTGAGTCAGCGAATCCATGCGTTTACCTTACCTCTTTGCCAGTTCAAATCTTATCTTACGCCCGAAGACCCTTTCGAAGAGGTCCATTTTGCGTTTTGCGCCCCAGATTTCCAGTTCAGCATCGGACCGGGCAGTCAACAAGCACTTTACGCGGTGCTGGCGCGTTCTGCACGAAACCTTAGTAATTGCCCCGACATGGCTTCGGTCCAGCCCATCCGACAATCGCAGTAGGGAGGCGCCAACATCCACCACTCGCCGGGCCCAGGAAGAGAGGTTGGCATAGGAATCATGCGATTTCTTCGGTTCGGCTTTTCGGTGATATCGCGCAATATTTGCAATGATCGCGATTTCCTCATCGGTGAAGTTCTTCAGATCGCCGTTGCAGATCAGGTACATGCTGTGCTTGTGGTGTCCCTTTCGGCCAATGTGCCAGCCGATGTCGTGCAGCAGGGCGCCGTATTCGATCAATTCTCTTTCAATTCCGCCCAGGCCGTGCAATGGTTTGAGATCGTCAAAAAGGGACATGCAGATCATGGCGACATGCTCGCTGTGCGTCTTGTGCCAATCACATTTACGAGCCAGATCCAGCACGCTTCGCCGGCGTGGATCGGGAACCTCGCGTCGAATCGTCATTTCTGGAACGTGTCGGGCCAGGTAGTCCAAAAGAATTCCCTCCCGCAACGCGGATGGACAAAGATGAATTCGCCTCAAATGCAGCCGGTTGAACAACTGATCGACCAGCAACGCGCCGGCCACAATCTGGTCGCGCCGCTGATCATCGAGCCCGCGCATGCTCGAACGATCATCGCTGTCGCTCTTCAGAAGCCGCGCAATCAAAGATTCAAATTCCGCTCGTTCGATCACCGTTGTTGAATGCCCGTTTCCATTGGAATGGGCGCCGCACATGGTTGCCATCGCCTCAAGCGTGCCGCTGGTGCCAATCGCCTTGACGGGTTTAAGCGCGAGAATGTCGCCGGCAAGGGGATCAAGGACGTCATCAAAATGTTTTAGCAGCTTTTTCTGATCCTGATCGCTGATCGGATCGGATTTGACGTATTGGGCGGTCATGCGCGAAGCGCCGAGCTTGCGGCTTTCCAGGAGGAGCGAGCGTCGCTGGTCGCCGACGATGAACTCGACGCTGCCGCCGCCGATATCGACGATCAGGTGCGGTTTGTCGCCGAGTTTCATCGCATGTCGCACAGCCAGATAGATCAGCCTTGCCTCTTCGCGTGCGCTGACGACGCGCACATAAAGGCCGGTCTCGCGCTTGATGCGTTGAATGAAGTCGCCGCCGTTTTCCGCTTCGCGCACCGCGCTGGTGGCCACCGCGACAATTTTTTCGCATTGGCGCTGCTGTGCGGCCTGCTTAAATCGAGCCAGAGTCGTGATCGCGCGGCCCATCGCTTCGCGCGACAGTTTTCGAGACGGGAAACTTCCGCGGCCCAGACCGACCATTTCCTTCATTCGCCAGAGGGTCGTAATCGCGCCATCAGGATCGGCCTGCGCCACGATCATGTGGACGCTGTTCGATCCGACATCAATGGCCGCCAGACGCAACGAATCCCGCCCGAGCTGGGCCTGGCGGTTTATCGCATTGGACGTGGCGGTATTCATCTGGGACACCATATTATCAACTTGATTTAAGGGTGTGTTAAGCTGGAGGCAACTCGATCTTCAAATGCTCGCGGGCAACGCCATAATCGAGAATATCGCGGTATAGATCGTGCAGCAGCCGAACCTCACCGGCCCACATCACCTTCCTTTCCATCTCGTCGCGCATGACCCAACGCATCTCCGTATGCTCGCGATTCAGTTGAATCGTTTGAGTTCGATCGATCATGGCGCAGAACGGAACCGAGTGCCAAACGGTGTCTCCAATCGAAGTATAGAACGTCTCAACGCTGCCGATGCGAAAGAATTCCAGCGGCCGCAGTCCGGTTTCCTCTTTCAGTTCGCGCAACGCGGCGCTGATGAACGATTCGCCTTCTTCGACCTTGCCTCGCACCACCTGCCAGGTCCGGCCATGCCATGTACCTGGCGAACGGAAAAGCTGAAGCAATTCATGCGACTTGCCGGATGCGTCGGGGCGAACCACAAAAACCGTAATCATTCCATACTTCACGTTCATGGATTATCGTCTCGCAAAAGTTTGCCCATCGACGCGGCGCACGGCACCTTTCAAGCTCAAAAACGTCAATTCCTGAAGGACCAGATGAACGGGAAAAGTCGTTCGTTCGACAATGGTATCAACGCTGGTCGGCTCATCGTCAATCCCGACCAGAATCGCGCGTTGCTGCTCGCTAAGTCCCACAGTCTCGTCAATCTCTCGCGGCGGGGCCACTTCAGTGGACCTGTCTTGGTCGCCCTCGAAAAGTGTCGGTTCGGCCGCGCTTTGCGGAAGTGGTCCAAGACCATCCAAAATATCTTCCAGGCATGTAATGAGCGCCGCGCCATCGCGAATCAATTTGTGAGGACCGGCCGACATGCGATTATCCACACGCCCCGGAAGTGCAAAGACCGGACGACCGTGGTCGTCGCAGGCTTGTCGAGCGGTAATCAGCGCGCCGCTGCGTTCATCCGCTTCGATGACCAGCACGCCGCGCGACATCCCACTGACGATGCGGTTGCGCCTGGGAAAATTTTCAGGGGTCGGAGGCGTGCCGATCGGATATTCCGAAAGTACCGCTCCGCGTTCGGCAATCTGGTCGAACAAGGCTTTGTTTTCAGGCGGATAGACCGTGTCGATTCCGCACCCCAGCACCGCCAATGTACGACCCTGAGCGTGCGACATCGCGCCTTTGTGGGCGGCCGAGTCGATGCCGCGCGCTCCGCCGCTGATGATTGTCAGACCAGTTCCCGCCAAAAGCGCGGCGAATCGTTCCGCCTGCTCGCGCCCGTAAAAACTGCATCGACGGGAACCCACAATCGCGATTGCATTGAGGTCGCGCGGTTCGAGATTGCCCTTGATATAGAGCACCCCAGGCGGGTCGGGAATCGAACGCAAAAGCGTCGGATATAAATCATCGTCCGGGCAAATGATCGAAACGCCAAGATGGTGAGCGCGCTCGATCTCACGCAACGCTTCATCAGCGGTTTGGTTCAGTGACCCGTGAATCTGCCGCGATTTGGTCGAGCCGACACCTTCGATCGTGCGAAGCAAATTGATTGATGCCCCGCACGCCGCTTGGGCGCTGCCTGCGGCCTGAATCAGTCGCTGCGTGAGAATCGGCCCCACGCCTTCGGTCATTGCAAGTTGAATCCAATGTTGCAATGCCACCGATCACCCCTTGAGGCTATGAATCGCTGCGCGGACGACTTCCGCCGGAACATCGTCGCGGATCACGACGCGGCCAATTCGATCCGGCAGAACGAACCTGAGTTTGCCGGATTTCACCTTTTTGTCGTACGACATCGCATTGAAAACGGCATCCAGATCGAGGGTGAGACCGCGCGAGGGCAAGCCGGCCTTATCGATCAGGGCGCAAATCCGTTTTCGTGAAGATTCGTCCAGCAATTTGATTTCAACTGCCGCAAAACAGGCTGCCGCCATGCCCAGCGCGACACATTCGCCATGGGCATACGAGTAATCCGAAACGGTTTCGATCGCGTGGCCAAAGGTGTGGCCGAAGTTGAGGTGAGCGCGTTCGCCTCGTTCAAAAGGATCGGCCTCGACCACGCGAGCCTTGATCGCAACGTTGTGCGCGACCAGTTCGGCGAGATAATCGGTATCGAGCGCAATCGCGCGATGGACGTTCTTTTCCAGTCGGACGAACCCATCTGCATCCCGAATGACTTCATGCTTGATGCACTCGGCAAGTCCGCTTTTCAATTCGCGAGGCGGCAAGGTCTTAAGTGTTTGCGGATCGATTAGAACGGCCAGCGGCTGATGAAACGCGCCGATCAGGTTTTTGCCGACCGAATGATTCACGCCGGTTTTCCCGCCGACGCTGGCATCGACCATTGAAAGCAAGGTGGTGGGCATTTGCACGAAAGGCACGCCGCGCAGGATGGTGGCGGCGGCAAAACCGGTCATATCGCCGATCACACCGCCGCCCAGCGCGATGATCGGTGTATTGCGGTCAAACCTTTTCGGAAGCAGGGCATCGTAAATCTTGGCGATCGATTCAACGGTTTTATGGTCTTCGCCGCTGGGAAGGATAACCGCAATCGGTTCAAACTCAGCCTTTTTCAGGGTTGCTTCAAGCGTTGAAAGATAATGCGAGCCGACGACCGAGTCGGTGACGATGCCTGCCTTGGTGGACCCGCTCAGGCCTCGCAAGGTCAAGCCCGCACTGGCCATCAGGTTTGGACGAACGATGATGTCGTACGCTGCGCCGCCGGGGATATGGACCGAGACTGTATGCACCGGCACATTGTAACAGCCGCGAACCCTCGTCACGAGGGGATTGCTCCCGGCAAGCCATTTTAGCCCCGCCGCTTGCGGCGGGTTTTCGAGCGCCCAAACCCACCGCAAACGGCCGCGCTGAATCAACCAATCTCAAAATAACCCACTACCAGGAATTCGCGGGCTGCGACATGACTGTCTCATCTGATGACACAAAAGGATGGTATTGACAGGCTTAGACCGTCATGCCGCTTTGCTCGTCGATCTGTTGCTGCTGATGCATGGCGTCCCACTGCTCGACGGTGATGAGCGCTTCGCGGGCCTGCGAGCCTTTGTAATCTCCGACGATTCCAGCGACCGCCATCGCTTCGATGAGCCGGCTGGCACGGCTGTAACCGATGGTTAGCCGCCGCTGAAGCAGACTGACGCTGCCTCGCTTGGTTTCCAGAACAACGCGCACCGCCTGGTCAAATAGATCGTCCTTGGCAGCCCCTTCGTCGATGTTGCCAGTCGCCTTGATCTGTACCAGTTCGGGTTCAAATTGCTGCTCAGCAGCGTTGCAAACCAGCTTGACGCTTTCGCGCGTTTCCTTGTCGTCGATGAACGTGCCCTGCGAGCGAATGGGTTTGGATGCGCCGGCCTGCAGGTAAAGCATGTCGCCTTGCCCGAGCAGGACTTCCGCGCCGTTCATATCGAGCACGATTCGGCTGTCCATCTTGCTCGAGACGCGGAAGGCAATCTTGGCGGGCATGTTGGCTTTGATCAGGCCCGTCACCACCGTCGCCTGCGGACGCTGAGTCGCGAGGATCAAATGAATGCCGACCGCGCGGGCCTTTTGCGCCAGGCGCACGATATGCGATTCCACTTCCTTGCCGCTGGTCATCATCAGGTCGGCCAGTTCATCTACGATAATGACAATATAAGGCAGCTTCTTGGGGATTCGCGCTTCCTCTTCCGGCGTGGCGGGGTGGAAGCGCTCCACCAGTTCCTGCGTCGTCAGGCTGTTGTATCCCTTGATGTTTCGCACGCCGGCCTCGGCGAGAAATTCGTATCGCTCGTCCATTTTCTCGCAGGCCCATTCCAACACGCTGCACGCGCGGGCGGAATCATTGATCACCGGGCACATCAGGTGCGGAATTTCCTTGAATGAGGCCATTTCCACGACCTTGGGATCCACCAGGATCAGCTTCACCATGTCCGGCCGCTGGCGGTACATGATCGACATGATGATCGAGTTGATGCACACGCTCTTGCCCGAACCGGTCGTGCCGGCAATCAGCAGGTGGGGCATGCGGGTCAGATCATCGACCAGCGGCGAGCCGCTGGAATCCTTGCCAAGGAACAACGGCACAGCCATCTTGTTCAGCGCATCGGGCGCGAGCTGCATCAGCTCCTTGAGTCGAACCTTTTCCTTTTGCGCATTGGGCACTTCGATGCCAACGGTATTCTTGCCGGGAATCGGCGCGACGATTCGAATGGTCTCGGCCTTGAGTGCCCGCTGAATGTCGTTGGTCAATGCGGAGATCGTCGAGACCTTCACGCCCGGCGCGAGCGCCAGTTCGTAAACGGTGATGACCGGGCCGGTGTCGATCTCGACCACATGCGCATCGATGTTGAATTCCTGCAATGACTTTTCCAGAATGGCTGCCATCTGCCGGACAAAGGTTTCCTGCGTGGCGGCAAATCCGTATTCCGCATCATCCAGTACATCCCAGTTGGGCAGATGATATTCGCCAAGTTCCTTGGGCGGCGGCGGGGCAACCTGCCGCGGCTTCATCGCACTGGGCAGACGGACAATGATGTCCTTGCGAATAGGCGCGGCTGGAACCACTGCAGCAGGCTTTTCCGGTTCCTCGTCTTCCTCAATGTCCTCGACAGCCGCAGCCTTGCGCTTGGATTCAACCGGCTTTTCTTCCTCGTCCTCAGCCTCTTCCTCCTTGACGACTTTAACGATTGCTTTCTTCGGCTTGGCCGGCTTTGCGACCGTTTCCTTGGTCACAAACTTCGACATGCGCGGCAGAGCTGGCAGGGGAACGATCTTCCAATTCCTCCACGATGGGGCGTGTTCCTTCACTTTGCCGATCGCGCTGGTCACCACGGCGGGCGTGTGCAGCACCAGTTCGTCGGCTGCCAGCAGCAGCCCGATCAACATCAACGTAAACAGCACAATCCGCGTGCCCACGGTATGAAACCGCAGTTGCAGCCACGTGCTCGTGCCGATTCCGACGATGCCCCCATGTCCTTCCGGCAACGCGCTGGCCGAGCCGGGCTGAATGTGATGCACCAGCGACGCAAACGCGATGCTGAGAATCAGTAATCCAATCGAGCGAATCCAAAGGTCCTGCACGCGCTGCTTGAACATCACCATCGCCAGGCCCACGCCTGTCAGAAACAGCACGGGGAACAAACCTTCACCCAGCGCAAGAAAGCAGTAGTAAGCCACATATGAACCCGTCGGCCCGCACAGGTTCTGGATCGGCGGATACGGGTAAACCTGGTGGCTCGGCCAATCGCTCGCATGAAAGCTCGCCAGCGAAAGAAACAGAAACACCCAGGCGCCAATGCCAAGAAACAAAAGCGATTGACGAATGATGCGTGATCGATCCATGTATCAATTGCGGATTTTGGATTTCGGATTTCGGATTGAACAATTCAAATCCGCATTCCGCAATCGGCAATCCGAAATCTCCTAATGTCCTGTATGTCCAAACCCGCCCTTGCCTCGGGCGGTATCGTCCAACTCGGTCACTTCAATCAAATTCACCTTGGGCACGGGCATGACGACCATCTGGGCGATCCGCATGCCTCGCTCGATGACGAATGGCTCCTTGCCGAGATTGACCAGAGGCACTTTCACTTCGCCGCGGTAATCCGAATCAATCGTTCCGGGGGTGTTGATCAGAGTAATGCCCGACTTGCTTGCCAGACCCGAGCGCGGCCGAACCTGGGCCTCGTAACCTTCCGGCAATGCCATCGCGAAACCGCAGGGCACGACCAGTATCTCTCCCGGCATGATGCTTGTGGGCTCGGTCAGCGCAGCGCATAGATCAAACCCAGCCGCATGTTCGGTCATCCGGCGAGGCAAAGGCACGTCCGTGCCGCCCGTGCCCATTCGCTTGATTTTCACATCAATCGGCGAAGCCAAACCGCATCTCCCATTCTCAGGACGCAACGCCCACCCCAGATTTATCGGCCAGACGGGTCTTTCAGCGACAGGGGCAATGGCGGGCAAAGCCGTAGAGATGTAAGTCGTTATACAAGATGCTGTTACACAAGACGGGCAGATGGGCAAAATCTTATGGCTCGTAGTCTTCTAAAGAGTTTGCTATATCAACAAGGGCATTCAAGAATGATTCTTCAGCTTCACCAGAGCCGGTTGCGGTTCGGTCTTTGCTCTTCATGTTGCAAACGCACTTTGGTTTCTTCGTCAATATGATTTTTCCATCCCAACGCAAGGCGGCATGAAATGATCGAATCAATAACGATGCCTTATGAGATGTTAGCTGAATAGAGGCGGCCGAGAAAAATACCTTGATGCATTGGGTCAAGAACTAAGAAATTCTGCTTTGCCGATATCGAAGCTGCCAGATAAGAAGGGACAAGGCACCAACTAAAGCAGCACAAATTAAAGCCCACGATCTAAAATTGAAAGGACTACCACCATCACTCGACTCGTTTGCCAAGATTGGATCAGTGTTGATTTGCCGGGCGGTTTGTTCAACAGCCGCCACAGCCTCCTCATCTACGTCCGGGCTAAACTTACCTTGATTCCAGACCCACTGTATTCCGCTCGCGACATCGGTATCAAATGCACGCGTATGATCGGGAAAAGCAGCCACAAACACTGCCGGATCCAAAACGCGATTGATTTCAACAACATTTCTTACGTGGTGAGCTTTTTCAGAAAAAGTGCGACCTGTACTAAAATTTTGCTCGCACATTATTGATGCTTCTGCGGGCACCCAAATATTCCCGTCTTGAGCAAATCGCAAAGTTTCCATTGAAAAAATATATTCAGTCGACTGCTCTCCCAATAGTTTTCCAGAGGCGTCTCGTCGCTCTCCTAGTGGCTTTCCCATGTAGAGATCAGTTGGACCTTTTCGCATTTCCGCCTTTGCAATATTGTAAGAATGGGATGGATCAAACCAGAGTGTATATTTCCCGCTGTCAGCAACGGCCTCTATTACATAACATTCAGCACCTCCCACAGAGTCTGTCCCATCTCGCAAATGGATCTCTTTCGCCCGTCGAAGGATTTCTTTATGGACTCAACATTGCCTTTAAAGACCCCATCGAGAGCAACACCAGAGTCCATATTCCTCAGATGTGAGTCGTTTTCCGCAACGTCTTTAGTTCTGAAAAGTATACCGCGACTCTCGGGCGTGCCTTCACCAGGAGTGATCCGATATTCATAATTTACCTTACCGTCCCAAACAAAAAGTTGTATTTGGGATTTTTCTTCAACCAAAGCTTCATCAGGGTTCGCCGTTCTGCTGGTGTATACTTTCAACCGGCTGTGTTCACGGTCGGCAACGATTTCCATACGACTGCGCTGAAAGACCGTTTTCCCCTGATCCTTCGAGTTCATAGATTGATTAAAATTGTCACTCTCGAAATGATAGGTGTGTATAGCTTCAACGCTGGTTCGATGACGCGAAATAATTTCTTCTGCAGTGACATCGGCTTTCGAGACTTGGTGGCAGAATAGCGCAACAAGAATACCGAGGCCAAGCCCAGAACAATTTGGTCGGTTTGATGTCATTTTGCCCATATAAAATAGAACATTTCTGCAATAGACCGCCGCGTATTTCCTCGGCTGCTCCTCATTCGAGGTACAACTTTTGGATTAAACGCACTTTCAACCGAACAAACTTCTGATTGAGCAAGGACGTTAGCATGCTTACGATGGTTACACAAGTGTTTTTATCCCCGACAACAAATCCGGCACTTAAAAATGCATAACTCTGTGGGGGAATGTGATGCGGGGAAGTCGCTTTGGTGTCGCTCACCATTGACTTCAGCGCCTTTCAACCCGATCAGCCGCGACGCGAAGCGGAGCGCTTTTCCGCGTCACCCCCAAACAGCGCTCCGCTTCGCGTCGCGGCTGATCGGTGGGCTGAGAGTGACCGCGGGAAATACGCAGATGCGCGAAGATTCAGCACATTTCATTGACAAATCCGTTTGTCCGATTCGTCACATTGCGCGCAATTTTGTGCAGTTTCATGGAGCCTTGAGAAATGGATAGGAATTTCGGATTTCGGATTTGGGAATTGGAGTTGCGCGACATGAGTCCGCATGGCGCGCAACAAAGGAGCCGCGGGTCACTGGATTTTCGTCATTCTGATTTGGTCATTCGTCATTGGGATTTTGTTGGTCATTGGGATTTGGTCATTGGTCATTCGATCTCAGAATCAACGCCACCCCCCGCCACTGGTTGCCTAGCGAACGATGCGGTATCCCACCGTACCCTCCTACGGATCAACTCGCAGCATTCGCCTGCATTGCGGCTGGCAGCGCAGCCGGGGTTTGCGGAACAGAAGAGAAAAAGTCCGAAGAATTTCGATGTTATTAAATGCAGTGCAAGTATAGTCGCTAAATAGGGAAAATTGACGTAACGGATGGAGAAGCCGTTATTTACGTGCGGTCCACTTGATGTCGCCGTTGACGATCGTGTGCGTGGCGCAGCCTTTAACCTTCCAGCCATTGAATGGGCAATTTCGACTCTTGGATTCAAATGAGTCGATGTCGATCGTCCATTCCCGATTGGGATCGATGACCGTAACGTCGGCGGCTGACCCCTCGCGGAGCGTGCCCCGGTCCAGCTTGATGATCCGGGCTGGCTGGGTGCTCATGAGGTCGATCAGTTTCGTCCAATCGACATGACCCGGCTCGACCAGGGCCTTGATGTACAAAGCCAGCGCGCACTCGATCGACAGGATGCCGAATGGAGCGTACTGAAATTCCAGTTCCTTTTCCTCTGCCCGGTGGGGGGCGTGATCGGTGGCCAGGCAGTCGATCGTTCCGTCCTTCACGCCTTCGATGCAGGCTTTGACGTCGTTGGCCGTGCGCAGCGGAGGATTCATCTTGTAATTCGTGTCATAGCCGCGGCAGGATTCATCGGTCAGCAGCAGGTGGTGCGGCGCGACCTCGGCGGTGACATTCATCCCTTCCCGCTTGGCGATTCGGATGAGTTCAACGCTGTAAGCCGTGCTGATGTGCTGGACATGGTATCGGCCATTGATGGTGCGATTGAGCATCAGATCGCGACCGATCATGAGTTGTTCAGCTTCCGCGGGAATTCCGGGCAAACCGAGCACGGTGGAGACAAGCCCGGCGTGCATGCACCCGCCGCCCAGGCTGGGCTCTTCGCAATGTTGCATGATGAGGGCATCGAACATTTTGCAATATTGCAGCGCCTTGCGCATGACGGCCGCGTCTGCCACGCCGACGCCGTCGTCGCTGAACGCAATGGCGCCGCGTTCGACCATCGAACCGATCTCCGCCAGTTCCTTGCCGGCGCGTTCCTTGGTGATCGCGCCGATGGGCAAAACCCTGGCCAGCCCGACGCGTTCGGATTCGCGACGGACGAATTCGATCATGCCCTCGTTATCCAAGGGCGGCTTGGTGTTGGGCATGCAGCAGACGGTGGTGAACCCGCCCGCCACAGCCGCAGCACTGCCGGAGGCGATCGTCTCTTCCTCTTCATCGCCCGGCTCACGAAAATGCACGTGAATATCGATCAGGCCGGGCGTGACGAAACACCCGCTGGCATCGATCACCCGATCCGCCTTGGCGCCTGCAGAAGCCGTCGCGATCCTGCCATCGCGAATAAACAAATCGGCCTTTCGCTGAATCTTCTGCGAAGGATCAATGATCGTGCCGTGTTGGATGAGCAGTGATGACATAACTTTTCTTAGCCACAGAGTGCACAGAGAAGAATCAGAGGGCAATTCTTTTGATGCCATCCTTGAGTCTTCGAACATTGAAATTAATCAGCAAGGCCAGCTTAATCTTCGTTGCCTTCAGATACGAAATAACCTGGGCAGTAAATAGCGAGTTAAGACTTTCAACAGCTTTCAATTCCACGAGGACGCAACCTCCACGATGAAGTCAGATTTTCCCATTCCGACAGGCTGTCCTTTGTATAAGACCTGGAAAGAGACTTCACGCTCGAATCGAATATGCCGGCGCTCGAACTCCATGGCCAAGGCATTTCCGTAGATTTGCTCCTGGTATCCAGGCCCGAGCTCCGTATGGACGTCAAATGCCGCCGCGAGGATCCGGTTGGTGATCTCATTTAGCCGGGCATTTGGCTCCATTTCTTCATCCAAGATCAATTCGGCATCCATTTTCAGCCTCTGTGTTCTCCGTGTCCTCTGTGGCTAAGTCGTCGAATGCGTTACCAGGTAAAGCGTTGCCATTCTAACGGCCAGGCCGTTGGTGACTTGCGTCAGGATTCCGCTTTGGGGGCCGTCGGCGATCTGGCTTTGAATCTCCAGGCCGCGGTTCATGGGGCCTGGGTGCATGACGAAGACATCTTTCTTGCATCGCTTGAATCGGTCGCCGGTCAAACCAAATAAAGCCGTGAATTCCCGCACGCTGGGGAACTGGCTGCTTTTGATCCGCTCGAACTGCACGCGGAGCATGTTGATGACATCGACCTGCCCGACGATTTCATCGAAATTGTGGACGATGGTTGCGCCCAGTTGTTCGAACGATTTGGGAAGCAGCGTCGGCGGACCGACGAGAATCACCTCGGCGCCCATTTTCTTCAGGCCCCACAAATCCGACCGCGCCACTCGGCTGTTGGAAATATCCCCGACAATCGCGACCCTTAAACCCTCGATTTTTCCAAAGCGTTCGCGAATGGTGTACAGATCAAGCAAACCCTGCGTTGGATGCTCGTGTGCGCCATCGCCGGCGTTGACGACACTGCATTTGACCGTGCGGGACAAGACCTCGGCTGCGCCCGCCGCGGGGTGTCGCACGACGATGACATCGATTCCCATCGCTTCAATGTTGCGGGCCGTGTCGATCAGCGTTTCACCCTTGCTGACGCTCGATCCTTTTTCGGAAAAATCGATCACATCGGCGCCAAGCCGCTGGGCTGCCAGCCCAAAACTCGTGCGGGTGCGCGTGCTGTCTTCCCAAAATGCATTGACGATCACCCGGCCTCGCAGGGCGGGCACTTTCTTGATGCTGCGGGTGGAAACTTCCTTGAACGAATCGGCAGTATCAAGAACGAAACGGATTTCGTCGGTTGAGAGGTCTTCCAGCGCGAGCAGGTGTTTGCGAGTCCAGTGATGTTGAGCGGTCTTGGGCAAGCTCATTTCCTTGGTTCAACAACGATCTCGTCACGATCATCCGATTCGGTAAATTTCACGTTGACGCGATGATCGACGGGGACATCGGGCATGGTCAGCCCGACAAAGTCCGCCTGGATCGGCAACTCGCGTCCACGCCGGTCGATGAGCACGACCAGGCGAATTGCGCTCGGCCGGCCGAAGTCATTCAGCGCTTCCATCGCCGCCCGAACCGATCGGCCGGTGAATAGAACATCATCGGTCAAGAGCAGGGGACGTCCATCAATGCCGATATCGATTCGCGTAGGCCGGACCATTGGCCTGGGACCGACTTCGGAAAGATCATCGCGATAGAGGGTGATATCCAAAACGCCGCGGCCGATGTTTCGGTATCCGCGATTTTCAAGCAGGCTGGTCAATCGCTGGGCGAGCACTTCGCCGCGTGTTCGAATTCCGACGATGGTGATGGGCTGATCGGCGGGAAAAGTCCCGGCAATACGTGATGCGAGCTGTTCAATAATTCGCTGAACATCTGCCTGATCGTAACTCGTACGCATCAGCCAGGTAGTTTATGGAAAATGTGTACAAAGACAAATCCCCCGGCAAAACCGCGGGGCTGGTTGCACGACTTAACGTAGCGACCCGCGTTGCGAAATTTCGATAACTTCGAGCTACCTGCCGATTTACCCCATTTTCATGCATTCCCTGATATTGGCTGCCGGACCTTCGCGGTTAGCGTTGGGTATTCGTAACAAAGGAGTCCGTTCATGAAGGTCCATCTCAAAAAGATTCAAGAACAGGTCATCGTCATCACCGGCGCGAGCAGCGGCATCGGCCTGACAACCGTGCGCATGGCTGCCAAGCAGGGCGCCAAGGTGATAGCTGCCTCGCGAAATGAACAGGTGCTGAAGGACATTTGCGATCAAATCACCCGGGCCGGCGGTCAGGCGGCATATGTTGTCGCTGACGTCGGACAACTTGATCAGGTTGAGCGCATCGCCGCCACCGCCAGGGAACGATTCGGCGGATTTGACACGTGGGTCAACAACGCCGGAGTCTCCATTTACGGGAAAATCGAGGATATTTCGATTGAAGATGCTCGGCGACTGTTTGACACGAATTTCTGGGGCGTCGTTCACGGATCGACCGTCGCGGCCAAACATTTAAGACAAACGGGTGGAGCATTGATCAATGTCGGCAGCGTCGTGTCCGATCAGCCTATTCCGCTCCAGGGAATTTATTCGGCCAGCAAGCATGCGGTGAAGGGATTCACCGATTCATTGCGAATGGAACTGGAACACGACCGGGCGCCCGTATCGGTGACGCTGGTAAAGCCGGCTGCGATTAACACTCCTTATACGCAGCATGCCAAGAATTACATGGAAGGCGATCCTGCTTTTCCTCCGCCCGTGTATGCGCCGGAAGTGGTCGCCAGGACCATTCTGTTTTGCGCCCAGAATCCGCGACGAGACATTATCGTCGGCGGGGCAGGTAAAGTGATGTCTTCCGGGGGGCTCGCGCCGCGATTGACCGATCGATTGATGGAAAGCGAGCACTTTTTTAAGAGCCAGGTAAAACAGGGACGCTCGGATCGGCCCGATGCACTCCATGCGCCGGTCAATGGCGGAAAACAACATGGCGATTATGAAGGTCACGTTTCCAGGAGCGCCGTCTATACCGAGGCCGCACTTCGGCCTTTGGTGACCAGCGCGCTGGCGATCGGAGCCGGACTTGCCGCAGGAGTATTGTTATTCGCAAGCGGATCTATTCAGAAGGAGTAGCGGGTACAATCCCGCGAATGCCTTTGCGGATTGAGACTGTCGATGGCGGCGTGACGTTCTGGGTGAAGGTCGTCCCCGGTTCATCCCGTGATCGAATTGTCGGTTTGCTGGGCGATTCCTTGAAAGTGGCGGTCAGCAAGCCCGCGCAAAAAGGAGCGGCCAACGAGGCTGTGATCGAGCTTTTGTCTGATGCGTTTCGTATCTCGAAGAAACAAATCATTATTCTGAAAGGTCACACAAATCCTCGTAAACAGGTCCAGATCAAAGGCATCGCTGTCAATCAGTTGAGGTCGCTGATCGATGAGTCGTGACAGGATTCCCTGTATGGGATACAGTCCGCCCGCCGATCTAACGACTGATGCGCAAAGCCATCACATTTGCCAGCTTGCTGATCTCAACGTGCGCCCTGCTTCTCTTTTGCGGCTGGTTTGAACCCCGTCAAATTGCCAGCATCGCTATCTTCACGACTTTTATATATGGCACGTTGATTTTCGCGGAATTTCGTCTTGCCTTTGCTTTTGGCGGAATTGCGACGTTGATGACGAGCGGACTGTTAACCGTTCCTCGCTTCACGCAGGCAGCCAGTCTGGATGTCATCGTCTTTCTGATCGGCACGTTCATCGTCATCGGATATCTTGAAGAGAATCAATTCTTCGAGGGAATTGTCGCGTCCTTGACTCGCTTGATCGGGCCTCGGCCACAGCTTTTGCTGGCGGGCATGATGATTCTGGCCTCGTTGTTTTCGGCTTTAATCGGCGAGGTGACGGCGATTCTCTTTATGGCGGGCGCGATGTTGAATTTGACATCGCGATATCGGCTGGATGCAACGCCGTTTGTAATCATGCTCGTCTTTGCCTGCAACATCGGCTCGGCCATGAGTTCGGTGGGCAATCCGATCGGAGTGATGATCGCCTTAAAGACGGGGCTTAGCTTCGTGGATTTTCTGAAGTGGGCAGCGCCGATTTCGCTGGTCGTGGATGGAGTGGTCTATGCGATTTGCCGCTGGTGGTATGCCGATGCGTTTGCACAGTTTGGCGCTGCCATGGAGACGCAGTTTTCATCGACGCAAATCAATCTGTCTCAGAATAAAAGCTCCAGGAAATGCTGGGCGATTCTGATCGGCCTGATTGCGATGCTTTCGACACACGGACTGCTCGAGGAAAAACTGCATTTGGGCGAAGGGACCATGATGGTGGCTGCGGCGCTGACCATGGGCAGCGTCGTGTTATTGCTCAGTCAGAGAAACGCGCGAGGCTTGGTCGAGCGGCGCGTGGACTGGTGGACACTTTCATTTTTCATGATGCTGTTCGCATCGGTCGGCACGCTGGAAGATACGATGGTTACGCAGGTGATTGCCCACAAGGTGCGAGGCGGCTTCAGTCGGCCGGGGGCGCTGATTCAAGTCATCGGCTGGTCAACCGGCTGGCTGAGCGCATTTTTGGATAACGTGCTCGCGGTGGCGACGTTCATGCCCGTGGTACATGACATACGCAAGGAGGCGGGCGTCCCGTTTTCGTCCAGCAT
>DASZXJ010000042.1:0-13049 GCA_035545895.1 Tepidisphaeraceae bacterium | reverse complement strand
GCCTGTATCGCACGCGGCTGATCGGGCATTGGAAAACCGGCCAGCAGGCGCAGGTGGCCGGTGCCGCCTTCAACCTGATCCGAATGCGAAACCTCGGCACCGCGTAAAGGCCCACGCCGGCGGCCGCTGTGGCCCGCCCGTTATAAGTCAATCGACGCAATCCAAAGGTAGAACCTAATCCGATCCAGAACACCAAACCGAGACCGGAAAAGACCAAGATCCGTTGAATCGCGAGTTTTTCAGCGTCCTGCTAATACGGGAAATGCAACAGAGCCGGACGCATCGCGGCACGCACGATTGATAATTACCGCTCAATGCTGCACCAGCATCCAGCGCCGACCGCAGCCGCCGCTGTCTAAGCGACCCGTTGATCTTTCTTCTTTCTATCCAGCAGCAGCCAGAGCGTGCCCGCGCCGATCACAAGGCTCATCAATAAATTCCGCGCCTGAAATCCATCATTACCGATCCCGCCCAGCGTGACTTCAATTGCAATGGCAAATAGAAGAACGATTGCGCTGCCAAGCAGGATTCGCGTTTGTTCACGGATCTTGCTTAACGGCAGCGTTGCCGCGAGCAGCGCGGCGAACGGAATAAATACCAGCAGGCGATAGATCGCAGCATAGCTGCGAAAACCATATCGTTCGATGCGAATTCGAAACCCGGTGCGTGGATACAGTCGCCAGATTACTTTGGCTTCAGGCGTGATCTGCACCTGCCCGCGATTTTGGCCGTCAATATAGATTGTGATTTGCGCATCAGCCGCCGTCACGACGATTTGTCGTGGCACGTGCGGCTTGAATACATGTTTCACATAAAGATCGGGCATGGATCGAGTCGCCATGCGGACACGAATGCTCAGATCATCAAATTCCTGTCCAAGCTGAACATTGCGATGAGTCGTATCGCCCGAAACGGATGCCAGCCTTGCCGGGCCGCGCTGATCCAGGCTGAACGTGATGGCTGTCACGGCGAACGTGAATTCCGAGGATTTTTTGATGCGATCAATCGCGGGTGAAATGGCGACCGGCGTCTTATACCAGTTGTCGGGTGAAATCGCGGCTGAGGCATTGCCGGGCCCACTGACCCATTCAAGCGGCGGAAGGTTGCCCGCCAAATCGCGGTAGGGGCCCGCACCTTCAATGCGATAGTCGCTCAGGAGCGAGTCGCCGAATATCTGAGCGGCGCTGCTTCCGCCAGCGAGTTGCTGGGCCTGCTCTTCGCTGATTGCCCGATCCGCAAGCAGGATGCGCGACACGCTGCCGCTCCAGCCGCGGTCGGCAGTCAGTTCGTTTCCCACGATTAAGGGCAGAGTATTGTCCCAAACGCTGAGGTCGCCGGGGTTTCTCACCATCAGCGGCGCCCATAATTGAAATGCCGCGTAGGCAGCGGTTGCAATCGCCAAAAAAGGTGGTTGCGCCAATGGGCGAAGGAGCATCAATCCGCGCGCAGCAATTTGTAGAATTATTTCGCCGGCGACGGCGTATATCACCGCTCCGCAGAAACCTCCCAGGGTGTTGGCCCATATGTCCATCATCGACGGATCGCGGTAGCTCACGAACATCTGGGCACATTCGATCAGCACGGACATCGCTGCGCCCAAGGCAGTGCCGATGGCGAGTTGCCAGAGAAACCGGAATTTTTGACGTCGAACGATCGAAGCCAGGCCAAAACCAAGTGGCATGAAAAAGAGGATGTTCTGCCCCCGGTCCACAAAGCCCGGGTCATATTCCAGCGGTCGCCAATCAAAGGAGGAGATCGAATTGCGATCGAAGCTGAAATCAAACGGAAACGTGCCTGCGAAGAAGATGATCAGCAGGCTCGTGACCAGAATGAAGACGCCCAATCGCCGGCAAAACGCTGAATCCACGGCAGACAGATTACACGGATTTGCGCGCGGCGGCGATGGTCGCCCAGCGCGTCTGATGGATCAGTCACGTGGCCGAAAACACCAGCGCCCCGGACGGCAGGAATGGGGATGCACGAGGCTTTCATCCGGTCCTGCGGTTTGCATGGAGCAGAGACACCAGTAAACCGCCGTGGTGGATTCCCCGTTTTCCCACGGAATCGGCTGGTTGTTTTCCAAAAATCCGAGAGCTGCCTTGGTGCGAATCATCCGGCAGACAGCGATGGACGAAGAAATTTGAGCTTGTGGGACATCCATGAAACACCTGCCCTTTTAGATTGCCGCGGCACGCATGATGGCGCGTGAAATAACGGCTTCAAACATCGCGAGTTTATATCGATTTTGAGTCATCGGAGTTGCCCGCCGAAGCGCCGCTTTGGCGGCTGAACGAGCAAGTTCAGCGGTTATTTCCTTGCCGGTAATTGCAGTCTCGACTTCGGTCGCGCGACGAGGCGTCGGAGCAGCCGCGCCAAGAACAATTGACGCCTTCTTACAGATCTTGTCGTCCATCTGCAGCACTGCGACCGCCTCGGCAATGGGCCAGTCGTGCGATTCCATTTCCGCCTGCTTCACGTAGTGACTGCGCGTGCCGGCCTGCAGCGCGGGAATTCGAATCTCGGTCAGAATCTCGTCCGGCTCGAGTTTATTTTCGGCGTGCAGATTGACGTTGGGCATGACAAAGAATTCCTCCAAAGGCATCTCCCGTTTGCCTTTGGGACCGGTCAATTCGATCGTCGCATTCATGGCCACGAGTGGTGTTGCCGCAGCGGATGGGTGGACGATGGCGCACAGGCCGTTTTGGAAGATTGCGTGATACTGATTTTCGCCGCGCTGGGCGTAGCAGAGGTCGCCGCCTTTGCGGGCGCAGGCGAACTGGTCGTTCCGGAAATACCAGCAGCGAGGCCTCTGAAGCAAATTGCCTCCTACCGTTGCCATATTTCTGATCTGAGGTGTCGCAGCGGCCGCTGCAGCTTGCGCCAGCGCGGTATATGTCTGCTTCAATCCAGCATGTTCCGCCAGCGCCGACAGGGTGGCCAGCGGTCCAATCTTTGCGACGCCTGCATCCATGTTGATTTGATTCAATCCGGCGATATTGCGGATATTGATCACGCGTGCGGGGTTGGCGATGCCCTCTTTCATGAGGTCCACGAGGTCCACGCCTCCGGCCTTGATCGCCGAGCCTTTAACGTTCACGGCGAAGACGTCTTGAATGCTGCATGCGTCGGCCCATTCAAAGGCGTTCATAATTACTCCTTGCTTAAGCGTTGCTCTTCCTGGCCGCCAATGCTTCCAGAACCACTTTCGGTGTCATTGGAATCGTTCGTATTCTCACGCCAATTGCGTTGTAAACGGCGTTGGCGATCGCCGAGGAAGTCGGCACGGTTGCGGGCTCACCGATACCGGCCGCATCGGTTGAAGATCGGGCACAATATTGCTCGACGACAATCACGTCAATTTGCGGCATTTCAGATGCGCCGGCGATCTTGTATTGCTCAAAATTCGGATTCACCATGTAACCGGTCTGCCGATCGAGGATTCGATCCTCAAGCAGCGCGTAGCTGAGCCCCTGAATCACGCCTCCGTTGATTTGATTACGAAGCGTGAGCGGATTCATCGGCCGGCCGCAGTCCTGTGCCGCGACGATGCGTTCGACCTTGATTTGTCCGGTTTCGGTATCGACTGCGACCTGGGCAAACTGAACGCCGCCCATGCCCGGGCCGGTCGCGTAATCTGTATTGCCGCGCGACGCCTGGGCAGAAATATGTTCACCCTGCATTTTTGTCGCCGCTTGTCGCAGGGTCAGGCTCTTGGTCGGATCAGCCTGGACAAAGATCTTTCCATCGTTCATCGCCAAATCGCTCGGCTGAACACCGAACACCGGGGCAACCTGCTTGAGCAATTCCTGTTTGGCCTGATATGCAGCCTTGCGAGTGGGGGGCGTCATCGAATTGGTCGTCACGCTGCCGCCCGATGAAACGCCAGGTGGGAAATTGGTATCGCCCACGCGCACCTGCACATCGGCGGGCTGAATCCCCAATTCCTCAGCCACGACCATTGCCATCACGGTTCGAATTCCGCTGCCGATATCCTGGACCGCTGATAGTGCTTCAACGCTGCCATCACGGTTGATTCGGACTTCACACGTGCCGCTTCCGTTGGAATTGCGATTCCACGTGCCTTGCGCCATTCCTACCCCGCGTTTGATCGGGCCAGTGTCGGAATTCGGCGCTTTACGGTTTTTCCAGCCGATTTTTTCGGCGCCAACGCGTCGCTCTTCCTTGCGAACCTGCCACGCGGTCGTTCCGCGAGACCCGGCTGGCGGGGCAACATCGATCTTTTCGCGAAACTCCAGCGGATCGATGTTCAGCTTTTCCGCCAGCTCATCGACGGCTTGTTCAAAAGCGAAAATCCCTTGCGGAAACCCTGGCGCTCTAAATGCCGCCTGCGGCCCCGCGTTGGTCATGACATCGGAGCTTTCGGTGAGGGCAAGCGGAATCGGATACATGCCGGTCGCACCGCCGACACCCGCGCCCGTCGCCGCGCCGGCCGTGCCGTAGTTCACCAAGTGAAACGCTGTAAGCGATCCATCTTTCTTTGCGCCCAATCGGATTTTTTGATTTGAACTGGGCCGATTGCCGGCACTTTGCTGCTCTTCTTTTCGGTCGCACATGAGCTTGACCGGCGCTCCTGCCTTTTGCGAAAGTCGGCCGGCAATAGACGCCCAGATGCCCGCACTCAGTTTTGAACCGAATCCGCCTCCCATGAACTCGGTGATGACGCGCACCTTGTTGCGTTGCAGATTAAAGTACGAAGCCATTTCATCACGCACGCTTTGCGTACTTTGCGTGGAGGCATATATGGTCAACTGGTCGGGTTTGAAGTCGGCGACATATCCGTGCGTTTCCAGCACGCTGTGGGTTTGAACCTGGGTGTGATATTCAGCTTCGACGACCGCGTCGGACTCAGCCAGTGCCTTGTCGATTGCTTCCTGCGAAGCACCGCCGCCGCGTTGCGGGCCTCGAACATTGCCGCGCTGCTGGACGTTGCCCCTGGCGGGTGGAGCGGAGCCAGCGCTAATAACTTGCGGGGCATCATCCTTTCGAGCTTCTTCGATATCAGTCACCCATGGCCGGGGGTCGTACTCAACTTTGATCGCCTTGGCCGCCTGGCGGGCAATTTCCGGGGTCGTCGCCGCGACGGCCGCAATTGGCTGGCCGCAATATCGAACCAGAGGAAAACGGTCGTCCGCGCTGGCATTGGCGCCGGCACCCGCCATGTTGCGCTCGATTAGATAGACTGCTTTGACGCCCGGAATTTTTTCCGCCTCGGAAGTGTCGATCGATTTGATCTTGGCTGCAGTTTCAGTGGACGACACCAGCTTGCCATATAACATACCGGGCAGATTGATATCCGCAGTGTATCTGGCTGCGCCGGTCACCTTCGCTCGCCCATCGAGCCTTGGCACGGATTTGCCGATGGTGTGCAGCTTTTCATTGATCGCCAGTGGCGGGGGTTCGTTCTCGGGGACGTTGCGTTGAACTTCTTCCAGATTCACACCTGGAATTCCCAAGGCGTATTTCGGAGTTTCGGTTTCAGCAGCCATGCCGCGCTCCCGTCTGAATTCCTGAGCGGATTACATTTGCTTCGCCGCCGCTTGAACCGCGGCAAAAACATGCGGATACGTCCCACATCGACACAAATTTCCGCTGCAGGCGTGCTTGATTTCTTCCAGGCTTGGGTTCTTGTTGTGTTCCAGCAGCGCTGCGGAACTCATGACCATTCCAGACGTGCAGAATCCGCACTGCATGGCATCATGTTCGATGAATTGAGCCTGCACCGGATGAAGCACATCGCCTTGAGCAAGTCCTTCGATCGTCTTGATCTGACGGCCCACTACGTCGATCGCGAGCGTCATGCACGAATCCACCGGCTGGCCATCGATGTGCACAGTGCATCCGCCGCATGCGCCGCGGTCGCATACGATTTTCGTGCCGGTCATATCGAGATTCACACGCAGCGCCTCGGCCAGCGTCGTGCGAGGCTCGACCTGAACGGTTTTGGCAGCGCCGTTGACCTGTAATGTGATTGTCGTCGTGCCTGAAATGATGTTTACGTTTTGCGATGTTTGCTGAGCCTGTGCGAAGGATGCAAATCCCGCTTCGGCAATGGCAGCCCCGGCAGCGGTGACGCCGGCGCCTTTCAGGAATCCACGGCGGCTTAGTCCGGACTCTCTGCTTCGGTTGGACATCGCACGGTCCTCCACAAGTTCAGAATATTTTCATAATCCTGAGGCGTATCGACATCAGTCAAAATGCCGACATCCGTGACCGCGATTACATGACTTTGGGACGGGTGTTTCAAGACAAAATCTCGAAGTGTCCGCGGATTGGACAGCGTCTCAATCTCATCTATGAGTTTCGAGTTGATCAGGATGGGATGGCCTCGCTTCTCATTCAAGGCTGGAATCAAAATGTCGGGTCTTGCTTCATCCCACTTTTGTATCATTTGTGTCAGTGTCACTGGTTCGATGAGAGGCTGATCGAGCAAAGCGAGAAAGAACGCGTCGCAAAGGCCGGCAACTGCCGAAACGCCAGCCTGAACGCTGGAAAGCATGCCGCCTTCAAGGAAGCTTCTGTTATGTACGTACTGAACATCGCCGCAGCCAACAGCGTTCTGTATCGCATGAGGATCGTGGCCGGTCACCACAACGATGGGTCGGATTTGAGGAACCGATCGAATGGTCTGAACCAGCCGCTGGATCAGTGGTTTGCCGCCCAGATCGAGCAATGCCTTGGTCGAGCCCATGCGGGAGGACGTTCCCGCCGCCAGAATCACCGCTGCAAAGGTCGAATCGGGGGTGGGCATCGTTCTGTCCAGTATCTCCGCGGAGAATTTGCTTTTCCATCCTATGGGGGCCGGATAAACTTGACCTGGATGCTGATTCTTTTTCATTGGGGCCTGGCAACGATTTATCTGGCTGCGCCGGCGGTGGCGATGCTGATGGCTATTTTTTGGCGGGGACGGGCCATCGGACGGCTGGCGATCGCAACCATCGTTGGGACGATGATCGGCGTGGGATTCAGCCTGCTGCACGCTCGGCAGATTGATTCACGCGCAACCTTTGGCAATGTGGCGGTCGCCAGCTATTTCGCGATGGCGCTGCTATTGATTTTGAAGGGGTTCGACCTAGTGCTTCGACGGCTGCTGCGAATCAAACGCCGCTGGGTGATCGGCGTGCTGCCCGCTTTTCTTGGGCTGGTGCGTGGGCTGATTCTGATCGTGGTTGGATTGCCGTTTTTAATGTCCGTCCTGATGATTTACCGGCCCAAGGCGGTTCCTCGCAGCAACCCGTTGAAGGAATTGGAAATTGCTTACGAGCCGGTTTCTTTCCAATCGACTGATGGCGTGAAGCTTTCCGCGTGGTGGATTCCCGCGCCGCAGCCCAGCCGGCCACGCCGGCGAAATTTGATTGCTCCCGATTATGGCGCGAAGACCGTTCTACTCTGTCATGGCTGGGGCGGAAATAAGGCAACGCCGCTTGCGCTGGTTCGAAGGCTGTTGCCGGCAGGATATAACGTCCTGGCGTTTGATTTTCGGGGACATGGTGAAAGCGGCGGGCAGGTCAGCACGCTGGGCGATCTGGAACGCCGGGATGTGCTGGGTGCCATCCAATGGTTGAAGCAGACTCATGTGAACCAATCCCGGCACGTCGTGGGTTTGGGGGTCAGCACGGGTGCCGCGGCGCTGATTGCTGCTGCGGTCGATCCCAGCGAGCCCGGGCAAGCCATCGAAGCGGTTGCGGTTTATGGCGCTTATGACGATCTGGGCTCGCTTTCCATGCACCTGGCGCGCAACAGTTTCAGCCCGCCGATGGATTGGATGGCATCGCGGATTGGATTGGCGATGGCGTCTGCACAGGTGGGCGCCGATCTGGACAAATTCAAACCCGCCGACCTCGTGCAGGATTTGTGGCCTCGGCCGATCTTCGTCATTCACGCCACGTACGATGAGGTCGTCCCGTTTGAGCATGGCCAGCGATTGTTCGAAGCCGCGACCTTTCCCAAGCAATGCCTTTGGCTGACCCAGGAAGATCAAGACGACGCGATATACGATGACTCAGCCGCCGATGCGGTTCGGCGTTTTTTCGACACGGCCCATCCAATGCCGGCCGTCTGAATCACATGTCTTTGACGCTGCTCGATCATTTGTCGCGAATTTATCCCAACGCCAAGCGCACGACGCTGCGGCGAATGGTGGAGGCACGCCGTGTTTCGATCAATGGAAACACGACCATCATCGCGAGGCATCCGGTGGCGGAATCGGACGTCGTTGTCGTGAAAAGCGATCGCGCCAGGCCGCGGCCGATCAAAGCGCCGCTGCCGATTGTTTTTGAAGATGAACATATCATTGTGATCAATAAACCCCCCGGTTTGCTTACGAGCACGGTGGCCCGTGAAAAAAGGCCCACCGCTTTTGCGATGCTCAAGTCATATGTCCGAGCAAGAGAGCCTCGGGCACAAGTTGGACTGATCCATCGGCTGGATGCGGATGCTTCGGGCCTGCTTATTTTCTCGAAAAATCACAATTCTTTTCTCTCGCTCAAGCGGCAGTTTTTGCGCCATGGCGTTGATCGAATTTACATGGCTGTGGTCGAAGGCATTCCAACGCCGCGAAAAGGGAAGATTGAATCCCGCCTTGTCGAAAGGGCGGATGGCTCGGTCCATTCAGGCGGCAATTCCCGAAAGGGTCAGCGGGCAATCACCTATTACGAAACGATTACGACCGTTCAAAATCGATCGATGGTGCGCGTTAAGCTGCAAACCGGGCGTAAGCACCAGATTCGGGTTCATCTCTCCGAACGGGCCGTGCCGATCGTCAATGACCCCGTTTATGGGAAAAGTAAGCCGCTGGGGCGGTTAATGCTGGTCGCGACGGAACTCGCGGTGGATCATCCACATATGCACGAACGAATGACTTTCAAAATTGATTTTCCCAGCGAATGGAATGCTAAATCAAGTGACGAATCGCTTGCTTGCGGATAAGCTGTTGCGCCTTGGGGGTTGGGTTATGGCTCAGACTGGAACAGCACGTTTCACCTGCAGTGGCTGCGGACGCACGTACCGCTGGAAGCTCGAATTAGCCGGTAAAAAGGTCAAATGCGGTTGCGGGCACGTCATGATTGCGCCCGAACCGACCGCTGAAACGGTCGATCTGCCCGAAGAAGAGGATGGTCTGTACGATCTCGCGCCCGACGCGGAATCAAAACCAAAAGCCAGGCACAAACTTCCCGAAAGCGGCAGCGATTGTCCGGCATGCGGACAGGCGCTGGTGCAGGGCGCCATCCTTTGTGTCCAGTGCGGTTACGATCTGCAAAGCGGTAAAACAATCAATAGCGACGCAATCAAGACAAAGGCTTCACTGCGAACCGAGCCAAAAACCCCGGTTGCTCCATCACACACTCGCGCGGCCGGCGGACCTGTCGTTGGATATCAATCTTCCGCTACCAGGCCAGCGACAATCAGCGTCATTGAAGGATCGCCTGCCAAGGATTTTTATATTCCGATTGCACTGGTATTGATCGGAACGATCGTTGAGTTTGTATATGTACTGAAATATGCCGGCGATTCGCAGCTTGCCATCAAGTTGGCCAGCGCATACGTCGGGCTGGATCTTTGCGTGAATGTTGTTGTGATGTTTGTCGGGTGTTTAATCGCTGCCAAGATTGCGGATATGGGATTTGGCCATCCACTTCAGGCGGTCTTGAAGCTGGCGGCAATCGCGATCAGCGTCCCGGCGATTAGCGATCTGGTTGCGGGATTAACCGGCGTTTCCTATGCAGGTTGGGCCATTGCGTTTCTCGTCTATTTCATCCTGTTCATATGGCTGTTCGATCTGGATGGGTCCGAGGCGAGAATACTCGTCGCAATCATCTGGGGTATCAATGTCGTTAAGAATATCTTTCTCGTCGGATTGCTTTATTCGTTGATTTTCCGCTAAATGCCTCAAAGCGTGCGGTTTCGCAGTCTTTCACCGCGAAACCGCAAGCGGATCCTGGCGGCGATCTGGGCGATTCACAGTCCGACAGACCGCGTGTGACCCACTCCGCGGCTTCCGGGAACGATCGAACGAGGGACCGTCGCCCCCAGGAGATGATCCTGCACCACATCATACACGTGAAAAGCTTTTGCTGACTCGAGCACGAGATAGCGACCATCGCGGCTCACGTCAACCGAGAAACAACTCAGCGGATAAAGGGGGCACTCGCCGTTCCCAGTTTTCGAAAGATCGATCGGCGGCGCTGGAAACAGCTCAACCCGCCTCCACAGAGTCATGTTGCAGGCGTCGAGCAGGTCCAGCTTGTTCGGCAAGGTTGTCACGGCAATCAGCGTTTTGTCACCAAGCCGAAAAGGCATGTGCTGGGTGATCCGGAAGAACTGATCATCCGAATAAGCCCCAGCCACCTCCGTTGTTCCATCTCCAATGCGCATCTTCAATATCGCGCCAGGGCCTTCCAGCATCATCGGTCCCATGCCGGCCATCGGGGTATTGATGCGATCAAAGAAATTGTGCGCGGACAAATAAAAAACGTGGGGATCGATCGGATCAAATTCGAAATGCGCCGGAACCGGAACCGGGATTTCCGTCTGCCAGTGGCAACGGCGCACCAGGTCAATGGTCACCACGATTCCCTTTTTCATGCCCCCTTCATGACTGCGGCGATACCCTTCTGGATCGTCCTGAATGGGAACAGACGGATACGGCACGTTCAGTTCAAAATGAAATGGCGCAAGGACGATGTAGCGGCCGTCTGGAGAACAAGTCACCTGGTGAATGCGGTCTCTGGCGGTCAGCCGATACAGAACGTCGCATTTGTTGGTCGATAAATCGAGCTGGGCCAGTTCGCAGTCGGCCATCCAGCGCCTTCCCTGCATGACGTCCAGCGTTTGTTCGAAAGGCCAGCGCGCAAAGAGCCATTTATCACCGCTTTTGGCCAGGTCGCATGTGGACGAGTAAAGCATCAGCTTTTTATCGAAATCGTCGGGGAAGATGCGCGCCTGGCCGGAATGTGTGTCCACGATGCAGACGCAAAGACCGTTGCCCTTGTTCCCGAACGACGTAATCAATGTTCCGGTGGCGGTCAGGTGAGCCACATGCGGCTGCATGAAATACTCGTTGTAGAGAGCTTCATGATTCGAATACAGGTATGGCAACGGTTGCGCGGGAAAATTCGTTTTTAGAAGCTCAAAAGCGGCGGCGATTCTGGGAGTGGGGAGAAACCACCGATCAATCGCCTTCTTTGTGAAGTCAACGATGTCGAAGTATTGACCCTCGACGCCGAATCGGCATGCCGAGAATCGGACTTCCATTTCGGGCAACTCCGCAATGTTGGCGAAGGAGATTCGTTCATGCCGTATAGGAAGGGCTCTCATTCGCTGGCTCTCCTTTTGATCGAAATACGGGCACTTTCGGTTCAACTCTCGCCGGGACAGGCTGGCAGGCCAGAGCCTCGGCTTCGAAGAGAAGGTCATCGCGGCAGACGTCGCCGACGACGATCACCCACGGCCAGCGCAGCTCATCGCGCCAACTGGCGATAAATGCCTCGGCAACCGCCGGCGTCTTGCAATACGCCATCGCCTGGACGATGTCGCCCGCCTGGCAACCCAAATCGCGGAACACGGCCACCGTGTTTTCGATCGTCATCCGGATCTGCGGCTCGATCTGGTCCACGTGGCAGGTTCGTCCTTCGGTGTCGATGGCGGCGGTTCCCGATACGCTCACTGTGCGCCCAGCGGGGCTGGGCAACTCGGCTGCGCGGGCGAACGCCGAACCATATTCGTAGGCGCAGCGCTGTTTTCCGGCGGCGGCCAGCCGGCGAATACACGGCGCCGCATCGGACGAAGCCGGCGCAATGGCTCGAACCGCCAGCATTTCCAGCGCGACGCGCGCATTGACCGCCTCGATCGGCTGGACACCGATGCCCGTGCTGGCCGGCACCTGAACCGATTCGGGGCTCTGTCCGCGGCGCATGAGGGCGCGATCAATGAACAGCGCGTTGCGCACGCGGTTGAAGTCGCCGTACCAGTCGAGAATTCGGTCGAGGAAGAACCACGTCCGCGCCACATCCGCCAGGCCCGCACCCGCCTGGCGGCACAGGGACTCGCCCAGCTCGAAGACCGCCTTCGCCTGGGCCGACACATCGCCCGCCTGGGGCGCGCACAGCCCGCCGGTCATCGCCCAGCGGAAACCATCCTGCTCGAACGACCAGCCGAGCGTTCGTCCGCCATCAGTCAACGGCACAAATTTTTGTGGTCCAAGCACCGCGTGCGCCTGCACGCCGCCCAGCGCGCCACAGACGGCGGCGTCAACGCCTCCGTTGCCAGCGCTCAGCCATGTGCTTGGTATGAATACAGAGTCCGGCCCATAGCCGGCGATGCGCGCCTTCCGATAGATCGTCTCCTGACCGAGCGGCACAAAAGCGCGGTCACGCAGCAATCGAGCGCCCCGGCGACGGGCGCGGTCCGCCAGCGCGGAATAGATCGCCGCAGCCTCAGCGGCCGGCTCGCGGCCGACTTCGGGAATTGCCGTTAGATAAAGTTCCAACCCACGCGCGGATTCTACCGTTCGCTCCGTGATCTTCATGGTACACGAGCGTCCTTTCTAAGCTGGAATCAACGAGATGCCGGGCACTGCCGGTGCACGCGCCTTCGGTTACTTCAGCGTTCGTTACTGCGCTGGGCGCGACACCATTCACCCATCTTCTTCGGAATTGGATCGCTGCTTATCAATCCTCGAAATCAGAAATCAATGCAGAAACAGCCTGCGAAACGCTCGCAGGCGAAGAACATAATACAATATAGTCCGTTTATTGGCAACGAAATTCTTCGGTGCGGCTGCCGTTTCCGCTCCTCTAAAGGCGGTTTATTCCGAGGATAACGTATTATTGATGTGCGTCTTGAGACCCGGCTTGAGATGGGCTCATTTAACCCTGCCGCTTGCGGCGGGGCTAGCCCGCATATTGCATTGATATTTACACTTGGGGCTATGGCGCGACGGCCCTGCCTCTTGTAGATTCGGGACTTATCACAGTTCCAGATCAAACAAGGAGGCCGGGCCGTGCGAACAGACTGTAAATCACCGCCGATCG
>DASZXJ010000041.1:0-21242 GCA_035545895.1 Tepidisphaeraceae bacterium | reverse complement strand
CGCTGATGACATCCTGCAAGCGCGGGAAGACATGCTCGGCGGCTTCGTCGATGGGCCTGGCTTGGGGCCAGGCGGCTTTGATCAGGCGCGGGCTGGGCGGGCAGTCAATTTGTCCGGCAATTCCACGCCGCGGGCGCACTTCGTTCAGCCGCCACCAGATCGTTTCGGTAATGAATGGAATGATCGGGTGAAGCAATCGCAACGCACCATCGAGCACGGCTGCGAGCACTTGCGCTGTCTGGGTAGCACGAGCCGGGTCTTTCATTGCCGACTTGGAGGCTTCGACGTACCAGTCGCAGAAGTCGTTCCAGAAAAATTGGTAGACCGCGCGGGCGTATTGATCGAAACGATAGACGGCCAGCGCATCGTCGATTTCTTTCACGGTGGCGTTGAAGCGCGAGATGATCCATTTGTCGGCGAGAGAGAGAGCCACAGAGTTCACAGAGGACACAGAGGAATTAATTTGATTTTTCTTCTCTGTGTTCTCTGTGGCTAAAGAACCCAGCACAAAGCGGGCAGCGTTCCATAGTTTATTGCAGAAGTTCCGACCGAGGTCGAATTTTTCGCTCGTGTTTTTGCCGTTGGGGAGTTTTTTCACCGGCAGGCGGACATCCTGCGTTTCGGTGGCCATGTGGGTAAGCGTGAAACGCAAAGCGTCCGCGCCGTGGGTTTCGATAATCTCCACCGGGTCCACGCCATTGCCCTTGGATTTGGACATGCGCTCGCCTTTGCCGTCGAGAATGGTGGGATTGATGGCGACGTGAGCGAAGGGAATACCGAGAGAAGCTGGCGGCTGGCGGCTGGCGGCTGGCAGTCCGGAATTTTTACTGCCTGCTGCCTGCTGCCCGCTGCCCGCTCGATCGCCCATGTTGTACATCCCCGTCATCACCATTCGCGCGACCCAAAGCGTAATGATGTCCCGCCCGGTCAGCAGGACGCTGGTGGGATACCATTTCGCCAGTGCATCCGTCTGCTCCGGCCAGCCCAGCGTGCTGTGCGGCCACAGGGCGCTGCTGAACCAGGTGTCGAGGACGTCGGGGTCTTGGATGAAACCGTTAGCCTCGAGGAATGCGATAACCTCACGATCGTCTTCACGAACACAGACATATGTTTTTGGATCAACGAGACGGTCAATGGTCGTCGTGTGAATAGGCATTCCGTTCGGTGATTGAGAATGAGTGCTTGTCTTATTGAACTCAATTATTTGACTTCGGCCTTCATTTTGCCAGCGATGAATCTGACCCAGCGTTTGTCCGTATTTCTTGGCTTCTTCCATTCCGGAGTAGCCTTGCATTCGGCTCCACACAGGAATCCGATGTCCCCACCAAAGCTGTCTGGAGATCGGCCAATCTCTTTTCTCGCCAAGCCAGCTTAGGTATTGCTGGGCATGTCGTTCCGGGAAGAATTTGATCGTGCCATTGCGCACGACTTCCAGCGCCGGCTCGGCCAGCGGAGCCATTTTGACGAACCATTGATCGCTGAGGTATGGCTCGACGGCCGTTTTGCTGCGGTCGCTGTGGCCGACCTGGGTTTCGTAGGGTTCTTCCTTCAGCAAAAGTTCGCCGAGGTCTTCGACGACTTTTTTGCGCGCGGCGTCCCGTTTCATTCCCTTGTACGCGCCGGCGTTTTCGTTCAGCGTGCCATCGGGGTTCAGGATGTTGATCAGGTCGATCTGGTCCGGCTTGCCCTGGTGGCGTTGCCAGACGGCGTAGTCGTTGGGATCGTGGGCGGGCGTGACCTTCACCACGCCCGTGCCGAATTTGGGATCAACGAGAATGTCATCGGCGATGATCGGGACAAGACGACCCGTGAGCGGCAACTTGACGGATTTACCGATGGCCCAGTTCCAGCGCGGGTCTTCGGAGTGAACCGCGACGGCTGTGTCGCCGAGCATCGTTTCGGGACGTGTTGTTGCCACCACCATAAATTCAGCTGGCAGCTGGCGGCTGGCGGCTGGCAGCCCGGACTCTTTACTGCCCGCTGCCTGCTGCCCGCTGCCTGCCTGCACATCCACGATCGGGTACTTGATATGCCACAGATTCGTCTTCACCGTTTCGTGATAAATCTCGTCATCGCTGATTGACGTTTGCAGGTGAATGTCCCAATTCACCAAGCGTTTGCCGCGATAAATCAAACCATCTTTGAATAGCTTGAAGAACGTTTCGCGGACCGCGCGGGCGCACATCTCATCCAGCGTGAATCGCGTGCGATCCCAATCGCAGCTGCATCCCAGTTTTTTGAGTTGGTCGACGATGCGATTGCCATACTGCTCTTTCCATTGCCAGATTCTGCGAATGAGTTCGTTGCGGCTTTCCTCTCGCGATGGCGCAAGCGAGTAGCGATCTTTTCCTTCTTGTTCTTTGATCGTTCGTTCCACAACCGCTTGGGTGGCGATGCCCGCGTGGTCGATGCCGGGAATCCACACGGTGTTGTCGCCCATCATGCGATGAACGCGAGTGAGGATGTCCTGAAGTGTGTTGTTGATCGCGTGGCCCAGGTGCAGGGCGCCGGTGACGTTGGGCGGGGGGATGACGATCGAATAAGGCTTTCCCGGGGCGGTTGGATCGGCATGAAATGCGCGTTCCTTGATCCAGACGTCATACGCCTGTGGTTCAATGACGGCGGGATCGTATGTTTTGGGCAGATCGGTGCTCATGCAAATCCTCAAACCTTTGGGTTTCAACCTCAAAAGAACCCTCATCCCAACCTTCTCCCGGATTACCGGGCGAGGGAGGCAGGGTAAACAGCTTATGGGTGACTTGCATATTACGCATTCTTATTAGAAATTCTGCAAAGACGCGCACGGCCTTGCCGATGAATGGTCCAGAAGTAAAGGCGGGGCGTTTTATTGGACGGATGTGTCGTGGGCAAATCAAAGAAAAAGCAGGCCAATCGCAAGGTCATCGTGTTCGGCACATTGGTGGGCGTCCTGACGCTGACCAGCGCCCTGTTATTGGCCATCGCACCGGCGCCCTTGCGGCCAGAGGCGTCAAATACCCTTTTTGCCGTCGATGCGCCCGAATCCATGGCCTCGGTGTTCCAGACGCAGATTGAAGCCAAGCCTGGCCGTTGGAAGTACATCTACATCCACCATAGCCGCACTCCATCGGGCAGCGCCTTGGCTGGCGAGCAGCAGGCGATTGGCATGGGCGACCACTTTGTTATCGGCAACGGCGACGGCGCCGCCGACGGACAGGTGCAAATCTGCCCGCGCTGGGATCGCCAGCTTTCTGCTGCCCCTCCGGTTGGAGCCGGCGATATCGACGCCGCCTGCATCAGCATTTGCCTGGTAGGCGATTTCGATCACAGCATGCCCACGCCGATGCAGCTTCGCCGGATTCAGAGCCTGGTGAGCGCTTTACAGGGCCGGCTTGGCATCCGTTCGCAGGATGTGGTGCTTCTGGCCGATGCCAATTCGGCTGCGGGAACGGGCCGATATTTCCCGATGACCGCATTCAAAGAGCAGTTGCTCCCCTGAAGACCATCCGTTTTGACCTCTAAAACGGGGCACCTGCCAATTCTCATTTAAAGCGAACCCTCGCAGCATTCGTAATTGCTTGCATCCGGCGAATCTTTGCCCTACGCTAACACATGTGATGTTGTCGTATGGGTCCGTCCGACCTCGCGGCGGTTGCTGATCATCGAATCCCCTTATCAGCCGTCGTTTGATGGAAATCATTGTCCGATTCCCACCGTTCGGGCGTGAGCAAGACCGACCCAGGGGTGGAACTAGCTCTAATGGCCCAAAAACTCCTCCACTATGAGGTACTGGAGCGCTTGGGAGAGGGTGCGCGCAGCACCATCTACCTTGTCCAGGACCCGGAGACCCGTCAGGTCTTCGCGCTGAAGCACGTTGTGCGCGAAGGGCCCAAGGATCTTCGTTTCATCGAGCAGATGGAGACGGAGTTTGAGATCAGCCGGCAATTCACCCACCCCAATCTTCGCCGAAGTTACGATCTGAAAATTACCAAAACCCTGTTGATGAAAGTCAGCGAAGCCTTCATGGTCATGGAACTGGTGGATGGCAAGCCGCTGGATGTTCGCCCGCCGGCTGAGGTGATGGACGCCTGCGACTGCTTTATACAGGTCGCCGAGGGCATGCGGGCGATGCACCAGATGGGTTACGTGCACTGCGACATGAAGCCCAACAACATCATGCGCAGCGACACGGGCAAGGTGAAAGTCATCGATTTCGGCCAAAGCTGCAAAATCGGCACGGTCAAGGAACGCATCCAGGGAACACCGGACTTCATTGCTCCTGAGCAGGTGGCGCGCAAGCCGGTCGGTATCCAGACGGATGTATTTAACCTTGGCGCGACCCTTTACTGGGTTTTGACCGGCAAACATATTCCAACGCTTTACACGGTGAATAAAAAGGGAGAGAACAGCTTTCTGCTGGATACCCGGATCGATTCGCCGCAGGATCTGAATCCGAAGGTTCCCACTGCCCTGTCAAACCTCGTCATGGAATGCGTCGCCACCCGCGCCCAAAAGCGTCCGCAGGACATGGATGCGGTGATTCAGCGGTTGGAAATTGCCAAGCACGTCATGCAAAAGCAGAACAATCCCACGCCTTCGATTGAGGAAACACAATACGAAGTATAATAAGTTAGTGACCCGAAACCCCGTTTAGCGGCGGCCCGCAGGGCCGCGTTAATTTATTTACGGTTGCGTGGCCGGAATGACTTCCCGCCTCAATTGATCGATCGTTTTGTCGTCCAATTCGTCAATCGCGATTTTTCGCCCGGTCACGACGTTGAGTCGTTCAATGACCAGTCGGCGAAGTTCCGGGTCATCGGTGTAGAGCAGGTCCACCAGCAGATTTCGATTTGAAGCAAGCGGACGCAATTCTTCAGCCGGCAAATGACTTGATTCCTCGATCAGCGCGGAGATTTCGCTTTTCTGCTGCAGAGTGAATTTTGATGTATCCAACCTGGCCAGCGAAAGCTGGGCGAGGGGTCCGAAGCGTTTTAATTCTTCGACCGCTTGCTGTCGTTCGTGAAAATCGTCGGCATCGAGCCGGGTGATGATTTTGAGAATTCTCGCTGCGGTGACTTCGTCGGGCGTGTAATCCATTCCAACGATCTGCCACCCCAGCGATCGCGGCAGGGCGAACATGGTGCGCTCCTGATGCAATTCACGGGCGATGGGCCGGACATATTGGTCGATCTCATCGGGATGCTGCGCACGCAGGCTGATGAAATCGGTGGCGGCCAGCCTGATGCGAAGATGCGGGTTCTCGTTTGAAACGATAAGTCGAACCGGCAGTTCAGGAGTCGCGGGCGGATCGATTGGGTTGGGCGGAGCATCCTGAATCAATTGCACTGAACGCGTGCCTTGCTCGGATTCGCTATCGCGAGAAAGGGCAAATCGCCCGGCGTAGGCGGCCAGGTGGATATAGGCCTGACCAATATTCGGATCGGTCATGTTGTAATTGATGACCTGGAAAAATGGTCCGCGTGTATCGTCCGGCCCGCGGCGACCGAAGAATTTCATCCGGGTCACGCCTTTCACATCGGGCAGTTCAATTCGCACTTCATCGTCGCGCTGCGGCAGGGTGGTTTGTGCATCCAGCATGTCGTTTTCAACGACGATCTTGACGATCTTGGAAAGGGAATCTTCGCGAACGACGGCCAGGGTGGACGCTTCGGCCTCAACCCGTTTCAGCTCGGATAAGCGCTCGATTTCGAATGCCGATGGCTGGGTCTGCGGGACTGAGGCTTGCGACGTCTGCCCCGCAGCCAATGGCGCGAGAAGCAAAATCGCAATCAGCCCGGTGAGCAGTTTCATAATGGATCGTAGCCTGCTAAATCGCGGTTGTTGAGCGAAGAATTCTTAAGATTAATTCCGCGCTGAAAGGCGGCGAAGAAACGGAAACATCGGGCAATTTGCCGCTGATCGCCAGTTTTGCGTCGCGTAATAGCGTTTCGCGGCGACTAATTCTCAGGACCGGCGCGCCCATGGATTCGACCGGATGAACAATACCAATCGGCCAGGCGTGAAGCAGGGCACACGATTGATCGATGGCGGCATGAAGGGCATCGCGATCATTGACCGATCCGGCAGCGATGGAGGCGAATTCCGGGAGTGATTCCCAGCCATTACCCCAAACGCGGACTGGCAGTTTTGTCTGAATCAGTATTTTGGTCAGGCTTTGCTGATAGGCAGGCAAAATCAGTTTTTCGATGAACCTGGCGCGTGGAAACCCGTCCTGTCCAATGCCGGCGCGATAAATGCGCTGGCTGAGATATTGATTGATGTCCCGCAGCACAAACGGATCGGCCAGGATTTCCTGACGGATTGATTCCCACAGCAGGGCGTGGCTGGAATATTCGATCAGGTCCTTTGGCGTATCCAGTGAATCGGTGTCTGCGATGAGTGAAATCAATCGGCCACTGGACCGGCTTGCCGCGCGAGCCGATGCCGGCCACGCGCCGATGTGAATGCGATCTGCTTTCCAACAGGCATCGAGCGCCGTGTTGCGAAGCGCGGGATCGACCAGCACCAGATGGTCATTTTCGCCGGCCAGTGCGCTGCTTGGGATGCGTGGGGTGGTGACCCAGGTGATCCACGCGCGAGACTCAGGCACGAAGCCCGGCAAGTCCGTGCGGGCGGTATTGGCGGTCAAAATCGCGCTGCATTCATGGGCGGCTTTGAGCAGCGCCATTGGCGCGCTGCAAAGGGGATCGTCGGCATTGAAATGCTGCCATTGAATGTTGGCATCGCTCTTGAATGCTTGCAACATTGATTGGCCGATGTCGTTCCACAAACGAAAGCTGGACGGTGCGACGACGCACACGCGCTGCGAGGTCGCCGTAGCTGGAATTGATTGGCGAAGCGTTTCGACGGCAATCGAGCGATCGTTGCTCAGGGTCGAAAAGACCCGCTGTGCATCAGCGATCAGTTGTTCGATCAGATCGGCATCGGCATCGGGCGTGCGAATGAATTGTGAAGGCAACGCCAGGCCGGCGTGGTCTTCGAAAATACGGCTGAGCGAGGTATCCCAACCCGCGCCGGCGGCGAACCACAGGCGATGCAGCTCGATGTCCTTGCTGAAATCGTCGCAATAAAGAATCAGGGACAAGTCGCGCATGTCCGGCACGACAGCGACAATGGCTTGCTCGTTGCGGAAGATTCGCAAGGCCTCGCGTATTTGCGCTGAATGACTTGGAGCAAGATAGCAGCCGGTCGCGCCTTTCAACTCGAGCTTTTTGAGCATCACCCGCGCGGCCTGGCGGGGCAGGGAACAGCCGGACCACCATTGGCCAAATTCATCCATGGCGGTCAGCGTCCGGTCCCGGCCAAAGAGCCATTCCACGTTCAAATGCTGCTCGGCGATCCATGGCCGAAGGTCCGGCTGCGTTGCATCCAAAGCGGCCATATTGGCTGCAAAATTGTCGGTTGCCTGCTTTTCAGCAGGCGAGGCGGTGTTAAGCAGAGTCACATTGTGTTATCGGACGGACTCATGCGGGAAGTTGAATTGCCGAAAAGCGTTACACCAACAGACCGTGGTTGCTTAAAAACGCCGGTCAGATATCACCGCCAGTTGTTCGCTATCGTTACGCGTCCATGAAGACTATTATTACTTCCATATGCGGTTCACGAAGATGCACGGCATTGGCAACGACTACGTTTACGTCAACGGTTTTGAAGAAAAAGTCGCTGACCCTGCTGCCGTTGCGCGAAAGGTTTCAGATCGTCATTTCAGCATCGGTGGCGATGGGTTGATCCTGATTCTGCCTTCAGATAAGGCCGACGTTCGCATGCGGATGTTCAATGCCGACGGCTCGGAAGCGCAGATGTGCGGCAATGGCGTTCGCTGCGTTGCAAAATACGCGTTTGATCACGGTCTGACGAAAAACAACCCGATGAAGGTCGAAACCGGGCGAGGAGTGCTCACGCTCAACCTGAAACTTTCCGGCGGTAAGGTTGATCTGGTCACCGTCAATATGGGCGAGCCCATTCTCGAGCCTGCCGCGGTTCCAGTCGATTTGAAGCATGTCAACCTGGCTGGCGAACATCAATACGAATTGCGGCTGGATCGCCCAAAACATTATCCATTGGAATGGCCTGCCGAAGTGCTGGCCACATTCGTTTCGATGGGCAATCCGCACGCGACGATTTATGTCGCCGACGTGCTCGGCACCGATGTCGAGCATATCGGGCCTGTGGTTGAGCATCACAAGGCCTTCCCCGGGAGGATCAACGCGCATTGGGTGCAGGTGATTTCGCCGGGCGAGGTGCGCATGCGCACGTGGGAACGCGGCAGCGGCATTACCCTGGCTTGCGGGACAGGTGCGTGCGCGATCTGCGTGGCGGGAGTCTTAACGCAACGCACACAAAGAAAGCTCCTCGCGCACCTGCCCGGAGGAGACCTGCATCTGGAATGGCGGGAATCGGACAATTGCGTCTATATGACCGGACCGGCCACGGAAGTTTTCAGCGGCATTTTACCCTGAAAACCCCGATCAAATCGCAGGCAAGCCCGATTAAATGGCGCTTTATATTGCAAATCTGCTTAACTTCTAAGCAGCAATAATCCATCCAGTTCTGTCGATTTATGAAGTGCGAAGCTCCGGCCGATAAGGAAGCGGGAACCCATTTGTATCCGCGTATGGCGCGGGTGAGGACAACACTTGGCCGTAGCTGCTGTTCATCAACAATTTTCCACCACTGCACGCAAGATCATCGAGTCGCAAAGTGTCGTGACGTTCTTTCAGCCGATCCTGTCGGCACGCCAGCGAACCCTGGTTGGCGCTGAAGCACTTTCGCGCGGCGTGGTCGGCGTCGAGGCGCTGTCTCGAGCGCTGTTCGGGATTGGGCTGTCAGATGATGAACTGATCAGCCCGGCAAAGCTGTTCGGGATGGCGGCTCAGGAGGGTGTGACGCTTGAACTGGAACGCCTCTGCCGCGCCACCGCCATCCGCACATTTTCACAATTACAGCGTTCCGAGGATTTGATTCTCTTTCTGAATTTCGACGCGCGGGCGCTCCAGCAGGACGGCAATGCCCTGGAGAACCTGTTGCGGCAGATGGACGCAGCCAATCTCAAACCGCGGAATGTCGCGGTCGAAATCCTGGAAAACGCGTTTGAAGATGCCGGTCGGCTGCGCGGGTTGCTCGATGCGCTGCGGCATTACGGATTTCTATTGGTCCTCGACGATGTTGGTGTGGGACATTCCAATCTCGACCGCGTGCCTCTCATCAAGCCGGATGTTTTGAAGCTGGATCGCTGCCTGGTGAGCGGCATTGAGAATGATTATCACAGGCAGGAAACGTTCAAATCGCTGGTTCATCTGGCGCGGCGTATTGGTGCGCTGGTGGTGGCCGAGGGGGTCGAAACGGAACGAGAGGCGATCATCGCGCTCGAGCTCGGCGCGGATTTGCTGCAGGGCTTTTTCCTGGGCCGGCCGGAAATGCCCGGCACGCTGACCTGTTCCGACGCGGCTTCGAGAATCGACGCGCTGGCACGAAAATACAAGTCGCACATGATCGACCGGATCAATGATCGCAAACTTCAGCATCGCCGGTTTAACATCATTCTGAATGAAATACTCTGTGAATTGACCAAGTGCCCCGTCGAGCAATTCGATCAGGTGCTGGATGCAACCATCAAGCAATATCAAAATGTCGAATGCGTATACGTGCTGGATGAATCGGGTACGCAGGTGAGTTCAACCGTTTGCAATCCCGCGATTCCCTCACGCGGCAACGGCGTGATCTTCAGGCCGGCGCCGCGAGGAGCGGACCATTCGCTCAAGGAATATTATTACGTCCTTCTGGACGTCGAATTGCACAAATACACGACCGACCCGTATGTCTCGCTGGCCAGCGGCAATCTGTGTCGCACGATCAGCACCTGCTTCCGCGACTCGCTGAATACCAAGATGTACATTCTTTGCATCGATGTGCTTTGCGAGTGAACTTTTCAGAGCAGATATCTCGCTCGGCTGACCGCCCACTGCACCAGCCGATCGCGAGTGGGGCGACGACGCCATTCCTTCAGGTTAATGCGCCTGGCGTAACGCACATCATTGTCGAACAAATCGTGCATCTGCTGTCCGAAGATGTCCGAGCGGATGACCGATGACAGTTCGAGGTTATATTCGATGCTTCGATAATCTAGGTTCAGCGAGCCGATGACGGTGGTGTGCGCGTCGATGGTCATGGTCTTGGCGTGCAGCACGACCGACTGGCGTTCGTAGACGATCACGCCCTGCGTGAGCAGCTTTTCATAAAAGCTGCGCGCGGCGATGAGCAGGGGCTTTACATCGCAGACCGCGGGCAGCATGAGCTGCACGTTGACGCCTCGCCTGGCAGCACGGCAGAGCTCGTTAATCAGGTCGTCATCCGGCGCGAAATAAGCCATGGTCATTCGGATGCTTTTGGTTGCGCTTCGCAAAATGCTGTGAAGCATCGGACGGACGGGACTGTTCATGGTTGGAACAGACGCCAATATGCACAGGTCATCGCCGGGTGCTTTGGGACGGCGGAGCGACTCGGTGTTGTAATCGAACTCGGCATTTCGAATTTTTCCGCCTCGTGTCGCGTAATGCCACGTCTTGGCAAAGCAGCGGAGATATCGATGCGCCGCTGGCCCGGTGATGCCGATCGCGTTGTCGCGCCACGCGTCGCATTGCTCGCCTTTGCGGGGACGAATGACCCATGAGCCGGCGTATTCGCGCCCGACGTTCAGCCCGCCCATGCCGGCAATTTGATCGTCGATCACCAGCAATTTGCGATGATCGCGATTGCATGGCCGCCACGAAAAATGACTTTCCCAGGGTCTGATCGGATGAAATTGCCGCATTTTCACGCCGGCGGCGCGCATCTGGCGAAACATTTCGCGGTCGGAAGTAAGCGAGCCGAACGAATCGTAAATGAGCAGAACCTGCACGCCTTGCGCCGCTTTGCGGCTGAGAAGATCGGCAAACGCCCGCCCGGTGCTGTCCGAGGCAAAGATATAGACTTCCAGGCAGATTCGATGCCGGGCGTTTTCGATTGCCGAAAACGCGGCTGCAAGCGCTTCGCCGTCCTTGTATAACTGCACGATTGAGCCGTCTTCGAGTGTAACGGGGTCGGGCGCGTGCCAGCCGTCGTCGCCATCGCTGACCCGTTCGTTGATGCCGGTCGGCAGTACCGTCGTCGTCTGCTCCATGGAATGATCTTAGTACGGCCAAGCCAATTTGGAATCAGGGCACCCCAAGACCTTGGCGGCAGAATCGCTATAATCCCTCGACCTTTTATTGAATTGGACTCCAACTATGCCGGTGAATCAGCAGCAAGTGATCCAAGCGCTTCGGACTGTGAAAGATCCGGAGCTATTCAAGGACATTGTCACGTTGAATATGGTTAAAGAGGTGAAGGTCCAGGGGCAGTCGGTGGAACTCACCGTCGAACTGACCACGCCTGCCTGCCCGTTGAAGGATGTGATCGAAAAGGATGTCAAAGCCGCTTTGGAGCGCATCGGCGTGCAGGACGTGAAGCTGAACCTGACCGCCAACACGCGCGGGCCCAGGCAGCCGAGGACCGATGTGCTGCCTCAAGTGAAAAACGTCGTGGCGGTCGGTGCCGGCAAGGGGGGCGTGGGCAAATCAACGGTGGCCGTCAATATCGCGGTGGGACTGGCGCGGCGGGGAGCCAAAGTCGGGCTAATGGATGGAGATATTTACGGCCCCAGCATGCCGACGATGCTCGGCATCCGAGGCGTGCCGCCTCAAGTCAAAGCCAATAAAATCATCCCGCATTTCGTGCATGGCATTCATGCGATCACGATCGGCTCGCTGGTCGAGCAGGACAAGCCGCTGATTTGGCGCGGTCCAATGGCGCACGGCGCATTCAAACAATTGCTATTGGACAACACGCAATGGCCGGAACTGGATTACCTGATTGTCGATCTTCCGCCGGGCACGGGTGATGTGCCGCTGACGTTATGCCAGCTTTTGCCGTTGACCGGCGCGGTGGTTGTCGCGACGCCGCAGCAGGTGGCGCTGGATGATGCGGTTCGTGCAGTGAAGATGTTTCAGCAGCTTGGTGCTTCGGTCATCGGGATCGTGGAAAACATGAGTTACATGCCGATGCCCGATGGAAGCGTCGTTGATCTATTCGGCAAGGGCGGCGCCGAGCGCGCCGCAACCGATCTGGGGCTGGATTTCCTGGGCGCAATACCGCTTTATCCTGAACTGCGGGTCAACAGCGACGCAGGAAACCCCTCGGCCAATTTCGAAGGCAATCCAGGATTGCGAGCGGCGCTGGAGTCGCTGACCGGTCATTTCGCAGGCGCAGTCAGCAAGCAGAATATGACAGAGAGCGGGCCGAAGCTGGAAATCACATGAGCCAAATCATTGTTTCGAATTGCTGAAGTCGAACGAATTGCAATGCAATAACAAACAAAGAGGCCCGCCCCTTTCGGGACGGGCCTCCTTTAACTGTATTGAAACGTTCTTTGAAAGAATGGTTCAATTAGTCATTGGGCAACAGAACGCTGTCCTTGCCGTCATAGCTGCACATAAACGGATTTGTAGAATCCGATAGGTTCTGACTGTTCGTGGAGGATGCACGGCGAGCATAAATGTTGTCACCATTCGCGCCGCAGAATGGGGTCTGCTGGAAGTCTACGTGACCATCGCCATACAGAACGTTCTGACCATCCTTGTCATGGTTGTTGCTGTTGCCAAACTTCAAGCCGGTTGATGCGCCTGAGCTTGGGAGAACGGCCAACACATTATCACTTGAACCGCCGGCACCCGAACCGACGTTGTTCAAGGTATTGGGTGTACCCGGGTTGATGTCAGCCATGATGGCGGCATCCGCAGCCTGTGAGCTATTCCACTTGAAACCGGAACCACTATCGCCCCATGGAAACTGGATGCTATAGCTGATGTGGAGGGTTACATCAGAAGCACCGTTCCAATTGGACCAGCATTGAGCGGTGTTAGAGCCGCCGCCAAAGTCCCACTTGGTGGCGCCGCTGCTTGGGCACACAAATACATCGCCGGTGATGTCCTGCGTCGACAAGAGCAAGTACAAGGCAGCGCTGATGTCATAATCATAAGGACGCTGGGCCCCAGGGGTGCCGATAAACGGAGTTGTCGACGTCGCGCAACTACCCCAAGTTGGAAGAGCGGCTGAGCTATTAGCGCCCATGGTGCGTGGGTAGGCACCGTGGTTGTCACCAGCATAAAGCAACAATGACTGGCCGATGGACTTCAGGTTCGCAGCGCACTTAACACGATTGGCCGTCTCACGTGCGCGATTGAGAGACGGTAACAGGATCGAGATCAGCAGAGCAATAATGCCGATAACGACCAGCAATTCCACGAGGGTGAATGCCCTCGTCCGATGAAGTTGCTTCATAATGAAGCTCCTTTCGATATGTCGCATCGGGAGATCTTTGCCGGCCGGTTAGACGATGTAGATATGAGTGCAGCGTTGAGCCAAATGATACAAGGCTCGATACCTGCCGGAAACCGGATAACCCTCAACGACGATCCAAAATGTTTACACCGGCGAACACCGCCGATGCATGAAAAGCCTGGTTGAAAAAAATACGCAGGCAGAAAACCAACGCCTCGTTGTCTCCCCCGCAATTGTTGCCTCTTTATAAGCCCTTACGGGCTTTCGCCATCATGAAGTATTCCCTTTTTGGCAATTTAGTCAAGAAATTTCCATCGTAATGGCGGATTTGAACGATCAGGTATTGTGGAGCAACGTTTATGGCGGAATCCCAAAACGTCTTAAAACTGCCGCAAGCGGTAGTGGGTCCGTTTGAGATGGGTTCATTTTAGCCCCGCCGCTTCCGGCGGGTTTTGGCGCTCGAAAACCCGCCGCAAACGGCGGGGCTAAATGGCACTGCTTGTAAACTGCTTCCCTATCAATACTTCCGTACCTGTTCGTCAATCAATCAATAGCCTCATGGGCCGCAGGCGGCGGTAAACGCTTGCCCAGCCGCTGGATAGCGCGAAGCCGCTTGATGACGAGTTTGGGTAACAGTGGAGCAAGCGTATCGACGTCGCCACCCAATGAAACGACCTGTCGAATCAGGCTGCTGCTGGTCAGGGCATAATGGTCGCCGGTCATGATGAAAACCGTCTCAATTCCACCCACCGCGCGATTCGCCAATGCCAGTTGAAATTCGTATCGCAAATCCGAAACATCGCGGATTCCGCGAAGGATTGCGGTGGCTTTGACCCTTCTCACAAAATCCGCGGTCAAACCGGAATATTTCATGACCTTTGTCTTGGGGATGCTCTTAAGCAATTGCGCGATCATTTCCTGCCGCTCGTCCAGCGTAAAAAATTCCGGCTTATCGGGATTGATTCCGACGGCGACGATTAACTCGTCAAACAGTTTCACCCCACGCGCGATGACGTCGAGGTGGCCGTTGGTGATTGGATCAAACTGGCCGGGGAAAACCGCCCGCTTGATGGCGTTGGATTGCTTGGGCATGACGTAAGCCTACTCGAAATGCGTCACAGGTCGAGAGAAGCAGGTGGCAAGCACTCAGCTCTCGATTTGCCGATACATCGCCACAGCGCGTTGCAAATACAAAATTCCACTGAAAATCGTGATGACAATCGTAAACCAGATGCAACCATCGCGAAACCATCTTGCCCCGTTTTCCAGATCATGCCGGACAAGCCAGCCCAGATAATTCACGTAGGCGAGGATCACCACAATCGTCGCGGACTGAAACCCCATTTTAAGTTTGCCGCTAAGCTGTGCGCCAAAGTTTTGCCCGGTGCTTTCGGCCATTCCCCGCAGGCTGGTTACCAGAAGCTCCCGCGAAAGCAAAATGACGACCATAAACGGTGCCACGCCGGTAATCGTCTTGACGACATACGGACTCGTGGCGTCATGATCGGGAATAATAAAATTTTTTCCGGCAAAAAATAGAAAGCTCCCCAGAACCAGCACCTTGTCGACAAAAGGATCAACCACGCGGCCAAATGGTGTTTCGAGATCATATTTCCGCGCCAAGTAGCCGTCGAGAAAGTCGGTGACCAACGCAACGGCATAGACCAGAAATGCTATATTCAAGAATGTCGGATCGCCTCGGCCTTCGTACTGATACCAGGAAAGCATGCCGAAAAAGATGATCGCCAGTACAAGCCGCATGCTCGTCAACAAGTTGGGCAAATGGCGGAACATGTTCGAACTGGCGATTGTACGAATATGGCGCGAGCGTTCCAACAAACGCAAGTTTGGCAGAAACGTTGATTCTGGCTTAGAATAATGGGTCTCCGCTTGCGGGCGGTTAAGGAGAAGCGATGCAGGTGAGTCAGATCGTGGCAGCGATAGAGTACGGCAACTACATTGATCCCTTGAAAGTCGTCCCCCTGCTTATCGTCATAGCAATTTGGGCGAAGATGCTGACCTGGATCGACAAGGATGCCGAACATGCGCGTTTGCCGCGAACGATCCTCAACATGGTCTTTCTGGCGGGACTGTTTTTCGCATTCCTGCTCTTCCTCACCCTGCCTTCTTATGCATTGGCGATGACCGCCTTTGTCATCGTCGCCGTGGCGGAAATCGCGGTCTATCTGATCCTGCGACACCAAAAGATCGGCTTGGGGGATTTGACCAAGCAAATCAACAAGTACGTCCAAAGCAAGGTTGGAAGCAAAAAAAAGAAAGATGCTGCGGCCGAATCCGGCGGCTTGGTGCTACTGGATCGCAAGGGCACACCCTTTGCGCCTCCCGAGTCGGAATCTCCGGACGAACCCGCATACAACGCCGCCCAGACCATGTTGGCCGAACCCGTTCGTCGCGGTGCCGAGCGAATTGAACTGCGTCCAACCGACGGCGCTGCATCGGTAAAATACAGTGTGGACGGCGTCGCGGTGGACGGGAAGACCATCCCCAAGGAAGATGCCGCCGCCTCAGTAACGCTGTTTAAGCGTTTGGCGGGTCTGGATATCAACGACCGTCGCAAGCCCCAGACAGGCTCGATGAAGCTTCTCGTCGAAGGAAAGAAGCGTGAAATCCAAATTCAAACAGCCGGTTCAACCGCGGGAGAATCGGTAGTCGTCGAAATTGAGCCGAAAAAGAGATACGAATTGCGAGTGGATCAGCTTGGCCTGACTGAAGAGCAGCTTGAGCTTTTGGAACAGACCATCGCGGAAGGGCAGGGGATTGTCTTGCTCGCCGCGCCCAAAGGTCATGGCTTGACGTCGCTTTCCTATGCCATCCTTCGGCGACATGACGCATTTCTCTCTAACATTCAATCCATCGAGCGGGAGCCGCAAATCGACCTGGAAGGCGTGACCCAGCACAAGTTGGCGCCCGGCGCCGGCGAAGAGGCCAAGCAGGTCACATGGGTGACCAGCCAGGAGCCTGACGTTTTGATGGTTGATCGAGTCGAACAACCCGCCAGTGCCGAAGCGCTGGCGGATTTCGCGGCAACCGGCAGGCGCGCATACGTCGGCCTGCGCTCGGGCGGGGTCTTTGAAGCGCTGAAATTGTGGCGCAGCCTCGTCGGTGACGACAAGCGGGCGATCAAGGATTTGAAATTGATCGTTGCCGGCCGACTCCTGCGAAAACTCTGCAGCGCCTGCAAAATGGATTACAACCCCGACCCCGACACGCTTCGCAAACTCAACATGCCCCCCGAACGCGTCGGCAAACTTTTCCAGGCGCGAAGCCAGCCCTTGACCGACAACCGTGGCCGGCCACAGGTGTGCGAGTTCTGCATGGACATGCACTTCAAGGGGCGTGCCGGGATCTTTGAAATGTTCGTCATCGACGACGAGGTCCGCCAGATCATCCTCGGCGGCGGCTCGGATAATCAACTGAAAATGATCTTCAAAAAACAGCGACAAAAATATCTCCAGGAGATCGCGCTGTCGCGGGCCGTTTCCGGACAGACCAGTCTTCAGGAAATTGCCCGGGTGATGCGCATCGGCGCGGATACGCCCCCTGGATCGGGCGGGAAAAAGCCACGATAGCAATATCAAAACTCTTCACTCGGAGTTCTTGCAATGATCATCACCTTGTTAGTAATCGTTCTGCTCGCCGCGATCGCGTTCTTTCATTACATCCAGGGCTTTTTTTCCGCGATGCTCTCCGCGATCATCGCCATGATCGCTTCGGCGGTGGCAATTTCGTTTCATGAGCCGGTTGCCAGACTCCTTTCCCCTTACATGCCCGACCTGGCGCACGCGGTTTCGCTCGTTTCTTTGTTCGCGCTTGGCTATGGAATCCTTCGAGCGATTTTGGACAAAAATATACCGGGAAATGTGCGCGTTCTGCTCATGGTCGATAAAATCGGCGGCGCCGTGATGGGCCTGATTGCCGGCATTTTTGCCGTCGGAACACTTGTCATCGCCATTCAACTTCTCCCCTTTGGACCATCGATCGGCGGGTACTCCAGATACCAGCTCAACGGTCCTCAAAACGTTGCAATACCCATCCAGGGACAGAATCATGAAGGCACGGTGAGCGACGCCCTCAAGTCTGAAACATTTTCCCCGGAAACTCAATCGCATCTGCTGATTCCGGTCGATGACATCGTGTTGAATGCGGTTGCGCATTTCAGCGCCGGCGCATTGTCATGGAAAACCAATCTTATCGACATTCATCCGTCCTATCTGGATGAAGCCTTTAATGCCCGTCTGGGCGTGCAGGTTGGCGCTAAACACACCGCCTTTAACGCGGGAGGCCGCGAGCAGCAGGTTTCCGTCGATGGCCTTTACACGGTGAATGCCCTGCCTCAGGCAGATGGTGAGATTTCAGCCTTGCTTTCCATCCGCTGGAGCGGGGGAGGTCTGAAACCATCGATCCAGTCCGATCCTTCCAACATGATCCTGATCGTGCGTGTGAGCTTTGCCGGCTCGGCTGCTGATAGCGATCAAAATGTTCGCATCGGCACGGCAGCGGTTCGGCTGCTGGCCGCAGGCAAAAATCATATTCCAATGGGCACATTGGATTACGTCAAAAGCGCGATCTTTGTTCGTGCGAATCGGCCTGATGATTTCCTGATCGTGCCCGCCGATGGAGTGGTCGATTTTGTCTTCCAGATTTCCCGCGATGAATTGGGCATCGTCATCGATCCGAAAAATAAAACCGCACCGATGCAGATCGGCGCCGGCGTGTTCCTCGAAGCCAAACGCGCGGCCCTGGTCGAGTTGGCGGGTCAGGAAGTGAAACGCGAGCCGCCGCCGGTTCCAGAAAAAAGCGTGCTTCGCAAGGCGGGGCTCGCCATTCCGAAAAACCTTGTGATCCCTGCCGCCCCGGCGCCGGCCGCTGCTCCAGCGAGCGCACCCATCGAATCGATCAAGCCCGAAGCGTCCGCCGATTTCTTCATGCCTTTTAACGCCGGACGATATGACGGCGACGCCGGCGACACCACCTTCGCCGCGGGAACCTCGACCATTCGTGAGAAAAAATTCGCGAAGCTTGAAATCAACCCGACCCAGCCGCTTGAACAGATCGGCGACGTCATGACCAGGGAATTCTGGACCAATGGCCAGGCGATGGTCCAGATTGCCGGAATTCCGGTCAGCCGCGATCCATGGGAATGGGCGCAAAAACTCAATCAGTTCGAGTTGGCGGACTCGGCGGGAAAAACGTACAAGCCCGCAGGCGGCTGGGCGAAGGTAAAAGTAGGCCCGGCGGATCGAGTCATCGCGCGATACAACGCCGAGGCCGCTCCTGCCGAGGTTCCCAGGGTTGACAGCGCCAGGCCCACCGATGCCTGGATCGCTTTTCTGGTCCCGCCAGGAACGGCGCTTCAGGAATTACGTTATGGCGGCAAACGAATCGCCTCGGTCAACATCCAGGCGCCGGCATAGTTTTCCGCGTTGCTCGCCGCGATACAACATACGAATGATGTTGTGGACAAGACATGCCGGCCAACTGCGCGGCTATAGTTGGCCATGGCGATGTCCGAAATCAAGCCGATTCTCTATTCCCTGCTTGATCTTTCCCCCATCACTCAAGGCTCGACCGCGGCTCAGTCGTTGCACAATACTCTTGAACTCGCCAGGCATGCTGAAGCCCTTGGTTATCATCGCTACTGGCTGGCGGAACATCACAACATGCCGGGAATCGCCAGCGCCGCGACTTCCGTGGTGATCGGCCACGTCGCCGGCGGCACGAAACACATTCGCGTCGGCGCCGGCGGAATCATGCTTCCCAATCACGCGCCGCTGGCGATCGCCGAACAGTTCGGCACGCTTGAATCTCTTTATCCGGGCCGGATCGACCTGGGGCTGGGCCGGGCGCCCGGCAGCGATGCGAAAACCTCCCGCGTCATGCGAAGATATCTCGGCACCAATGGCGACACGTTTCCCAAGGACCTGGAGGAACTCCAGCAATATTTCTACAGCGCGCCCGGCGCCAATACGGTCCGTGCCCGGCGAGGGATTGAATGTGCCGATTTATCTCCTGGGCTCCAGCGATTTCAGCGCACGATTGGCTGCAATTCAAGGATTGCCCTTTGCGTTTGCGTCGCATTTCGCGCCGGACTATCTGCATGTTGCGCTGGAACTGTATCGCACGAATTTCAGGCCATCGAGGCAATTGGATAAGCCGCACGCCATCGTCGGCGTCAACGTATTCGCAGCCGACACCGATGCGCAAGGTCGCAAGCTGATGACCTCGATGCAGCAGGCGTTTTTGAATATGGTTCGAGGCAATCCGAGCGAGCTTCCTCCGCCTGTGGATTCGATGGAAGGCCTCTGGTCCGAATCCGAGGAGATGGCCACGAATCAGAGAACACAATATTCCGTCGTCGGCTCGCCGGAATCGATCCACAAGGGATTGACGGAAATCATCGAAGGCACACAGGCCGATGAACTGATGTTCACCGCGAACATTTACGATCACGCGGCGCGAATGAACTCATTCGAAATCGCAGCGGAGGTGATGAAGCAGGTCAATCATGGAACGTAAGTGATTGATGTACCGATCAGCGATGGTTTGGATTTAATATGGGGTAGAGTCGCACTGCGGTCAGGAAAAGAGCTGGCGCCATTACGGCAAGGACGAATGCAATTGCCGCTCGCATCCACGCACGACGATTCGACGTGAAACTGACCATTTAGACCCAGCCTCCCACCAAACCTCCGGGCATCGCAACCAACATGATGGCTACTGATCCAAATCCGAGGATCGCATGGTTGGAAATCGCAATTGTGCCCGGTGCATGAATGCCCGGGTCAAGATACAGCAAAGCAGTTGCGATCAGGCTCGCGGCAAATGCGATTATGCCGCACACTAAGGGCAACGTGGATATTTGTGACGCGGTTGCCGACATTGCCTATCTATCGAAAAATATAAGCGAAAATCAGTGTCCGGCAGAATCATTCTTTCGCCGTATTGCTATCAGCGAGTCGATAATGCCCGCAAACTACGAGTTGAATCGTTCTGAGCAGCGGATATCGCTCGGAAATCGCGGCACGCGAGGCGGGTCCTTTGCAGGCGACCGCTTGCTTTATCTCACCGATCATTTCGTCTACACTCAGGACTTCGGCCCCAGCGAGAGTCCTACGATGCTCGCCCGCGCTAACCAGGATCGCACGTTGAATAATCTGCGTATCCGGCGGTAACCACGGAAACATGTCCTTAAAGATATATTTTCGTCCGGCATTAAACTTCTTCTTGAATCGTTCTTGGCGTTTCGTCCAGCATAGAGCATCGAGCGACGGCTCGAGATGTGGGATTTTGTTCTCAGGGCTGTACGCGATGATATCCAACTCCATTTCCCAGCCGCCGTGTTGTCGTCTGCCGACGAGTGTATTGCACTTCACGACATGGCTGCCCCATTCGTAATACTCGGCAAGAAGATCTTCAAGATGAGACATATTCGACAATATAACTACAATCGAAGAATGCGCTAAATGGCCAAGTCCCAATGACCAACAAAATCCCAATGACCATAACCTGAATGACGAATGACCAAATCCGAATGACGAAGATCCAGTGACCAATGGCTCCTTTGTTGCGCCAGGCGGACTCATTTCGCGCAACTCCAATTCCCAAATCCACAATCCGAAATCCGAAATGCCCACAGCCCCGGGGCTAAAGCCCCGGGCTTTGCCCGGGGACCCGATCAACTGGAGATGAATTTCACTCCACAATTCAAGTCCCACGGTCTTTCAACCGTTCTCTCTTTTTCCCCCTTCATTTCCTAATCTGTGTCATCTGTGAAATCTGTGGATCAAATTCTTGTCTGTAGGCTCCATGAAACTGCACAAAAGTGCGCGCCATATGACGAATCGGACAAGCGGATTGGTCGATGA
>DASZXJ010000040.1:0-6682 GCA_035545895.1 Tepidisphaeraceae bacterium | reverse complement strand
GTTCGCGTTTGGCGGACACAATGGCAAGTTCACGGTTGACCTGACCTGGCTGCCCAACGGGGTGCCCTCAACGCCGGACCTCAGCGGCCTGGGCTTCCTTCCGGGCGGCGACGACCAGGTCGTTCTCCGCGCTCAGTTCCAGTTGTTGTTATGAGTCATGAACGATGCTGCCGTCATCTTCGAACCTGAAAACGATGTACTCGGCAGCATCGTCAGCGCATACCAGCGTGAAGGATTTGATGCGGGTTATCGACGCGCAACCCGCGATCTGCTCGCCACTCTGGTGGTCAATTGCCACGAGTTCGTCCGAGAGCAGCCGGACAGTTCTCCGGAAATGCGCCTCACGCTTCTGAAGTTTGTTACCCGGCTCCAGCACAAGCTCGACCGGGATTTGCGAGCCGCTGAATACGTTGAAGGCGGCCTGGGTATCTGAAATCCGAATTGATGAAAGGAAATAACAATGTCTTCGCTTAAAAAATTTATCGTTGCAACCGTTGCATCAGTCATTGCCATCGGTGTTGGCGGAATGGTCCGGGCGGCGGATGTTTCGCTGCTCAATGTTTCGTATGACCCGACTCGCGAACTGTATCAGGATATCAATGCAAAGTTTGTAGAGGCATGGAAAGCCAAAACGAGCGTCAATGTCACAGTCAACCAATCGCACGGCGGCTCGGGTAAACAGGCGCGGGCGGTGATTGATGGTCTTGAAGCGGACGTGGTCACGCTCGCACTGGCGTATGACATCGACGCAATCTCGCAGAATGGCAGCCTGTTGCCGGCGGATTGGCAATCGCGGTTGCCCAATCACAGCACGCCGTTTACATCCACCATCGTCTTTGTGGTTCGCAAGGGAAATCCCAAGGGCATCAAGGATTGGAACGATGTAATCAAGCCCGGCGTTGCGGTGATCGTCCCCAATCCCAAGACGTCGGGCGGTGCACGATGGGCTTATCTTGCAGCCTATGGATACGCGCTCAAGAAAAACAACAACGACGACGCCAAGGCTCGCGAATTCATCACCGCGCTCTATAAGAACGTGCCGGTGCTCGATTCGGGTGCTCGCGGATCGACGACGACATTTGCTCAACGGGAAATTGGCGATGTGCTGCTGGCCTGGGAGAACGAAGCCCATCTGACACTCAAGGAATTCGGCGCGGATAAGTTTGAGATCATCACGCCTTCCATCAGCATTCTCGCCCAGCCGCCGGTGGCGATTGTCGATAAGGTCGTTGATAAGCATGGCACGCGCGTGGTGGCGGATGGTTATCTGAAGTTCCTCTACACTCCCGAAGCACAGGAGATTGCCGCGAAGAACTTCTATCGTCCGACCCTGCCGGAGGTGGCGTCGAAATATGCCGACAAGTTTGCGGCTGTTCAGTTGTTCTCGATCGACGAACTGTTCGGCGGGTGGACAAAAGCCCAGAAGACTCACTTCGACGACAAGGGCGTATTCGACCAGATTTATCAGCCTGGAAAATAGAAGTGATTGAACGCGCGGGGCCGGCGGTGTCCACCTCTTCCTCCGCCAGCACCGTCGGCCCGCGCGGTTTTTAACATGCGGCTCAAACAGCACAGTGTCCTGCCTGGATTTGGCATCACGCTGGGGTATACGTTCGTATACCTCAGCCTGATCGTTTTGGTCCCGTTATCCAGCCTGTTTCTCAAGACGGCCACACTGACGTGGTCGCAGTTCTGGGGAACGATCAGCGATCCGCGGGTGGTGGCTTCCTACAAGCTGACGATAGGCGCATCGTTCATCGGCGCCTGTATCAACGCGGTGTTCGGCCTCATTGTCGCGTGGACGCTGGTGCGCTACGAATTTCCCGGTAAGAAGATCGTGGACGCCTTGGTTGATTTGCCGTTTGCGTTGCCGACCGCGGTGTCGGGCATTGCGCTGACGGCTGTTTATGCGAAGAACGGATGGATCGGCCGATATCTCGAACCACTGGGAATACATGCAGCCTTTTCTCCACTGGGCGTGACGATCGCGCTCACGTTCATCGGGTTGCCGTTTGTTGTGCGGACTTTACAGCCGGCGTTGGAAGACCTCGATCCGCAGATTGAAGAAGCGGCGGCGAGTCTTGGCGCAAGGCATATCCAAACGTTCATTCGAGTGATTCTGCCCGCGCTGTTGCCGGCCCTGCTGACTGGTTTTGCGTTATCCTTTGCCCGCGCCCTGGGCGAATACGGTTCGGTCGTCTTTATCTCCGGCAACATGCCCATGAAGACGGAAATCAGCGCGCTGCTGATCATCATGAAACTCGAGGAATTCAACTATGCCGGCGCAACCGCGATTGCGGTTGTCATGCTGGTTGCGTCGTTTGTTATCCTGCTTGCGGTGAACCTGCTTCAGTGGTGGGTGGCTCGGCGATTTGGAAAGGGCGGATGATCACGTGGTCAAATGGACGCTCATTTCCATCACGCTGGCATTTCTCGGCGTGTTCCTGCTGGTTCCACTTGCGGCGGTCATGACCGAAGCGCTGCGAAAGGGGCTTGGCGCTTATTTCAATGGCCTGCAAGATCCCGCCGCGGTATCTGCCATCAAGCTGACTCTGCTGACGTCCCTCATCGCGGTTCCGGCAAACCTGGTTTTTGGACTTGCCGCTTCCTGGGCGATCGCCAAGTTCGAGTTCCTCGGCAAGAGCCTACTGATTACGCTGATCGATCTTCCGTTTGCGGTATCGCCGGTCATTTCGGGATTGATTTTCGTCGAATTATTCGGGCTTCAGGGGTTGTTTGGTCATTGGCTGAGCGATCATAACATCCGGATCATCTTTGCAGTTCCGGGAATCGTGCTGGCGACAATTTTTGTAACGTTTCCGTTTGTCGCGCGCGAAATGATCCCCCTGATGCAGGAACAGGGCAGTGAGGAGGAGCAGGCAGCGCTCTCGCTGGGCGCGAATGGTTTCCAGATGTTCAGGCGGGTGACGCTGCCCAATGTGAAATGGGCGCTGTTATATGGCGTGATCCTGTGCAATGCCCGGGCGATGGGAGAATTTGGCGCAGTGTCGGTTGTGTCCGGCCATGTGCGCGGACAGACCAACACCATGCCGCTGCATATCGAAATTCTTTACAACGAATACAACTTCGTTGCGGCGTTTGCGGTTGCGTCGCTGTTGGCAGTCCTGGCGTTGGTCACGCTGGTGCTCAAGTCCATTGTCGAGTGGCGCATTCATCGCGAAATCGAAGCGAGCAAGGCGTGAGCATAGAACTTAAAAACATCAACAAGCAGTTTGGCGCGTTCAAGGCGCTGGATGACGTCAATCTCACCATCCCCAATGGCCAGCTTACGGCGCTGCTTGGCCCGTCGGGTTCGGGCAAAACGACTCTGCTGCGGATCATTGCCGGCCTGGAAACAACCGATGGGGCCGGTCAGGTTTTGTTCGATGGTGAGGATGTGGTTCAAACGTCGGTTCGTCATCGGCAGGTCGGGTTTGTCTTTCAGCATTACGCGCTGTTCCGGCACATGACCGTGTTTGAGAATATCGCTTTTGGTTTGCGCGTTCGACCGCGAAAGATCAGGCCATCGCGCGAGGCGATCAACCAGCGCGTGCGAGATCTCCTCAAGCTCATTCAGCTCGAAGGCATTGAGAAGCGGTTTCCGTGGCAACTGTCTGGCGGCCAACGCCAGCGAGTGGCGCTGGCCAGGGCGCTGGCGATCGACCCCAAGGTGCTGCTGCTCGATGAACCTTTTGGTGCGCTTGACGCGCGCGTGCGGCAGGACCTGAGGCGTTGGCTTCGTCGATTGCACGATGAAATTCACGTCACCAGCGTGTTTGTGACGCATGACCAGGAAGAGGCGCTGGAGGTTGCCGACCGGATTGTGGTGATGAACAAGGGGCGGATCGAACAGGTCGGCACGCCGGACGAGGTTTTTCACAGTCCCGCCAATCAGTTTGTCATGGAATTTCTGGGAAACGTGAATCTTTTCCATGGTCGGCTGAAAGGAGGTCGCAACGATTTTGATTCGTTGAGTTTTGATCCAGCCGACGACGGCGCAAGCAAGCCGGCTCGATTGCTGGTTCGTCCGCACGAACTGGCAATTCATCAACAACAGACCAACGGGCATTCGGTGGCGGCGAGGATCATCCGCATCAACTCAGCGGGGCCCGTCGTGAAGATTGAACTGGCGCGCAACGATGGGCAAAGTGTTTTTGTGGAACTTCCTCATGAGATGTTCCACGCAGAACATTTCAGGGTTGGCAGCGACGTCTACGTCGCGCCAAGGCACGGGCGGGTCTTCACCGAGGACTATTCCATTTAAGCACCGGCCGCAAGGATACCCGTTTGGCGGCGGCTCGCGGGGCCACGTGTTGTTTGCTTCGTCCAATTCTCACCAAGCATCAATCAGCCGCCGCGACGACCGCGAAACTGCATGTGTCCTTCGCGTTGGGTCGCGTTCATGGCGGTGACCAGTTCGGCGGCCTTGGCGTTGTCGCCGGCGAGCAGCGCTTCCTCGGTGTCCAATTCCTGGCGAATGAGCTTGATCATTTCCTTCTTGTACTCGACAAGCTTGGTTGTTTTCTCGGCATCAGCCAGTGATGCGATCGTCGGGGGTATCTCGCCTTTGCTGGCGATCGAGGCTTGTTCCAGCGTCGCCAGTGCAGCGAGACTGACTTCGTTCTTGGTGGCGTCTTTTGCGTTTGCCATGAGCGTTCGGAACGCGCGGTTCATCACCTGCATGTCAGCTTCGGGGCGCTTCATTGCCGGCGCTGCGGGCGCAGCCGGAGCAGCCGGTTGTTCCTGAGCGACGAGGATCGCGGGCAACGTCACCGCCGCCAGTCCAGCCGCTGTCAATCCACCAATCACCCAGACCCGGATCGAACGATTTGTCCCTGTCATCGCGAGACCTCCATCTATGACCCTGAACATCACTGCAATCCCCATCAGATCGCAATTGAGTGGGAAATGGTAGCGTTCAATTCTTTGCTCGCAAGAGATTGTTGCTAAAAGACCTATGATGATCCCTCTCTCAAATTGGGTTCGTTTCGCATTTTCACAATACCTCAATATGGTGGAACGCCTTGGAACACAGCGGAACGTTGTCACCTTTTTAGTCCGGTTGCTCGCGACCGGTTTTGATGGTCGAACTCCGGTCGCGAGCGACCGGGCTAAAAAAAGGGATGTTGAACATTTTCTTTCCACTTGTCACCTTACCTTGTCATCTTCCAACGGTGGGTTCGTTTTGCGCTTTTCAAAATTGGAACATGAACATGGTGGAATGCTCTTGAAGAAGGGATCGACTACAAGACAGAAGATCTGAAACCTGAGCAATATTTGTTTCACGACCGCTGGACAACGGCAAAGGATCTGTCGTTGCGCATCCTCATTTTTGTTTCCGGCGCGACTGATCCATCGTCACTGAAAACAGGGTTTACACCTATAAAAGTACGTTCTTATCGTGTTATCTTGAAGGCCATGCGATCCTTCAAATCCCTTTCCGAGCGTGAAATTCTGGCGCTGGCGATCAGTTCCGAGGAGGATGATGCCCGCATCTATGGCGATTTTGCCGAAGGTTTGCGCGACGCGTATCCCGCGACAGCGAGGATGTTTGAAAAAATGCGCGATGAGGAATCCGATCATCGGCACCGTTTGATTGAGCTTTATCGAACCAGGTTTGGCGAGCACATTCCGCTGATCCGTCGAAACGATGTGAATGGCTTTGTGAAATACAAGCCGATCTGGCTGCTCAAGCCGTTGCGTCTGGACGCGGTGCGCAAGCAGGCTGCCGTGATGGAAGCCGAGACGCGGCGGTTTTATGAAAAGGTTGGCAAGCAAACCACCGATGCGGGCATCCGGCAATTGCTTGGTGATCTGGCGAATGAAGAACGGTCGCATGAACTGCTGGCTGAACGACTGGAGGAAAAGAACCTCACGCCCACCGCGCGCGAGGAGGAAGAACAAGCTCAGCGGCGATTGTTTCTGTTGCAAGTTGTTCAGCCTGGACTGGCTGGCTTGATGGATGGATCGGTTTCGACTTTGGCCCCGCTCTTTGCTGCTGCGTTTGCGACCAGCAGCAGCGCCGACGCGTTCCGGGTCGGTCTGGCAGCAGCCGCTGGCGCGGGCATCAGCATGGGGTTTGCCGAAGCGCTCAGCGACGATGGCAGCCTCACTGGCCGCGGGCATCCGTGGATGCGCGGAATCGTTTGCGGACTGATGACGGCCGTGGGTGGGCTGGGCCATACTCTGCCATACTTGATTCCCGATTTTCGGCTCGCGACCGGCGGGGCGATCGCCGTCGTCGGACTCGAACTGGCCGCCATTTCATGGATCCGTCACCGGTATATGGATTCCCCGCTTTTAGCAGCAGCGATACAGGTGGTGCTGGGCGGGCTTTTGGTCTGTATTTCGGGGATTTTGATCGGCAGTTCGTGAGAAAACTGGTTTTCTCAGGTCTTATTTAGCGGCGGTGCTTGCACCGCGTTCCGTAACCCGAAAACGCGTCGCAAGCGACGCCGCTAAACATTGGAAACCCTCGGAATCACCGGTTTTTCCTCACCAATTTAACGATCTGAATAGAATCGGACCAAAGATACTCCCATTCGCGATTTGCAATCACTACTGTCCGGTCAGAACTCGAATAATGTCAATTGTTTACGATCCTCAACTTCGGCAGTTTGCTTTAGAAGTTCCGAGAACGCCTGATTTATCGGGGTTTTTTCGAGAATCATGACGCCCAGAA
>DASZXJ010000039.1:0-18761 GCA_035545895.1 Tepidisphaeraceae bacterium | reverse complement strand
ACGCCGCGCTTGGCCAGGATCGCCTGCGTCTGCGCCGCGCCCCCCGGCACGAACATGATCGACTGACACCGCAGTTCGTTATCGTTGACGCCGAGCATCGATCGCGCCGCGCCCCCCGGCACGAACATGATCGACTGACACTTCAAGATAGGTCGGTTCAGCCCGCAACAACACCTGCCGCGCCCCCCGGCACGAACATGATCGACTGACACCGACGATCCGACGGGTGATGAATATTGGGGTGCCCGCCGCGCCCCCCGGCACGAACATGATCGACTGACACACGATCGATACGTAATGGGCATTCAGTGACACGTTGCCGCGCCCCCCGGCACGAACATGATCGACTGACACGATGGTAACTTTTCCATCGGGATCACGTTGATGACGCCGCGCCCCCCGGCACGAACATGATCGACTGACACTTCACGCCGCACCCGCGGTGTCAAGCAGATTCAGCCAAGGTCGCAATTCGGCGATCTCACGTGCGCGCTCTTCGAGCAGCCCATCTCGTGTGGCACCAGGCATATACGTGTAGGCAATAGCGTCTGGTTTTTGGATGCAGAGCCAATCGGGTATGAGCAAGCGTTCTCCAATTTCCAGATGTCGCTTAAGTTGTTGACGTAAATTGCTCGTCGTGTTGACGTAGATGGGATTGCTCTGCCTGCGAATTACATACACTCCCGGGCCAGATGGCACAGCATCCAGAACCAACTCAAAGAGGTTCAATTGCTTCTCCGGCGGTGCGACCCACCGCGGGGACAATTGGAAACTCCCGCTTTTTCGTAGTGCCAGCGCCGACCAGCGGTATTCGATCGGCCGGAAGCCTGGTTTGATGCGCGCCGCGATTTCATCGAAACGAGTAGCCATCGCCGGGTCGCACAGAAGCGTGTCGAGCGTCAGAAGGCGATTGATTTCCGCCAGGATCAGCCTCTGTAAATGGCGAACTGCCCACTCAGCGGCAAATAGCCACGAGCGCACTTCGTGTGATATACGAAATTCACGCGTCGTTGGCCGATGCTTGAAATCACCCCGCTTTCGTGCTCCTACCAGCGCAAGATTCAGTTCCAGGTCGGTTGCATTGATCCCCAACTCCCGTACTCGTGCCCGATATCGAAGATTGGCATCCGGGTCGGCCATCACGAAGTCGGCGCTGAACCCGTCATGTGTATCTTCAAAGCCTTGGATAACAGCTTGACGCATGCGCTTTTGGTCGGATGGCTTTGACTCCGATCTGATAAACTGCTTAGCTCCCGAACCGTCTGGGCCAGGATTTGAAGGGCTACGGCGTGGGGGGTGAATATGTGGTGGCCAAGTTGGTGGGCGCGGCGCGCCTTCCGGCCAATCGGGAAGCGTTGCGAATGCACCGTCGAGAGCTAATGGTGGACCGGGCGGTGGCGTTAATGTTGTTTGGTATGGATTCACAGCCGAAACTCATTCTATCAAAAGCGGCCTTACACTCATAGTTGCCGACATCGCCGGATACGTTCTGATATCGTGTCGCACCGACAAACACGTTGATCTCAAATCTTCATGCCAAGCAAAGTTCCAGCACCGTTACCTCGTCGATGCAGGCGCAAAATCACCGTCGAATCGTCAACAGAACCATCCGGCGGCGGTGTTGTGGTAGTAACAATGACTTGGAAATTAGGGGCACGAGTTTTCGTTTCTAAGTTACGGAAGAACTTAAAAATTCTGCCAAAGATGGTGGGCTCCATGTCGGCCTCTCTGGGACTATCGAGGATGAGAAGCCGCGGTAGAAATCCGTGGCCTTCGGCAGCGGCAGCAAAACATGCAAGGTCCAAGCCCAGTACAAGCGTTGACGTTGTTAACGCTTCGCCTGTTGAAGATTGCTGCGACCCGCCAAACAGCCGTATTGCTTTTGCATCGATACGCACTCGACCTGAGTATCCACTCCCAACCAGGTATTTGATCGCGTTATCGAAATGCGTATTGAGCCATGTCTGTTCGACTTCTATCGAGTCCCTTAAATTTGCCTGATCATCAGTGGATCGCTGCTGTGCACTTTCAAGCCGGATGGATTCTCGCACTAATTTGGCGAGACGCCTGTCCTGCTCATCGCGCTGGCCCGACCGCCGAGCAATCGCAGCTAAGTCTGCAATCTTTCGATTGATCGCAGATTCGTGCCGGCGCAGTCGTTTTTCACCTGCGCGAAGTTGCTGCAATGCTACAACTTCCGAATTCTTTGCCGATTCTAATGACGTTGTGAGCTTCTCAATTTCGGCATTGACCTCAGCGATGCGCTGGCGGCGTTCCTCATCGCGTGGCACTTGCAGCGGTTCTGGTGTCCCTGTCTTGGTTGCCGCCTTTTTAATCGGGCAAATCTGATCGCTGAGATCGCATCGCTCATAGAGAATGTCTGTGATCGACCGACCATCTTTGGCCGATGGCTTCGCGAGCTCTGCATTCAACAGCTCAATCTCCGCTCGCTTCGCTGTAATCATGGTGGAAATGCGAGTGGCTTCTTTCACGGCATCGATCCGAGCTGAGTCCAACTCATCGACGCGATATGTGCTGCGCACGTCGTTGAGGAGATCTCTCATGGAACTGATCTGCGCATTTACCGATTCAATGAGAACGAGTTGGTCCGTTGTATCGGACGAAAGTTTAAGCGCCATGCGCGCATCGCGCCCTATCAACCGCTGCTCGGCTCGAATATCGCTACGAAGCGATTCAAGCTGATCATCAACCACCTTCTTCTCCGCGAGAAGATTGTTGTGGGTTTCAATTAAGGCACGTTCTTTGTCACTTAAAAGTCCGGTGATTGTCTTGACGACAATCGCCGCGTCTTCGCGCTGTAATTCTGGATTACCGGATTCAGTTTCGGCATCTCGCCAAACCAGCGCATGAGTAAGATGGCAATGTTGATCGCGAGATAGCCATTGCAATTCATCAAGCCAGCGCACGTTACGGTTTGCCAAACGCAATCGCGGCGTTTGCGTGCGACCAACGGTTGCGCGCTCCAGAACTTCTAATAACGGCTCGATACCGTGCGATTCCGATGGCGCGAGCAGTGTTTCCCAGTGGTCCCCCGGTGCCGCTCGTGTCGGATGAGCATTGGAGGCGCCTAACGGCCGCAGGACAGACCAGTTCTCACCAGCGACTACCAATTCGGCCGCAACGTAGCTATCAGGGTACGTCCGACTTACAGCGGCGCGGGTTTTTCGATCACAAAAGGCCGGCTCGCCCAGGCAATACCTAAGCAGCCGTGTAAACATCGTCTTGCCTACGTCGTGTCCGACCGGTTCGATATCGCTCGGCTCGGGCTCATCTGTGCGCACCACATTAAGTCCGCGCCGCATCGGAATTGTTCGGATGACGACTGGCTGCGGTTCCAGATGATGGAGTAATACAAGCCGCCGAAACCAGATAGCCGGTTCCGGTGGCATGGTCGGTGGACTTTCAGGGAATAGATTCTGCTGTAAGTTCGACACGGTTCATCCCATCTGGCAATCCGATCTCATCTCTTGCCAAACGCTCAATGACGATCATGGTTTCCGCGACTCGAGTAATATCTTCCAGCGCAACGTTCAGATCATTTGGAAACTGCACTCCCTTACCGATCGTCTGCTGAAACTCGGTTTGTATCACGTCGAGCCATTTTCGCTTATGGCCTTCGGCAATGAAATAGTCCAGACCCGCCAGTTGCTGATCGTTTGGCTCTGTAACATGCCGCGTAGACACGGTGCTGGGCGCACCCCAAAGTCGTCCTCGCATCTCATCGTTCAACATCAGAATCAGTCCTCGCTTAAGCGCCGGCCGGCCCACTTTCAGACCTTTCTGGTCCCAAGTCCGCACGAGGATGAAAATGACTGTCCAGACCCGCTCTGAATGGACCACAATAGTGCCGGCCATCTGATCGTAAATCTGAAGAATTTGATTCTTCGTGCGGTAGGTACCGTGCTTTTCAACGTCCTTCCGCTTCACGATCGGGAAGGTTTCCATGATGTAGTCGACATCGTCGCGGGCGATCTCGTAGAGGTGGAAGTAGGCGGCATCGAGTTCGCAGCGGATCTGGAATCGCCGCTCGTCGTCCCACACAAACGGTGGACCATCGTAGCCACAGTCTCTTGCGAATGGTTCCAAGTCCCAGGCGGTATAGATAAGTTCTAGAACGCGAGATTGAATCCATTCACCGACCGTCCGCGACCCGCTGAAGCCTGTACGAGACTTATACTGTTCCGGCGGTAATACCGGCAGTTGTTGCAGATAGCCGTGAGTTAGGTGCGTACCTCCAACTTTCAGCCTTGAAGCGAAGTCAATCGGAAAGGAAGCAAGGTTGGCAACCAACCACGTAACTTGCGGCGCGTCGCCGGAGGCTGGGTAAATCAAGTGGCAGGTGTGTCCAACGCCTGCGTACGGAAGGACTGTGGCAATTACTGTCCGCTCATTCGTGGTGTTCGTAATCTCGCGCCAGCCGAGGAGCCATTGGCGCTGCCAAACAGCGGTGAGTTTTCGGGAGACTTCGCCAACCGTCACCCAGTAACGAGGCAACACATAGCTTGCCGGATTAACTCGATTGGGCTCTGAATCGTCAACGGAGTTCGACCAGCGGTGGTCAAAATGATGGATCATCTTTGCCTCGTAAAGAGGCAGAAGTCCGTCGTGGTGCATTGAGTGCGAAAGCTGGGTAGCTTCAACAAATAACTCAACATCGTCAGACATATTGAACATCCGGCTTAGGGTTACTTGCCATGGATTTGCTCCCGTGCCCTCATGCACAAACGGAGGGGTTCTGGTGTGTATTTCTTTCGCAAGTAACGCCTCGCGCTGCGAATGGAAGATCGGACACGTAAATTCATTCGGATTTAACGCTCGGATGTCGTTGACGGAGAGCCGAAAATGGCGGGATAGGTCTGTCAAGTGCCTAGCGTTGGTGTTCCAGAATGAAAAAAGCGGCGACGATTCGGCCGCTCTCCCCGAAAGCGTCAGCAGGCAGAAGTGCGGATGGGTGCGATGTATTGCGGGAAACAGCGCCTCGGTATTCACAAAATCATGGAAGCTGACTAACCGATGCCCGGTCATCAAGTGCTCAAAGAAGGTCGAGCATGATGAAGCGACTGCGACATCGCTCTGAACAATGCAGCCGACCCAACCTCGATCACCGATAAGCTGGTCGTTCAGCTCGGCGAAGAGTGCGTAAGTGTTAAACTTTCCTTTGCCGGTTAGCGGAAAACGGTTAGACGCGCGCAGCAAATTGTCAACGCCAGCTTCAGATCGAGCGCGGTGTTTCCAGTCTATCGATTCGGCGCTATCTCCAGTCAGAATCTCTTGGATTGCCAGCTTTCGCTGTTGATCGGTAAGTTGGGCAAGTCGAGGGATGCGGCCAATGAAAAATACATCCGCTTCGCTTTGCACACGGTCCCATGGGGGATTGCCGAGGACAACGCTGAATCCGCCGGTCCAGCCAATGACATCATCTTCAATTGGCTTCGCCACAGGGGTGAAAACGTCTGGAAATGCAAGGTGCCAGTGGAAGAACTGGAACTGCTCGCGTAGACGGATGATTTCCCGCTTGAGCCACGGAGGGATGGAATGCGGATTGCGCTCGATGTCGCGGAAGACCTTCTCGGTAATTGGGTAATCGAATTCTTTGGTCTTTTTCCAGACGAGCGCGGCACACCATGCGTCAGCGAGGAGTCGCCCTGACTCGTAGGTGCTGGAATGAATTAGCTCGGCATACTGCTGCTCGCGGGTACGGATGTCGCCGACGGCATCATCGGGCAGTGCATCCAAGCGGGAGATAACGCTGGCGGCGAAATTGCCCAGTTGCAGCCACGGAGCCAACTCGCCGCTGAAGAGCAGACCCTGGCCTTTGCGCTCATCCTTGTTCTGCTTTTTGAACTCACGGCAATACGTCTTGTCGTCACCTTCGATCGGCTCGAAAGCAGCGTCGGGAATACCGCGAGAAAGCAACGCGGGCGTAGCACCGAGAAGACTGTTGCCGACCTGGATGCGGTGATCGAGAAAGCTGAGCGGCTTGCCCGGCTCGATCGCTTCCATCCAGAGCGAGACCTTGCACAACTCGACGGCCATCGGGTTAAGATCTACGCCGTAGATGCAATGGGAGATAACATCGCGCAGCGCGTGGCGATAGGCTGCCGGCGCGGGCTCTTCATCGCCGGTGCGAACGGCGGCGAGCTTCTTGGCGATGCGATGGGCGGCGGCGATGAGGAAGTGCCCGGAACCGCAAGCTGTATCGCAGGCTTTCAAGCCGAGGATGGCTTTCTCTGCGTTCGGCTTCTTGGCCGCCTCGTCCAGCACCGGGTCGAGAGCAGAGTCGAGAAGACAGTTCACCAAGCTGGTCGGCGTGTAGTAGCTGCCGGTGGTCTTGCGTTCGTGTCCGGCGGCGGTTTTCAGTTCAAATGTTCCGGCGGCGGTGTTTAGATCGGGATGGAGTTCGAGCAGTGACTCGTAGATGGACCCGAACTCTTCAGAACCGAGATTCTTGTAATCAATCGGCCGGCGGACGTTGTCATCAACCGTGAACGCGAGGGCGCGAATGGCCGCGAACAGATGCCCATTGGCGATCTGGCAGTCCTTCAGCTCGCTGACGGCAGCATTGGAAAATAGAAAGCTCCCCAGGCCGGGCAGCGCGAGCTGCGGGCAACCGTCATCGCGTCCCAGTTGCTGGAAGACCAGGTCGAGGCCGACATATTGATCGGTATGCTGCGAGCCACGGAGTTTGGCTGAAAGGTTGCGCAGCCGTTGCAGGGAGTAATGGCGCGTGTACCGCTCTCGCGCAACGGGGTCTGAATCCGGCGCGAACAGCAGGCCGCGATCTTCAGCGACGAATAGGAAGATCAGTCGATAAACGATGCGCAAAAGCTGGCGATAGTAATCCTGCTTGTCGAGCGTGCCGAGCCTTAGTCGATCACGAAGCGCATTGTTGGCGGGGTGTGAAATGAACCCCCGGCCAAGCGCTTCGATCGCCAATTGGACGCCGTCGCGCAATTCATCGAGGGCGCGAGTTCCCTGCTTCGCTGCGGTCTGTGACCACTGTTCCAGCCAGCAATCGGTCGGCTTTTCTGCTTCAACGCGCGACTGATGGCAAATCAGCCAGAGCAAGCGAAAGTCAGCGAACGCCTGGCCGTCCATCATGGCGGCGAGGTCGAACTCGACGAACGCTTGGCGTGTAAGTGAGCGGTTGTCGCGAAGAATGCGCAGCCGGAACCCGTTGGACACGAATCCCCAGAGCGATTCATCAGAACGGTTGAGCAGTTCCTGCACCAAGCTGTGCGGGCTGGCCTTCGATGCACCAACCGCGCCGGCAACGCGCTTATCCAGATCAAATCGAAAGCTAACAAGATGGATCGGCACGTTCTGCCAACGATGACTGACAGGATATGATTTGGCTTCGCTCTCGACGGCTTTACTGAGGGTGAGACGACCGTAGCCGAGTTCCTGAAACAGCGGCAGCAGCCACTTCTCGCGGGTCGCAGTGGTGCCCGCATCCGATTCGGAAAGGCTGGCGGTAACGGATTTGAAGGCGCCCCACGCGCCAGTGAGACGATTCCATGCCCGGTTGATGGCATCGGCAATCCGCTCGCCGGACAGATGATAATCGGATGCCGCCAAGCCGGGGAGATCGTCGCCGGCACCGATGCGGTGGAGGATGTCCGGCGGAAGCAGCGCACCCTCGGTGCGGATTGACGAGAAGATTTCAGATAGCCCGACAGACACCAGCTTCCCCCCTTATTGTGCTGGCAGGTAGACGTAAATCCCCAAGATATCCGGCGGCAGTTTTGCTTCTACTCGCGTCGATGAGCCTCGCTCACGCGTTGCCTCGCGCACCCGATCATGTGATGCGAGCAGTGCGGCGGCGCGATCGCGCGATATTTGGTTGAGGTGCGACGAGATAGTCGGCAGGCCATTAATGACTTTCTGTACAAAGTCATGCGCCTGCTCTGGACTCACATTGCCGGCCGGCTCGGTATTCAGCAGCTCTTCGCTCTTCACTGCGTCGAGCCAGGCAGCCGACTCGGGCGCACCCTCAAACGCCACAAGCTGGCACTCCTCGGCAAGCAGTGGGTTCTCGATGCCATAACGCGTGGCAATAATCTGATGGCGGATTCTCAGAAGAAGTGCGGTGGTTCGCTTCTTGACGGCGCGCGTGCGAATAACGCCGGCGCGCTTGGCAATCCGGCCATCGGTAACGAGCGGATCGAGCGCGGCGTCGAGAACAAAACCAGCGATCTTTTCTACAACGGGATGCGTCCGATGCAGAAGCAATTGATCGTCTTGCACTGGCGGCCCGAATCGCGCGACAAACTTCGCGCCGTCAATTCCCAACAGCCGCAGCGCGTCCGTTAGAGATTGGGGCACTCCACGAAGCTCGACAGATAGTTGTTTCGGCATAGGCGATGCCACGACAGCACCGAGAGCGTCCAGCGTATCCCGCGTGAACCGCGCAACTTCCTCTTCATCGCCAAGAGCACCTCGAATCTCGGCGAGTTCTTTCGCAACTTCCTCCGGACGAATCGTGTCCTGGGCAAAGACGGTCCGGGAGCGTTTCTCACGATCGGATGCATCATCCCAATCACGGTGGACGCGCCGGCGAATCGGTTCGAGAACGTCTTCGCTGAACAAGGCCAGCTGGCTCTGATCGGTACCGGCGCCGCGAAGCAGCAACCCTTCGAAGATAGCCTTGACGACTGCTTCCGAATTCACGGGAACCGGCACGGAAATCCCGAGCGAAGTTCGTATGCTCTTGTGCTTGCGAAGCAAAACATCGAGCACGATCCCATCAATCTGGTTGTCGGTGCCGTAGTACGTGAGGACGCGGACATTGGGCATTGGCTGGCCATACCGATCCACGCGACCCTCGCGTTGTTCATGACGCGTAGGATTCCAACTCAGGTCGTAATGAACCACGGCGTCGAAATGCTGTTGAAGGTTGATGCCTTCGCTTAAGCAGTCGGTACAAACGAGCACATGCCGCGGTGATTTCGATAGCTCATTAACGCGAGACTCGCGATCGCTGGGCGCGAGCAGACCGGTAACGGCGTCCACTTGGACATTGCGTAGCTTTCTTGCGAGGTGGTCGGCAACGTAGGTGGCAGTATCGATAAACCGACAGAAAACAATTGGACTAAAACCTTCTTCGACTAAATCACGAATGAGTCGCGTTGCTTTCTTCAGCTTCTCATCTGCCGCGTCGCCAAGAAGAGCGTCTGCTTCTCGTGCCATTTCTTGAAGGCGGCGACGGCGCGAGCGACTACCTTCGCCTTCGTCATCATCTGTGTTCGCGCCCGGCGCAACATCGGTCGCAGCGTCACTCTCCTCTTCGACCAAATCGAGCACAGTCCGCTCGCCAATCTGATCGGCTTCATCCGTCGTCAGGGCATCGGCCGTGGCCGCGCGACTCCGCAATGTGGCCGCGGCCGCCGCCGGGCTGGATGCGAGGGCTCGCAATAGCGCAAGCGCGGACCACCACCTAACACGCTGTTTCGGTGTACCGCCGTCAGCATCTGCAACGGACTCGCGCGCGTAATTCAGAACTTTCACGAACAACTTCTTGTATTCGGCGGACAGTTGATACGTATCTTCGCGCTCCTGGCGATCCGGGAATGGGGTGTCGGCCTCCAGAAATTTGCGAATATCCCCGCGCCGCCGCTGCACTAAATGGCGGGCGAGTTGTCGTCGGTAATGTTCGTTTTCGCGCCCGCCAAGGTTGTCCGGTAAGTTGGCGAAGCTCGGGTCAAGCAGCGCCAACAAGGATCGAAACGCCCCCTCATCGCCGCTGTGAGGGGTCGCTGTGACCAAAACGAGGTGCCGGCCCCCATCTTTCGCCAGATCAGCAACTAATCGGTGGCGCTGATGTCGCGCCCCTCTCGAATCGATGGATTGCGCGCATGTGTGCGCCTCATCAATAATTACCAGCTCGGGACAAGAGCGAAGAAACTCATCTCGTCGCCGGTCGCTCTTGATGAAATCTGTTGAGACAATGACATGCGGAAATACATCGAAGATCGACCCGTGAGCGGAACGTAGCGATTCGAGTCGCCGCGCCGTGCCGGCGAGAACCAACTCGGCGTCGATGCCGAATTTATCGCGGAGTTCGTGCTGCCATTGCTCGGCCAAATGCGGCGGGCAAAGTATCGCCATGCGTTGAACTTCTCCGCGGTCCAGAAGCTCACGCGCGATCAAGCATGCTTCGACGGTTTTTCCAACACCCACATCGTCGGCAACTAGTAGCCGAACTCGCTCAAGCCTCATTGCCATCAACAGCGGAACAAGCTGATAGGGTCGAGGATCAAAACCAAGGTTACCGAAGCAGCGGAAAGGGCCGGCGCTTGATCGGAATCCGAGTCGCACCGCATCGCGCAGCATTCGGCACGAGCGCCAATCACCGATATCGGCTGCGCCTGGGAGCACAAATTGTGCAGGCGCGATTGATTCCAGGGCCGTAGAGATGGCAGTCGATTCATCAGTTGCACCACCGAGCGGCCGAAGGAAAAGCATGCCGTCAGCCGACTCGGGCAGAACAACCCACTCTCGATTGCGGGCACGGACCAATGAACCGATTGCGAATGCGGCGTCACTCATTGTCCGGCCTCTGGATGCTGAGTGGTGTTGCTGCCGGAACCGAAAACATGCGGATGCTGCCTGACGATTGTCAGCCAATTCGCGTTGCCGGGGAATCTGATAACGGTGTAGCCGAGATCTTCAATGCTCGCCTGCTGCTGGGCATCGCGCGATTGACGATCAGGGTGATCGTGAGGCGATCCGTCAACATAAATGGCTGCGTGCTGATCTATGTATAGGAAATCTGGCCGTGTAACAGCACCGTCGATCAGACGTTGAGCATGGCTCGGCAGCCTGTAGCCTGCATTCACAATCCAGCCCAGCCAACTTCTTTCAAGTTCTGATCCCGCAAGATTCATTAGCTGTTCAACGTGATTCTGCCCCGGCGAGCCCGATTCGTTGCGACTGGAGTGAGCGGAACTCCGAGCTAGGTCCAAGAGGAATTGCCTGACAGCGAAGCGGTCAAGCAAAAGGTGATCACGCTGGTTGCCGTAATTCAGCAGGCAGTCGTAGCATGCAGATTCACATCGCTCCTTTGAGCGCGGCCCTCTGCCAAGGTCGTCGCCAGTTAGTGGATCGAAATGGCAGATGCTCAACGCTTCGCGTGCTACGCGCGAGATCGCGTTTGGCTCCTCGACTAATCTGCGAAGTACGCCGGCGCCGCCTTCTGCCGCCTCAAAGAACAAGATGTGCTTTCGATTTGATCGATCGGGCAACGGCTCGGCTGCCAACTCGGAATCTTCCAACTGAAAGGCAACTTGGATCGCACTCTTGAGTGCGGCCTGAAGCGAAGCCATGATCTCGGGCCGTGGCGTGAGAGTTGGCGTGAGCACGAGACAATTTCGGCTGTCTTCGACAAACGGGATGACCTTCACTTTTCGCGGTGTGAGCGGGTCATCGCTTGCTTCTTCCGCATCCGCCTCATTTCGCTCCCAGTATCCGCGCTCAATATCGAGCCAAAATCCCCGATCTTCTCTGATCTGCCGCCTTGTCCACCCAAAATTGATGCGCCACAGCTTCGCTGTTGGCCCAAACGTGAGTTTCGCGACCGGCTGATCGTCGATTGATGCTGTCGCCGCGATGCTGGTCACCCGGCCGTCGCGTTCTGCAAATCGCACAGCTGACTTGATCTCGAACCCCATCCGCATTCTTTCCTCTTCGTCCGAGTTGATCTTGTCGCGGCGGCGCGTCGACACATTTTCCAACCTGAACAACTGCTGAATCGGCGGTGGTAGCGTTTCGCTGCAATGCTCGCACAGATCTGGACCGCCGGCCTGATTGACCGGGTTCAGATAGCCACAACCATCACACAGTTTTGCCCGTTGTGTTGGGACTTGTTCCGCTTGTCCAGGATCGCGCGGGGGAAGTATGACCTTATTGATGAGATAGCGGGAACCCTCGTGATAGACGATCGCGCGAGGCCCGAATTCGCTGATCGCCAAGAACCGCGGGCGCGACAGGAATTCGTCTTTGCTCCTTCGTCCGGGGAGGTACGCGGAAATCGGCAATCGTGGGAAGTTATAGCCCGGCAGGAAGCCTTCGCTGGCGAAATATCGATAGCTGTAGAAATCGGAGTGCAAGGCGCTTTCGGACTGCAACAATAGGTTCAGTTGGGATGTAGCCTCACGGCGCAATTGCTCCGCCCGTCCACGTTCGTCGGCATTGCGCGAAGCATCAATGCTAATCCGATGCTGCGCCTCAGCTTGAGCCTGGGCTGATCGGTATAGTCCGCGCCAGCGTTCACACGCGCGGTCGAACTCTAAAGGAATTGCTTTCAACGCCTGCGTTAGCCACTCGTCGGAGTACCAAACACTCTTTTGAAGTTGATCTTGGATTGTTTGCAGGACGCGCGCCGCATGCGCCTTCGCTCGCCGGAACGCCGAGGGATCGTTGAGTTGCTCTTTCACATGATCCCGCACAGGAAGCACGCCAGGATCGCCAGAAAGATCAAGCACATCTTGTAGTGAGTTCCCAAGGCTAAGACCCGATTCGGTCAACCAAACTGCCTGAATGTGCGCGCGAACAAGATCCTCGTTTGCAAGCTCAAGGCGTGGCGGCTTCACCGCCCCGGCCACCATCTGCTCCGGTCTCTTAAAGAAAAACTGATCGTGCGGACTACCCCCGGAACAGTATGTGAAGACCAATGCAGGCTGGCCACCGCGTCCGGCGCGACCGCTGCGCTGCGCGTAGTTAGCTGGCGTCGGTGGGACATTTCGGAGACTGACAACATTTAGCTCAGAGATGTCAACGCCCAACTCCATTGTTGGGGAGCAGAACAGAATTGGAAGCTTATCAGGCTCATTTCGGAACAACCGTTCGCGTTCCTCCCTGCGATCTGCGGGAACTTGGGCAGTGTGCTCCTTCGCTTGAATCCCAGCGAGCGATGATGCAATGCTACGGTAAAACTCGACGAAGAACGGATTTGGATTGTGGCCATCATCCGATGCGGTCGGCACGCGAATCGGGTCGCGGGCGGCGCGTCGTCCGTCACCAGCAACCCAAGTCAGTGCATCAGCCGACAACTGATAGCCCGGTTTGTCGTTCCCACCGCGAGGTTCGGCAACGATTGTCACGATTCCTGCAATGCGAAGCGCGTCGAGCAAGTCGTCGATGATTCTGTCCACGTCAGCGAGTGTGAGCTTTTCTCCGTGGAGATGTGGCAACGTGCTCGCACGCCGTAGAAACTGCCCGAAACCACCACGAGGTGAGAGATAGACGTAGCCTCGATAGTCTGCATCACCCCGACCGCGCGCTACTAGAATTGACGCGAACTCCAATCGCTCGTTCTCATCAATCGCCCACGGCTCCTTCAGCCGCTGGCTGCTCTGCTGAAGCAATCGTTCCTGGTAAGTTTTGTCGAGGTAGTCAACCTTGATCGCAAGTTCGCGGCGCATGAAGTCCAACAGAACCTTGCTGACTTCCGCGCGCACCGCTGGGCTTGCGGATGACAACGCGTGATGCTTGCGCTCCCACACATCCTGCGCATTGCATACGTCGTCTAATGCTCTGTATCGAATCTCCAAAAGCCCGCACTGTTCCAGATTCGGAGATGTAACGCGCCAACCCCGTCGTAGGTCGCGATACAGGCGGTAGCCAAGCACATTTCGCATCGCTCGTTTCGTGTCATCAGCGGGGGCAAAGCGCAAACCAGGATCGATCGAGTATGCGGCAAACGGCAGCGCTAGTGCCTCAAACACGTTTTGCGCCAACTCTTCATGTCGTATTCCAGTGGCGCCTGCTGCTGCGGCCGCGCGGTAAAGCGCAGCGCGCATGAGGCTAACCTCAACGAAATCATTGAGGTGCCCGGCCTGAAGCGAGGCATCTTGCCTGTTGTCTGTGAAGCTGAGTAGTTTCCGCGCGCTGTCGGGGAGAGAGGTTTCTTGGCGCAGTGACCTCATCGCAGTTAGCGCTAAGATCGTCGTCGCGGTGCTGCGGCCTTCAGAACCGAATGCAGACAGCTTGGCAAAATCGGACGACTGATTAGCATCGTACGATACACCGCAGCGTAAGCAGAATCGGAAGGGCGCGGGAATTTTCGCGCACTCGATTCCATTTTGTCCCCGACGTCCATTCAAACCAACGCGCATAGGCTCCGGCACATCGTCGCGTCTCGATCGTCGAACTTCACGCCGGCGGCCATCATCATCAATCCAATCGTCTGGAAGACGATCGAGCATCTCTCCATCACTTCGGGGCCAGGGATGTTCGCCGCTCGAGTAAATAAAGACGGGATCGCCACCGTCGAGGTTTTTCAAATCGCGGAAGTCTCGGGGCTCGTAGCGGACCTCCCCCGATTGGTTGTCAATCCGTTCCCACGCGCAGTAATAGTCTTGTCCGCATTCCCGGCAGAATGCCAGGGGCAACAATAGCTTTTCCTTTTCGCTACCGGGTGCAAATTGCTGCGCTCGTACAGTTAGATAGCGATTACCCTCTGATTCGATCGTCGCATAGGCTGTATCCCCTCGGCTAACAAATTGGTGCAGCCGGAATGCAAACAGCGGAAATCCGGTTTCTGGATTTCGTTCACAGATGTATCCGGCAAGTAGCGATTGTCGGATTACGCGTGCGCATATTGATACCTCGACGCTCGTGATCGTACTCAGGGCAATTGCCGCACCATGAGAGCCAGTGATGGTCCGAGGTCGAGCACGGACGAGGCGCCCATCCACTTCGGTCACGCCGAAACAAGATTCAATCCAGCAAGCTAGTGGGTCGGCGCAGAACTCTTTGAACGATGTTGGGGGCTGAGCGGTTGTGTCGATCAGACGACGGCGCAGCGATTCAACACTACCAGGAACTGAAACGTCAAAATGATTTGTACTCCGCGTTAAGGTCTCGCCTATTACGTTCTCGGGTCGCACTGCCATTCCGAAAAGCTCTGTTGCCACACTTGCAATCTGCGCCTGTTGTTCGGCATAAGTGCCTTCGCTTGCCATCGTTGCTGATGTGCCAACGCATTGAAGTGCCTCCGCCTCCAGAGCAGCGCGTGTTCGTCGGACCAATAGTGCGACATCCGCACCCTGCCGACCTCGATAGGTGTGAAGTTCGTCAAGGACGAGGAACTTGAGATTGCGCGCGGCCCGACGTAAAGCCACATCAGCGGGACGGGTGCGCGTAAGGAGCAACTCCAGCATGACGTAGTTCGTCAGAATGATGTCGGGCGGCGCGGCAGCAATTTGATTGCGTTCCTCGTCACTTTCTTGACCGGTATATCGCGCAAATGTTACGGGCGCACGGCAATCTCCAAAGCCATGCTGAAGAAACTTCCGAAGCTCGTTAAGCTGGCTGTTTGCCAGTGCATTCATTGGGTAGACGACAATTGCCTGAACACCACGACCGCTTCCGACACGAAGCACGTGATCCACTATCGGAATGATGTAGGCGAGGCTTTTTCCGGATCCAGTTCCAGTGGTTAAGACGTAATTGTTTCCACCGCGCGCCACACGCACTGCATCTTCTTGATGCTTGTGTAGTCGCATGCGTCTACCACTATCGCCCGATTCCGTTTTGTCGACACGAAAAATGTCTTGACAGCGCACGTGCAGAAAATCCGCTCTAACAAGATCGTCAATCCATGCGCCCGGCTCGAACGCCGGATTCATTTGGATCAGCGGCTCTGGCCAAAGGAGACCGTCTTCGAGTTCTTGATCCAGCAACTGTGCCACCCTCGGGTCGCGGATGCGAATGAAGCTTCGGATAAAGCTCCCATACTCGCTGATCAACCTCTCTCTGAGTGTAAATACGTCCATCCTCGATCCCGAAAAATGCCTCCAGCCCTGTCGGCCGCATGCTCAAACCACACGCAAAAATATACCGTAAATCATTGAAATGTCGCGAAATGTCATACCCTGAGAACAATGTAACCATCGCTTGGTCCAAGCAAGATCCATTGATTTCGGGCGACTAATGACGCAATTCCCTAGAGATGCCAATTCTAAAATCACATCCAGCGATAGAGCTTGCACGTCCGGCCATCACCGTGACTATTGGGCTTTAAGCCTGTTCAGTAAATTATCAACCCGCTCAAAAGCATCTCGTATTCGACGATCGCGATCATCGCCTGGTGGGAGGTCGTCGAAGTCGGCGACCGCTTGAGGCCCGAAGTGAGCGGTTGATTGGAATTTATCTGCAATCTTTGCCAGAGCTTCCTGTACCAGCTTGTTGTGGAGGTGGGGCTGGAATGCAAGAGCCAGCGCGGGGTTGCCGCCAAGGAAGTTTTGCAAGCAGAACCAAATATCCCAAGCATCCTTAGCCTTAATGCGGTCCGCCAGGGCCATCGCCTTCATCACGATGAATGGAACAATACCGGCGACTTTCACCGTGGCTGAATCGACGGCGCCGTTGGGAAGATGACCTTCGATTTTTACCTGTTCGGTCATGTTTTTGAATACGAGGTCGCTGCCGCGCGCTTTGCGAGCTTTCAAACTTTGCACGGTTTGATGGCGATGGCTTTTGCTTGTGCCCTGATATTCGCCAGCTAAGAAATCCACCTGCACTTTGACCGCTTGGCTGCCAATGGTCACGGTACGAAAGAAGATGAAAGGCTGCGATCCTTCTTCATAGCCATGCTGCGCTAGATGCTCACGAATTGTTCGATACACATCGGCATCGATTGTCCGATGATCGAGCGCGATATCTACGTCGATGCTTCCGACGTGTTTGGGCTGCGCATTCGCGAACAGCAGTTCGGGCACCCAACCACCGACAATGGCTATCGAATCTTTGTATTCGCCCAGAATGCGCACCAATTCCAGCATCACCATGCGAGCGGCTTCGGTGGCTAGATCGGGATAGTCTATGCGGCTGCCTACCATGCAGGCTCCAGAACATTGCTTAGCAGGAAATCAGCGGCTTCTTCACCGCGCCCGCGCAGACTGAAAAGGTCCAAGTAGGTTTGCGGTGGTGATGTAACCGTAGACTCTTGGACCTCTCGGCTACCCAGATATACGCTCTGGTCATATGGTTCCATCAATGTCACGTTAGCGCCGCTGTCTACTGATTTGAGCGACAGCGTTTTGGCTAAGGCTCCGATATCAGCATCAACGTATGCAAAGACTCGCTGATAACGGACGGACGGCGCGTATCGCGCTGCCGCTGAGAATGCGGCCAAGGCATAGCGGGCCGATTGCCGCTTGCAGGCATCCGCCAGCTTTTGCTCGATAGTGGCGATTGGATCCAAGGTAAAGAAATCATATCGACGGTTTCGGTCGAGCCGATATACGCCACGCCATTCTTCCAAAAGTTTTCGAGGTTGGGCGAGCTTCATGCCTTCGTCGCTGGATGTCACCCATTCGCGGGCTTCCAGCAGACGCTTAACGTTTGAAACCAAACCTAAGCTCACGCTGGCAGCGGCTGCCAATTCTTGAACCTTCCAAGAGCGTTTGGAGTTGCCTAACAGAACGCGCAGCGCGCTTTCGGCGCGCGGTGAATAGAGCGTTCCCAAGTCCCGCTTCTCTGTAAACCTATTGGTTTGTCCCTCCCGGCGAATATAGACGGAGTCGAAACAGAGCCGGCAGTTGCCCGCAAAATCGACATAGCCGATGTCTTGCTCGGCAAGTTGTTCACCGGTTTCGGGAGTAATGAACGGCGCGGCGAAAATACCGTAGATGGATGGAGAGGATTGGCGTAGTAACCGCAGATTTGTAGCGGCTTGCCGTGCAAAGCGCGGTTGACCACTGCTCTTTGCTTCGATGAGAAGCCGCTTACGAAGCTTTCCGAAGCGGGCGGAAATTTCGAGGTCATTGCGACTATCATCAGTTCCCCGCTCGACAGTGACATCCTCAATCCTGCTGAAGGGAATGTCGGCCAGGCATGTACGGATTGCGGCTTCGGCTTGCTTGAGCAATGACCTATCGGTTTGCGATTTCATCAAAACGCTCGTTTTCGACATCCGTTGAAATACATCATATGGGTGAAATCGGCTGTACTCAATACGAAATTGAGTATTTCAACGAACGCTGAAATAGGCCATTTCAATGAAAATGAGTTATTGGACATTATTCACTTACCATCGGCGCTGCTTTCCACCATGGCAATGATTCCAATCCGCATAGACGGCGGAAGGTTCGGCCACGATTCGATGAGCTTGGACAATTCCGGGTGTTGTTCCAACGCAAGGCGCAAGCCCTCAGGTAAGCCGGTTGTTGCCGGATCGCAACTCACTGATGTATCATCATTTGCGTCGGAGTCTGGGCGGTTTCGAAAACCGGTCGGCCCGCAAGGGTCGCGGGAGTTCGAATCTCCCCCTCTCCGCTTGATGAAAAATGGGGTCGGATTTACCAACCGACGCCGCGCCGGAAAAATCCGGCGCGGTGTTGGATTGGGCAATTCGGCCATGTTTTTCAACGATTTTCCAGGCTCCACGAAAATCAAATCGAATCCGTTTCTTCTGAATGTTCAGGTTCGAGCCAGTTTTTTTGAGCAGTTTTGCTTTTTCGAGCGGGTTTTCGCTTGATGCCGCTAACGTGGCTTCAGATAAGGACTTTAGGAAGCGTCGGGTCGGTTCGAGCCAATCTGGTCGTCGATGCTCCGTACCTGGCGGGATAAGTCATCGGTGGATTTGCGGGCATAGATCACTACTGTCCGGTTAATCGCCGGCGTTAGGCGGTGTTTTTCTCGATGTCACCGAGTCCAACCGCTCCAATGTTAGGGTACACGATTTCATTTTCGTTTGCCGGTTTGCCGCGTGTCGTGGCGATCGTGTCACGACGATG
>DASZXJ010000038.1:0-18710 GCA_035545895.1 Tepidisphaeraceae bacterium | reverse complement strand
CGCAACCTTGCAGCCGTTTACGATGGCCGCGACCAGGTGCCGCTGTCCATTCAACATCTGCAAAAGGCTTTAAGTGTTCAGCCGCAGGATCCCGAAGGCTGGGTCAATTTGTCGAGCCTGCGCAGACGCGTGAAAGACTATCCCGGCGCCGTCGAGGCCGCCGAACGCGCGGTTCGCATGAAGCCGAATAATCCCAACGCCCATGGCAACCTCGGATTATCTTTGCTGGCGATGGGGGACTACGACCGCGGCTTTTCAGAATATGAATGGCGATGGCGCTGCGACAACTTTACCTCGCCGCAGCGCGATTTTTCCCAGCCGATGTGGGATGGTTCCGATCCGACCGGCCGGCGAATTTTTGTCCACAGCGAGCAGGGTTATGGCGATACAATCCAATTCGCAAGATTCATCCCCATGCTCGCCGCACGCGGCGCAACGGTGTACCTCGAAGCGGTCACTTACATCAAGCCCCTGCTCGCAACCTTGCAGGGAGTGACTCGCGTGGTGACCGCCGGCACCAGGCCGCCCGAATATGATCTGCAAATCCCGCTTCTTAGTCTGCCCCGCATCTTCAAAACCAATGCGGCAAATATTCCCAACGACGTGCCGTATCTTCGTTCCGATTCTGAAAGGCTTGCGCGATGGAAGCAGCAGATTGATTCCATCGGCCCAGGCATGAAGGTCGGCCTGATCTGGGCAGGCAATGTCAAGCCGGACGCATCGCGCACCTGTCCGCTTCAGAATTTTGCACCGCTGGCCGAACTAAACGATATTCGATTCGTCGGTTTGCAAAAACGTGATAACCCCAGCGGCGCCGAAACTCCGCCGGCGGGAATGGATTTCACCGATATGTCCGCCGATCTGAAAGACTTCGCCGAAACCGCGGCTGCGATGATGAATCTCGATTTGATCGTCACGATCGATACGTCTTCCGCTCATCTGGCGGGCGCCTTGGGCAGGCCGACATGGACGCTTTTACCCTGGGCCGCCGATTGGCGATGGCTCAGCGACCGCGAGGATTCTCCCTGGTATCCCACGATGCGCCTGTTTCGCCAGCAAACCAAAGGCGATTGGCAGCCCGTGATCGAACGCATTGCACAGGAACTCGGCAAAGCGCGCGATTCACGCGTCTGATAAATGGATACGGGTGCATTTCCAAATGTGACACGGACTTTCAGCTCGCGCTTATGGGCTGAAAGCCCATGTCACACTTAAATTGCACCAGTACCGATAAAGCGGATTCCCGTCCGGGAAATACGGCTAACCCTTTTTGCAGCCGATACTACCGGTAGATTGATCGATGGATGCAATGCGCTTATTCTAATGTTGTTCTCACCAATGGAGTTTTTCAATGTCTGAGCAGAATGGTTGCGGGAAAAATGACCTGATTTTGATCGGCGGCGCCGGCGGATTCATCGGTGGCGCGCTCGTCAAGTATTTCATGGACAAAGGTTTCAAAAACATTCGCGCGGTCGATAAAAAACCGCTGCCAATGTGGTATCAGCATCATTACGGCGTTGAATCGCTTTGCCTGGATTTGTCCGATCCGCAAAGCTGCATTAAAGCCGTCGAAGGCGCCTGCGAAGTTTACAATCTTGCCGCCGACATGGGCGGCATGGGCTTCATTGAACGCTTCCGCATCGAATGCCTTCGGAGCATCCTGATTAACACCAATCTGATCGAAGCCGCTTATCGCGCCGGCTGTCAGCATTATTTCTTCGCCTCCTCCGCGTGCGCATACAACACCGAATTGCAGAAGGTTCCCACCGCCCGGGCGCTGAAGGAATCCGATGCCTATCCCGCGATGGCCGAGCGCGGCTATGGCTGGGAAAAACTGATGAGTGAAATGTTCTGCCAGGAATACACCGCTGAGCGCGGCATGAAGACCGCGATCGCTCGATTCCACAATGTCTATGGGCCGTGGGGCACGTGGGACGGCGGCCGCGAAAAGGCGCCCGCTGCCATGTGCCGAAAGGTCATCGAATCCAAGAACAGCGGCAAGCACGAAATCGAAATCTGGGGCGATGGCCATCAGACCCGCAGCTTCATGTACATCGATGATTGCGTCAAAGGCATCGACATGATCATGCACAGCGAAAAGCTGGTTGCTACTCCGATCAATCTCGGTTCGGATGAACTGGTCTCGATCAACGATCTGGTGACTTACGTCGAGGAAATTGCCGGCATCAAGCTGAACCGCAAATACAAGCTTGACGCTCCCAAGGGCGTGGCTGGTCGAAACAGCGATAACACGTTCATCAAGAAAATGCTCAACTGGGAACCCGGCACCCGTTTGAAAGACGGCTTGAAGCACACCTACAAGTGGATCGAACAGCAGTTCAACGATCGCAAAGCCGGTAAGCGAACGGTCAAAGACGAAGCCTAGGGAAAATTGACAAGGTGACGCGGTGAGTGGGTGACAAGGTGAAACCCCTGTCACGCCTCACCTTGTTACCTTGTTATCAGTTCCGTCATAGGCAGCACTCCATTCAAACCCGATGAGTCGTTTTGAGATTGGTTCATTTAGCCCCGCCGCTTGCGACGGTTTTTTGAGCGCCAAACCCGCCACAAGCGGCGGGGCTAAAACGGCATCAAATACCGCGTGTTAAAACGCCTACCCAATCAGGGTCTGCCCGACCGTCAAAGCACATCCCTTCGCGGCTTCTAAACTTACATTCCATTCACACCCGTTATTATCGGGTTAATCTGTCGAAAAGTGGCACTATCGGCAACATTTTGCGCCGGCATGAATATAGTTAGGAAGCTAACTAATGATTCTTCCGTCGGGACGTTCGTAATGTCAGTCACCAAAGCGAGATCGCAGGCAAGGTCCGAGAAACCGGTTGAGCCGGCCTATCGCGCGCTGATTCGCACGATGGGGTTGCTGCGCCGCGTGATGGAACCTTATTTCGCCAAGTACGGCATCAGCGCATCGCAGTGGAGCGTGTTGCGTGCATTGAATCGCGCCGAGCAGGAAGATCGTTTGAAAGGCATTCGTCTGACCGACCTGAGCGATCGTTTGCTCGTGCGTCCGCCCAGCGTCACCGGAACGGTCGATCGCCTGGAGCGCACGGGATTGGTGAGCAGGGCGGCTTCACGAACGGATCAACGCGCGAAAATGGTGCGCCTCACCTTCACCGGTCGCCAACTGGTGCACCGCGTGCGCGCCAGCCATGCGGCACGCGTGCAAAGCGTGCTGGCGGCCCTGCGCCGTGATGAGCAGCGCCAGTTGCATTACCTGCTGGATCGGCTGGGCGATCACCTTGAAGAATTGAACGATTCTGCAAATTCGCGGGCGCATCACAACGGACATAAGTAAGCGGTGTTATGGAGTGAATCATGATACGTTGGATTGTCGTGCTTCTGGTGCTTGGAATCGGAGCCGCGGGCGCGGCCAAGTGGTACACCGATCGCACTGAAAAACAGGCGCCTTCTTTCCGTACTCAGCCGGTCAAACGCGGGGATATTCTCGCCACGATCAGTTCAACCGGCACGATCGAGCCCGAAGAAGTGGTCGATGTCGGCGCGCAAGTCGCTGGGCAGATCATCAATTTCGGCAACGACGCCAACGGCAGCGTCATTGATTATGGCTCGCCGGTCGAGGCCGACGCCGTTCTCGCCAAGATCGACGATTCGCTTTATCAGGCGGATTTCAAGTCCGCCACCGCTCAGGTCGAACAAGCCAAGGCCGGCGTGCTTCGCGCCGAAGCGGACCTCGGACAACTCAAGGCCAGGTTGGAACAAGCCCAGCGCGACTGGGACCGTGCCCAAACACTCGGCCCGTCCGAAGCTTTGGCGCAAACCAGCTACGACTCATACAAGGCCGCCTTTGAAATCGCCAAGGCCAACGTTGCCGTTGGAGAGGCTCAGTTGACGACGTCCAAAACCGCCGTCCCCCAGGCTGAGGCCGCGTTATATCGTGTTCAGCGAAATCTCGGCTATTGCACGATCAAAAGTCCGGTCAAAGGGATCATCATCGACCGCCGCGTGAACATTGGCCAGACGGTCGTGGCAAGCCTCAATGCGCCCAGCTTGTTCCTGATTGCAAAAGATCTCACGCGAATGGAACTTTGGGTGCCGGTGAACGAGGCCGACATCGGGCAGGTGAAGGTGGGCCAGCCTGTTTCATTCACCGTCGATGCTTTTCCTGGCCAGAAGTTTCATGGCGAAGTTGGAAAAGTGCGATTGAATGCAGTCATGACCCAAAACGTCGTGACTTATACCGTCGAAGTCACCACGGACAATTCCGATGGGAAGTTGCTTCCATACCTCACCGCCAACGTTTCATTTGAAACGGGCAACAAGGAAGGTGTCCTGCTTGTGCCCAATGCGGCGCTGCGATGGTCCCCGCGGCCTGAGCAGATTGCGCCCGCCGAGGAACCGGCAGCCGGCAGCTCCGGACAAGCCGCTTCCGGCGGTGGCGAAGGTGGACGACGAGGCAGGCGCGGCGGCGGCGGCGGGCAAAACGCCGGCGGACCCACTTCGCGACGATCCGCCAGCGAAGACACCAGCCGGGGAACAGTCTGGGTGCAGGATGGTGAATTCGTCAAGGCCATCAATCTCCGGCTTGGCATTGCAGATCCTTCCTTCACCGAAGTGCTCAGTACCAATCTGCCCGAGGGTACGGAATTGATCGTCGGCGAGCAGCGAGCCGAGGTGGCTGCCCCAACCGGACCAGCCAGCCCGTTCATGCCCACCTTCCCCGGTGGCCGAGGCGGCGGTGGTGGACGCCGAGGTCTCTAATTCGCTCGCGAGTGTCAGCCAAGGAATTTTGTAATGCCGTTAATCGACCTGAAAAACGTCTACAAAACCTATCACCTCGGCGAGATGGATGTGCCCGTGCTCAAGGGAATTACCCTCACTGTCGAGCGTGGAGAATACGTCGCGCTCATGGGCGCGTCGGGTTCGGGTAAAAGCACGTTGATGAATATCCTGGGTTGCCTCGACCGGCCCACCACCGGCGAATATTGGCTCGATGGCGAGGAAGTCGGGTATCTCAGCTCCGATGCGCGAGCGATGGTTCGCAATAAGAAAATCGGCTTCGTTTTCCAAAGTTTCAACCTGCTTCCTCGAACCACCGCGGTCGATCAGGTGTCCATGCCGCTTTCCTATACCGCCCAGGGCGTGCGCGATCGCGAGGCCCGCAGGCGTGCTGCTGAAATTCTCGGGCGCGTTGGTCTTGGAGAACGCATCCATCATTTCCCGTCGCAGCTTTCCGGCGGCCAGCAGCAGCGCGTCGCCATCGCCCGCGCGCTGATCAACAATCCGCCTTTGCTGTTTGCCGACGAACCCACAGGCAATCTCGACTCGCGCGTGGCCGAGGAAGTCCTGGACATGTTTCGCAAGCTGAACAAGGACGATGGCATCACCGTGATCGTCGTGACCCACGACCCGGACGTCGCCAAGCATGCCGATCGCGCGATTCGCATTCGCGATGGATTGATGGAATCGGGCGCATACACCGGCGGAATCAAGGGCGAACCAATCACGCATCCGGTTGAGGGGGCAAAGGCATAACCCATGAAAGTGCATACGACCCTCAAGATCGCTCTGCGGGCGCTGCGGCGCAATATCATGCGCGCGATTCTGACGATGCTGGGCATCATCATCGGCGTGGCCGCCGTCATCGCGATGATGGAAATCGGGCAGGGCACCAGCGCCTCCATTCAGCGGACCATCGCCAACATGGGCGCCAATACGCTGATGGTCTTCCCCGGCCAGGCAGCCAGCGGCGGAATCAGTTTCGGCATGGGCAGCAATCTTACGCTCACTCCGGATGATTGCGATGCGATCGCAAAGGAATGTCCGGCCGTTCTTGCCGCAGCGCCGCTCACGCGCTCCAATGGCCAGGTTGTTTACGGCAACAAAAACTGGGTGCCCAACCAGATCACCGGCACGACTCCAGCCTTCCTTGACGTGCGCGATTGGAACGACATGGCCGAAGGCGAAATGTTCACCGATCGCGATGTCCGCAACGGCAGCAAGGTGTGTGTGCTGGGTCAAACCATCGTCACTCAGTTGTTCGATGATGTTTCCCCGGTGGGCAAGGAAATTCGCATCAAGGCGGTTTCATTCAAAGTGGTCGGCGTGCTTCGTAAAAAGGGCGCCAACATGACCGGCCAGGATCAGGACGATGTGATTCTTGCCCCGTGGACAACCATCAAATATCGCGTCTCCAACAGCGGCGGCGGGGGGGGTGGCGTGGCAATCGCACCCGATTCGTCCGGCGGTTCTTCCGGCATCAATTCCCTGAATTCTCTTTACCCCCAAAACACCAGCACGCTTTATCCTGCCCCCAATGCCACCCAGCAGGCAGACACGCCGCTGCCCGTGCGATTTACCAACATCAACCAGATCATCGCATCCGCCCGCAACGGCGAAATGCAGCTTGCGATGCGCCAGATCACGCAACTTCTCCGACAGCGGCACCGCATCGCACCAGGCGAAGATGATGATTTCAACCTGCGCGACATGACCGAATTCAACCAGACGCTGATTCAGATCAACGATCGAATGACACAGCTTCTGCTGTTTGTCGCTTCGATTTCTCTGGTTGTCGGCGGGGTGGGGATTATGAACATCATGCTCGTCTCCGTTACCGAGCGCACACGTGAAATTGGTTTGCGCATGGCTGTCGGAGCGCGGGGTATGGATATCTTGCAGCAGTTCCTGATCGAAGCGCTGGTGCTTTGTCTCACCGGCGGATTGATCGGCATCAGCATCGGCCGGGGAATTTCAATATTTCTCCGCCAGTATGGAATTCCCACGGAAACTTCGATCACTGCAATCGTGATTTCAGTGGTGGTGGCGGCATCGGTGGGTGTGATCTTTGGATTTTACCCGGCATGGAAGGCCTCAAGGCTCGATCCCATCGAAGCATTGCGTTACGAGTAAGAAAGGAACGATCGAACATGCGGACTACGCGGGGCGCCGGGGTTTTCATATTGGCTTTGCTGGCAGGTTGCACTGTCGGACCGAACTATCACGCGCCTCAAACCGCCATGCCGGCCGGATGGGTGCCTCCCACTACCGCGCCCACGACTCAGCAGAGCGTCGCCACCAGCGAGCCGGTCAATCTGGTTGAATGGTGGACGGTTTTCAATGATCCTATGCTCAATAACCTGGTCACCCGCGCGGTGAAGTCGAACCTGAGCCTTCGCCAGGCCGAGGCGCGCATTCGCCAGGCGCGCGCCAGCCGACAGGTTGTCGGCTCGGCTTTGTGGCCATCGGCGGATGCGAGCGGCAGCTATCGCCGCAGCGGTGTGGGCAACACTGGTCCGCGCGATTTGTTCACCGCCGGTCTGGATGCATCATGGGAAATCGATGTCTTTGGCGGCACGCGCCGCAGCATCGAAGCCGCTGATGCCGATCTCCAATCCACCATCGAAGATCGTAACGATGTTCTCATCAGCCTGATTGCCGAAGTGGCGCTCAATTACATCGATCTTCGCAGCTTCCAGCATGAAATCGACATCGCTCGTCGCAACCTGGCCGACCAGCGCAGCAGCGCCGATCTGACGCGCCAGCGCCGAATTGCCGGCTTTGTCAGCGCGCTCGACACCGCCAACGCCGACGCCAGCGTCGCTTCCACCGAATCGCAAATCCCATCTCTCGAAGCCGCTGTTCGCCAGACCATTTACAGTCTCAGTGTGCTGCTCGGTCTCGAACCGGCAACACTGCTGAAGGAATTGAACGAACCGGCGCCCATTCCGCTGCCTCCGGCGCAAGTGCCGGTGGGATTGCCGTCGGATCTGCTCCGTCGCCGGCCGGACATCCGTCGCGCTGAATCCAACCTTCATGCCGCCACCGCGTCCATCGGCGTGGCAACGTCTGACTTGTTCCCAAGATTTTCGCTCACCGGTTCGGTCGGCACGTCCAACAACAGCCTCAATGGTCTGCTCGATCGCAATCGCGCGACCTGGTCGATCGGGCCGGGTGTGTCGTGGAATATTTTCGACGCCGGGCGCATCCGCGGCAATATCGAACTGCGCAATGCCGCCGCGCAGGAAGCGCTGATTGGATATCAAAACACGATTCTCGTCGCGCTCCAGGACGTGGAAAACTCCCTGATTTCCTACGAAAAGGAGCAGGAGCATCGCCGCTCGCTCGCGGCTGCCGTCGATGCCAACCGCCAGGCGGTCATCATCTCCACTCAGCTTTATCGTGCGGGGAATACGGATTTCCTCAACGTCCTCAATGCCCAGCGATCGCTATTGGGCACTGAAGATGCGCTGGCGCAAAGTGATCGCACGATCGCCACCAACCTCGTCTCACTATATAAAGCGCTGGGCGGTGGATGGGGTTCTCAGGATGAACAAAACCAGGTCGCCGAAACCTCGAAGTAAACGCGTCCCTTGTTTGGCGACGCCGCTCGCGGCGTGCTCCCCCACTCAGTCTACAACTTCACCTGAGTCACCTCGCGCTGCGTCGGATCCTGAATCTCGAAATATTCTTCCATCCCAAATCCAAACATCCGCGACAGCAACGATGACGGAAACGTCATCACGGCTGTATTCATCTCGCGGACGTTCGCATTGTAAAACCGCCGTGCCTGGCTGATGCGCGTCTCTGTGTCTGCAAGCTGCGATTGAAGCTGCTGAAATGATTCGCTGGCCTTGAGCTGCGGATAGCTTTCGGCAATCGCAAACAGCCGGCCGATGGATTGGGTCAGATTGTTTTCCGTCCCGACCTGTTTCAATGGCGACCCTTCGTTCGCCGCCGCCGAATTTCTTGCCGCCACCACTTCCTCCAGCGTCGATTTCTCGTGGGACGCATATCCCTTCACCGCTTCCACCAGATTGGGAATCAGGTCGTATCGCCGCTTGAGTTCCGTATCGATGGCCGACCAGCTTTCGCGCACGTTCTGCCGCAGCCGCACCAGCCGATTGAAACCGGCCACGAGCAATATCACCACGATCGCAGCGATCACCGCAATGCCTGTCCACATGGTCTTTCCTTCCGATGAATCAGCCAATCGGATTTACCTTACCATTTGCATGGCCATCATGATGTTACAGGAAATGTCCAACATTAGAATCAAATGCCTTGCTGCAATTTGGTATACTTCGCACATGCCGCACTTCATTCACAGAGGCATTGCGATATGGGCTGCCCTGTTCGTATTGCTTGTTGCCCTTCCCTCCGTCCATGCCGATTACATCCGGGATTTTGACGCGCGCATCAGGTTGCTGCCTGACGCGTCGCTGGATGTCACCGAATCGATCACCGTGGAATTTGAATCGCCTCGACATGGAATTTACCGAATCATTCCCGTTCGTTACGAGCGATATAAAAATCGGTACAGCGTCGAGTTTCGTCTAAAGTCGATCACCGATGAAAATGGTCGCTCGCTGCATTACTCGCAAAGCAGCATGGGGCGGGACATCAACCTCAAGATCGGCGACGCCGATGTTACGCTCACCGGCGAGCACGTTTACCGAATCAATTATACAGTTCGCCGCGCCGTCAATTTCTTTGGCGAATCGCCGGAAGTCTATTGGAACGCCACCGGCGACCAGTGGCCGTATCAGATTCAGAAGGCCCGCGCGACGCTTACTCTTCCCGACGGTGTGATCGCCGCCCAGGTGAAAACCGCCTGCTTTGTCGGCCCGCCCGGTTCCACCGAGCGCGGAGAGATCGTGCTTAATGGCCAGGAAATCACGTACAGCGCTGCAGGTGTTTTGCCGGCCGGTTCGGGCATGACCATGCTCGCGGGCTTGCCCGGCGGGGTCGTCAAAAAGCCCGGCGCCGCGCAGGAACTGCTTTGGTTCATCTTCGACTGGTGGCCCCTGGTGGGTTTCCCCGCGATCGCGCTGGCCATTGCCTACTGGCGCTGGAGCGCCACCGGGCGCGACGAAGGCGCTGGTACGCAAGCCGTCGGCGTGGAATTTGAACCGCCAAAAGATCTTACGCCTGCCGAGGTCGGCACGCTCATTGACGAATCCTGCGACACGCCCGACATCGTCGCCACCCTGATCGACCTCGCCGCGCGAGGATATCTCACCATTGAACAAATCGAAGGTAAAAAGCTGCTGTTCCTGTCAGACAAGGATTACATCTTCACGCGCACAAATCCGCCGCCGGCGGAAAAAGCGCCGCTGCTTGCGCATGAAGACCGATTCATTTCCGGCATTTTTGGCACATTGAGCACCGTTCGATTGTCCAGCCTGAAGGAGCGCTTTTATCAAAACATTCCCGACATGAAGCGCGACGTGTACGGCCGGCTGGTCGATCGGAATCTGTTCAAAAGCAATCCGCAGACGGTTCGCACGGCCTGGACTTTCCTTGGCATCCTCATGCTTGTCGGAGGTTTTTTCCTTGCCAACTTCCTGAAGGACATGGGAATGGTTGCCTATGGCATCGGCGTATTGCTGGCCGGAGTGGTATTCGTCAGCATCGCCCGCGCCATGCCCGCCAAAACCGCGCTGGGCACTCGAAAACTGATCGAATGCCAGTCATTTCAACGATTCGTGAAGATGGTCGAAAAGGATCGCATCAGGGAAATGTCGATGAAAGATCCGACGATCTTCGGAAGATTGCTGTCCTATGCAATGGTGCTCGGCGTGGCCGACCAGTGGGCTGAGGCATTTCGCGGTTTGACGATTCCAGCGCCCAACTGGTATGTCTCGTCCGGCGGCTATCCGTTCAACCCCATCCTGTTTACCAACGACCTGGGCGGCGGCATGCGCACCATGCAGAAAACCTTCACCAGCACGCCTCCAAAAACCAGCAGCAGCTCCGGCGCCGGCGGAGGATTCAGCGGATTCTCGTCCGGCGGCGGCTTCAGCGGCGGCGGTTTTGGCGGCGGCGGGGGCGGATCGTGGTGAGGGCATTGCCATTCGTCAGTTGTTGGTTACGAGAGATTTCATCCACGAATGAACACGAATTGTTTTGCTCTCTTATTCGTGAAAATTCGTGTCCATTCGTGGATCCACTCTTCCAATTTTGCCGCCGATACCATCGGCGGCTTTACACGGTGGATTGTCACTGCGGGAACGCGCAGATGCGCGAAGATTCAGCGCATTTTGTCGACAAATTAGCGCGTCCGACTCGTCACATAGCGCGCACTTTTGTGCAGTTTCTGAGAGCCTAGAGAAACGAAATTTTTATCCACAGATTTCACAGATGACACAGATTAAGAAAATGAAGGGGGAAAAAGAGAGAACGGTTGAAAGACCGTGGGACTTGAATTGTGGACCGAAATTCATCTCCAGTTGATCGGTCCCCGGGCAAAGCCCGGGGCTTTAGCCCCGGGGCGGAGTATTTTGGATTTTGGATTTCGGATTGCGGATTGCGGATTTTGGAATTGGAGTTGCGCGGAATGAGTCCGCATGGCGCAACAAAGGAGCCGCGGGTCGCTGATTCGTCATTCAGGTTATGGTCATTGGGATTTTGTTGGTCATTGGGACTTGGCCATTGACCATTTAATCCCCGTTTCCCCGCCAACCCCCGCCCGCCTTCGCTGGGCGAACGATGCGATATCCCACCGTACCCTCCTACGTTGAAAGTCGCTGCATTCACCTGCATTGCGGCTGGCAGCGCAGCGGGGGGATCGTGAAAATTGACTTCGCGGGGGTCGGCTATAAGAATTCGTGGATGGATGAGCTTCCCATGCCTTCGCAGGTGCGGGCGACTGGGCCGCGAGCGGAGGCGAATACGCCTGACCTGATCGAACCGCCTTCGGTCAAGCTGATCGTTCGGCTGTTTCTGATCCCACTATTGATCGTTGCGGCAGCGGTGGGGGTAATGTTTCTCATTGGCCTGCTTGCAGGACGCGAGCCGACGCTTGAGGAAGCCGTCGCGCGTTTGAAAGCGCCGGGCGGGGAACGCACGAGCAATTATCTCGTTGGCCCGGCTTCCAAGCAGCGATATCTCGATGCCAAAACCCTCGTCGATAAGATGAAAGCCTCCGAGGGCATGACCGAAGCCGAGCGAATCGCCCTGGCCAGCCAGTTGATTGACATCGTCGATAACCACACGCAGGCCGCTGAGGGGGAGGTTCAGCATTTCATCTTGCTGGCGCTGGGTCGAACATGGCAGAAAAACCCTGCCCAGCCGGCACTGAATTCGCCACAAGCCATTGAATCTCGTAATCAGGTCGTCGCGACGTTGTTGAAATATGCCGATGCCCCCGAGCTGGCGACGCGCAAGGCCGCGGTGCTGGCGACGGTTTACCTGGCGGGGCAGGATGAAACCAGCGCGATCATTCCCAAAATCATCGAAAAACTGAAGGATCCGAAAGAGGATTTGGACGTTCGCATCGCGGCTGCCACGGTTTTGGGACCTCTTTCCGATTCCAGCAACCAGCCGGTGATCGAAGCGCTGAACCTTGCCATGCGCAATTCCGATCCACGCGAATCCGAGCTGGTCTGGAGCGCAACGCTCTCACTGGCCGAGCTGAATCAGACCGAAGTGGCTGACACGATCCTCAAGTTACTGGACCGTAAGGAACTGGCCCAGCTTCAGTATTACGATCGCGAAAGCGACCCGAAAAACCCGAAATTCCGCAACCTGAGCGATCAGGAGGAGCAAAGAATCCTGATTAATACGATGCTCGGTGCCCGAAAACTTCAGGTATCGGCCGTTCAGGAGCAATTGAAAAAGCTGACGGAAACCGATCCATCCTCGCGGGTTCGCGAAGCGGGACGCGAGCTTTTTCAGCAGGATGAAAAAGCGACAAAGTGATCCTGTCGCACGACTTGCGATTGAGGCTCATTCGCCTTACATTCTTCGCGTTCATAAGATCAAGATATGGCTGACACGCATACGATTGTTACAAAAGTCTGGATCGCTCCCGGCTGCATTGTTTGTGATGCGTGCGAGAACGACTGTCCGGAAGTATTTGACGTCCAGGAAGAAACCTGCCTGATCCGCCCGCCTGCTCAAAAGCCGGATTTTCTGAATCCGTTGACGCCGTCGATCATCACGGCCGCTGAAGGCTGCCCGGTGGATGTGATCAAGTTTGAAACCAAGGAAGTTCCCGGCGAAGCGCCGTGGGCGAACCAGCCCGCTGCCGCGCCTGCCGCCGCTGGCGGGGAAGTTCAAGCCAAAGCGCCCGCCGTCAAGGCTGCTGCGCCACTGGGCCCACCTGATCCGAAGTGGCAGGCGCTGCTGAAGAACAGTCAGATCAGTCCATCGCTTTCGGCCGGGCTTGCATCGACGATTCGGCGTAGCCCGCAAGTGAATCAGGCTGACGAGATTATAAAGGCGGTCGCGCTGCCGAAGAATGCTCCGCCGGACCAGCGCATGGCGATGCTCGCGGTGGGCGGCGCGTATCAGCCGTCAACATCGATGGCGGATCGACTTCGCCAGGCCGCCAGCAAGACCGGCCAGATGACGCGCCGGCAGATGAATATCATGCTGGCCGTCGCGTGGGGCGCGATGGCGATCGTGACGATGACCTTCGGCGCAATGTTCCAGGATTTCTTCGGCCCCAAGGTTTTGAAGGAACCCAAATCAGTCTATCGCGTGGGCCGGCTTGATGAATTCGCGCTGCCCGGCGTTTATGAGCAGTACAAGCCAAACGGCATCTGGCTGGTGAATCTAAGCCCTGGTGAAAAACGACTTGTGGCCCTCAGCACCACGTGCACGCACCTGGGTTGCATTCCCAACTGGCTGGCCAGTGAAAACAAGTTCAAGTGTCCCTGCCATGGATCGGGATATCACATGGACGGCGTGAATTTCGAAGGTCCCACGCCCAGGCCACTCGAGCGTTACACCATCAGCCGCGATGCGGATGGATACATTGTCGTCGATAAGCGGAAGGTTTATCGTTCCGAACTCGGCGAATGGGACGCCCCGGAAAGCTTTATCCCGTTGGCATAGAAGAGGATTGTCGGTTTGCAACTGATGATTTGCGACTGAGATTTCTTCAATCGCAAATCCAAAATCGCAAATCGCAAATTGAAAAGATGAGCTTGATCAACTCGGCTCTGGATTACGTTCGCAACTCGCAGATTTGGAATTCAGTCTTCCGGCATGGCGTGCCGCGCGATCGGCGTACGCGCGTGATGGCCGTCATGTCCAACGTCTTCCTGCATCTGCATCCGGTGGCAGTTCGTAAGAGCGGCCTGCGCCTCTCCTTCACCTGGTGCATGGGCGGATTGACGTTCTTCCTCTACCTGGCCGAGGTCGTCAGCGGTGTGCTGCTGATGTTCTACTATCGCCCGGTCATCGAATACGCCTATCAGGATATTCAGGACCTTCGAGCCGACGTCACGCTGGGCGTGCTTCGCGAAATTCATCGCTGGGGCGCTCACGCGATGATCATCGCGATCTGGCTGCACATGATGCGGGTGTTTTTGACCGGCTCATACAAGCCGCCACGCGAATTTAACTGGGTGGTCGGCGTGCTGCTGCTCGTGCTGACCATGCTGCTGAGCTTCACCGGTTATCTGCTTCCCTGGGATCAGCTGGCGATTTGGGCCATCACGGTCGGATCGCGAATGGCGCAGGCCACGCCTTTGGTTGGAACGGCAGGGCCGTTCTCCAAGATCATGACCTTCCCGGGTTTGGACGTGCCAATGATCCATGCTGGCTCGGATGCGCGATTCTTCCTGTTGGCCGGCACATTCGTCGGCGAAAACGCGCTTCTGCGATTTTACGTGCTGCACTGCGTGTTTATTCCGGTGATTGTAACGGTGCTGATCGCGATCCATTTTTGGCGCATCCGCAAGGACGGCGGAATTTCCGGACCGCTTTAAGATGGGAATTACATGGCCAAGGAACTGATGAAAAAAGCCAGTGCCGCAGCCGTGGAGAATGTCCTTCATTCTGCCATGCCGCAACTGATTCAGCGTCTTGACGCCATCCAAGGCGACCTTCGGCATCTGGATATGAAGGTCGAACAGCTTCGCCAGGACATGTATGAAAAATTTGAGCAGACTCGCGACGTAATCAATGAGTTAGGCCAAAGAATTGCCCGCGTTGAGGGTAAGTTGGAAGCCAGCGTGGATTCCGTCAACTATCAATCCCAGAAAATGGACAAGTGGATTGAGCGATTAGTGAAGATTGAGATGACGCAAGGAAGCCGCCGCCGGCGCGCGGGTTGAGGTAAAACCAATGACGATTGCCAGCGTTCCGTTCTGCACACTTGCCGCGTTCACCTTTCCGCCTGAACCGGTGAAGGAAGCGGTCAATTTTCTGACCAAGCCGTATTTCTTCATTACGATCGCGACCATCATTTTCGCGCTCATGTTCGTGCTTTACAAATGGTGGACCCGGCCCATCATCGCAGGCAGCTTGTTCATCCTATTTTGCGTCGCCTATTTTGGTTCGATCGGCGATGCCAACTTCGCCTCGATCGTCGGCAAGCCGGACAACGTGCCCATCACCATCATGGTGATCAGCGTCATGCTGTGCATTTGGATCGCCTTCAGAAGGGCGGCATTGAATGACCAGCGCGTCGCGGCTGGCTTGCCATTGCTGGAAGAGGATAAGGACGACAAGGTTCTGGTTTGGCCGGACCTGGTTTACACGGAACTGATCTGCCTGGTGCTGGCGACGGCTGCCCTTACTGTCTGGGCGATCGTTTCCAAGGCCCCGCTCGAACAGCCCGCCAATCCGGGCTACGCACCCAACCCTGCCAAGGCGCCCTGGTACTTCCTCGGTCTTCAGGAAATGCTCGTCTATTTCGACCCTTGGATGGCGGGCGTCGTGTATCCCGGCTTGATCATTGTCGGTCTGGCGGCCATGCCGTTCATCGACACCAACCCCAAAGGCAACGGCTATTACACCATCCGCGAGCGCCCATTTGCCTTGGTTACTTGGCTGTTCGGATTCCTGATCTTGTGGGTTGTGCTGATCTTTTTCGGAACATTCCTTCGCGGGCCCAACTGGAGTTTCTTTGGGCCTTATGAATTCTGGGATCCGCATAAGGCCGAGGCGCTGAACAACGTCGATGTGAGCAACGTCTTCTGGAACATGATCCTGCATCGCGGCAGGCCCAGCATGACGGACAATCCGCTTCCATTCCTCCCATTTTGGCTGGTGCGCGAATGGCTCGGTTTTGCGATCATGGGCGTATATCTGGTGCTCGTTCCCGTGCTGCTTCGGTTCACGTTACTTCGGCGCATGTACGAGCAAATGGGCGCCATCCGTTATGTGGTGATGGTCATGCTCCTCTTGCTCATGGCGCTAATGCCGATCAAGATGGTGCTGCGCTGGCTGTTTAACCTCAAATACTTTATCTATCTGCCCGAGTTCAGCGCGAACTTGTGAGCAGTCCCATGGGCACGCAAACGGCAAGCGAAGCATTTTTTGATTACGCCAAGCGATTCGACGTTTGGCGTCGTCGATTCCCCTATCGGCTTTGGTATCGGGTGCGCTATCCTCGCGATCTGGCGCGGGTGCTTTGCCTCAATGCGCCGCGTGGCAAGGACGAGCTGATTGCACTCTATGAACTCGGTCGCAGCGCATCTGCCGAAGGCAGCATCGTCGAAATCGGCAGCTTTCACGGCAGCTCGGCCGCTGCGCTGGCCCTGGGATCGCGCAAGGGAAATCATCCGCGCATTTACTCGATCGATCCGTACGAGCCGTTTGCTCCGCCCGATAGTCGCCGCACGTATGGGCCGCACGATCGGGTCTTTTTGTTGCGAACGATTCTTAGCGCTGGCGTGGCGGAAGATGTGTGGCTGATCAATTTACCATCGGTCGCTGCATCCCGCGCGTGGTCCGGCCCGATCAGCCTGCTTTGGATCGATGGCGATCATTCCTACGAAGGCGCCAAAGCCGACTTCGACGCATGGTCACCCTTCGTCATACCCGGCGGGCTGGTTGCATTCGACGACACCACCGACAAAAACCTCGGCCCCTGGCGTGTGATCGACGAAGCCCTGCAAACCGGGCAATTTGAACGCCACGCGGCTCACGGCAAGATCGCCGTGCTTCGCCGGCAAATCGGCACATCTCAGCACGTTGCATCCGCCGCCCAGATGCAAGCTACGTGATGCAATTCAGTCTCAAGCACGAACCGCAACCCCGGTTTTTTCATCCTTCCGCCTTCATCCTTTTCCTTGACTCTCCCCCCAAGGGAAGGTTTAGACTGTTCCCATGTTCAGCGTCGGGGAGTTTTCAAGGGTAACAGGAATCACCGTCAAAGCGCTTCGGCTTTATCACGAGCAGCAATTGCTCATTCCGTCGCACATTGATCCGCAAACCGGCTATCGCTACTACCATGAGTCGCTGATTGAACGCGCTCGTGCGATCGTTTATCTGCGAAACCTCGAACTGCCGATCGAGCAGATCAAGCTGATCCTCAACAGCACCGACGACGACCATATCCTCACGGCGATGCAATCTCACCAGCAAACCATTGAAGCGCGCATCCGCGAACTATGCAGCGTAGCGCGATCTCTCGAACATTTCATCTCACAGGAAAGGCGGGTCAGTGCAATGACACCCACTCATTTCGATGTTCAGGAAAAATCGACCAGCGCGATGCTCATCGCGGGTATTCGCATGAAGGGACACTATTCCGAATGCGGTAAAGGATTCAGCAAAATCTTTCGTTCGTTCGGCCGATTCGTTTCCGGTCCGCCGATGATGCTGCATTACGACACGGAATATAAAGAGAACGATGCCGACTTCGAGGCATGCATCCCGGTGAAGCAAAGCAAGACCGTCGAAGGAATCAACGTCCGCGAATTGCCCGCCATGCAGTGTGTGACGCTCGTGCACAAAGGCCCATACGAAAAGCTGAGCGATTCCTATGCCAAAGTCTTCAAGTATGTGAATGACAAGGGATACATCGCGAGTTCTCCCACCCGCGAGATTTATATCAAAGGGCCGGGAATGATTTTCAGGGGCAATCCGAAGAACTATCTGACGGAAATACAGATACCAGTACAATTGTCTTCCGCAGGATGAGAGAGATTTGCTGAGTTCTATTTGAATGACTTGGATCTGCGGCCCTTAAAAGGCCGAGGTTTTTCGGTGCTCATGCTGCTTGTGCCATCATGCTTGCCGGTTTTCGGAACATCCACTGCCGATCGCGAATCTCCACCTGCATCCCGATCTGTCTGGCGAAATTCTGCACCGCGTTGCGCAGGCCCGGCCAGGCGTCGGTGAAATCGTCGCCAAATAAAATCCCACCCGGCCGGACGCTGGGCCAGAGTTGCACAAGGTCGAGATACACATCGATCTCATCGTGCGATGCATCCAGATAAAGCATGTCCGGCTGAATCTTGTATTTTGCGAAAAACCTCGCTGCAATGCTGCTGGTGGTTGGGAATGGAAGGATGCAATCCTGAAGACCGCTATGCACGACGTTGGCGAGAAACTGATAGTAAACCTGCGGATATCCGTTGCTGAGCCTCAAGCTTGGAAACCAGTTTTGCTGATCCTTGCGTTCCCAGAATTCCATCGCGCCCAGCCACGTGTCCACGCACAGGATCGCACAAGGCCAATTGCGCTGCTGCATGAGCTTGGCCATGTGAATGGCCGATCCACCTTTCCACGTGCCCACTTCGATGATGAGCCTGGGCTGCACTTCGTCGATCACATTGGCGAAATTTGGATGTTGGCTGCCCCAGCCCTGCAGGTCCAGTGGATATGGCGACGGGTCGAATCCCGCGTACGGATTATCGCGGAAGATCAATGACATCAACTGCTGCCAGATAGGGGTTTGCGTCATGTTGGATAACTTGGTTATCGGACATGGCCAGAGGAAACTACAGAAATTCCGCATGTTCTGATTCCATCGAACTGTCAAA
>DASZXJ010000037.1:0-24297 GCA_035545895.1 Tepidisphaeraceae bacterium | reverse complement strand
GCAAATAACCAGGTCGAGCACCGCATCGCCTAGAAATTCCATGCGTTCATTGCTCTTAAGACGCGTGTCGGCAATTGATGCGTGAGTCAACGACTCGAGCAACAACTGTTCGTTGTTAAATTTCAGGCCAAGGACTTTTTCCGCACGTTCACGAAGATCAGTTTTCACAAAGACTCGCCAAAAAAGTGACTTTTGACGTGGTCGAGCGGCAGATGATTGGCAGGAACGCGAATTTCGATGATCGGCCCACACCCTCGCACAGATCAGCGAAATCAGAGTTCCTCGGCGACCGCGCCACGCACGAGGGTAGATTAAACCGCCGGATAACCCTATGTCAATCGAAAACAGCCGCTTGCGGCTTATCGCGATTGGGGCTAACAGCGGTCGCGCTAAGCCGCAAGCAGCGTCATTGAACGCGTTCCGACGCGTATTTTCGAGCCAGATCGAGTGCTTCTACGAGTTTCGAAGGGTCTTTCCCGCCAGCCTGTGCCATTTGGGGGCGTCCTCCCCCGCCGCCGCCGGTGATCTTGGCGGTTTCCCGAATCCAGTCGCCAGCCTTGAGGCCTTTGGCGATCAGGTCGTCGCTCACAGCCGACACGAAACTCACCTTCTGTCCATCGGTTGCGCCCAGCATGGCGGCAAAACTGGGCGAACGTTTTTTGATCGAATCGATGAGCGAACGAAGTTGATCATCAGTCGCACCATCAATCGATGCAACCACGATATTTCCCTTGCCGAGCAAATCAGCCGCTGTCGCTGCAATGTCAATTGAAGCGCCTGCCGATGATTTTTGCGATTTCTCCCACGCCTTCTGTCGCGCATGAAGATCGGCAATGCTCGATTTTGCACGTCGCTTGGCGCGAAGCGGCAATCCTTCCACGGTCAGATGTTTCTGAATTGCCGCGATGGCGGCGGGGACTTTTTCATCGGGCATCTTTTGGGCGGTCGCAATCGCCAGCTCAAGCTCGCGCTCGGCAGCCAACGATTTTTTGGCATGGTCGCCCGTAAGCGCGACAATCCGGCGAACTCCTTTGCTAACGGATTCCTCAGCCGTGATGAGGAAATCACCTACATCGCTTGAATTGCTCAAATGCGTACCGCCGCAAAACTCGATGGAAAATTGCCGCCATTTTTCGTTGTTCGGATTGCCAAGTAATTCGCTCACCGGTGCACCGATGCTGACCACACGAACCATTGGTGGATATTTCTCGCCAAATACCGCGCGCAAGCCACGAATCTTCAAAGCATCCTGCTGTGGAGCATTTTCGGCGTAAACCTGTAGATTGCTCCCAATGGCCCGGCAGACCAGATGTTCGACCTTGATGATTTCGTCATCGCTCATCGACTTGCCATGCGAAAAGTCAAAACGCAGTTTTTCGGGATCGACAAGCGAACCTTTTTGCTGAACATCGTCGCCGAGCACTTCGCGCAGCGCCCAGTTGGCCAGATGCGTGCCGGTGTGGTTTTGCATGGTGGCTTTTCGTGAGTCTGCCAGTGCCGCAGTCACTTCATCGCCAACACGAATCGTGCCCGCGCGAATACGGCCGAGGTGCAAAACAAATCCGCCACATGCGCGGGCACTTTCCACGTCGAATTGCATGCCCGACCCTGAAAGCGTGCCGCTATCACCGACTTGGCCGCCCATTTCGGCGTAAAAGTTGGTTCGATCGAGAATCACCGCAATTTCCTGATCGGAAGTTGTGTCTGCCGATGGATCGAGATTGCTGCCGTTCCAGATTGCAGCCACGCGAGCGCAAATCGGTTTGAGTTCGAACTTGGCTGAGTCGTTCGTCGGCTTCACGCCACTTTTGGCCAGTTCCGCCAGCACTGCGGGAGGCAAATCATGAATCGCGGAATCACCAGCCTTGCCGCCGGCGCGAGCACGCTCGCGGGCTTCCTCCATCAGCTTTTCGTAACCGGCGATATCAACGGTCATTCCGCGCTCAACCGCCATGATTTGTGTGAGGTCGATGGGAAAACCGTAGGTGTCGTGAAGCTTGAACGCATCCGCTGCGGAAATCTTTCCAGCCTGAGCGGCTTCATCGAAAAGCTGAATGCCACGATCCAGTGTTTTGCCAAAGCTCACTTCTTCATCGCGAATCAATTCGATGACGCGATTCGGATTTTTCTTCAATTCCGGAAATGCCCCGCCCATCGATTCGACCACAACCGGCACGAGCTTATGCAAGAACGGCTCTCGCAACTCAAGCTGCTGACGACCGAACCGCACAGCCCGGCGAAGGATTCGTCGCAATACATAACCACGCCCTTCATTGCTCGGCACTGCACCATCGGTGAGAGCAAAAGTCAGACATCTCAGGTGATCCGCAATCACGCGAAATGCGATGTCATGACGCAATTGTGGATCTGCGCCTTCTGCTGCCGGGTCGGCTGCGTTGGTCGCGGGGTATTTGCCTGTATAGGTGATGTCGCTCAGGTTCTTGATCGCGGCGAAGATCGGCTCCCAGAGATCGATACCATAGTTGTCCTGCTTATTTTGAATGACCTGACAAATCCGCTCGAAGCCCATGCCCGTATCGACATGCTGCGCGGGCAGCGGCGTGAGCGAGCGGTCGGCATTGCGGTTATACTGGATGAAAACGAGATTCCAGATTTCCATCACGCGAGGGTCTTCGCCGTTGACGTCCTTGCCGCCGATCTTTTCCGGGGTGCGATCGATATAGATTTCGCTGCACGGGCCGCAGGGTCCCGTCTCGCCCATTTCCCAGAAATTGTCCTTGCTGAAGAAGTGGATGTGATCATCCGGCAATCCGGCGATTTCCTTCCAGAGCTTCGCGGCTTCGAGATCGCGCGGCACACCGTTCTTTTCGTCGCCTTCAAAACAGGTGACGTGCAGCCGAGTCGGATCGAGCTTCCACACCTTGGTGAGCAGTTCCCACGCCATTTCAATCGCACCGCGTTTGAAATAGTCGCCAAAGCTCCAATTGCCGAGCATTTCAAAGAACGTGTGGTGTCTCCGCGAGCGACCGACATCGTCCAAGTCGTTGTGTTTACCGCCGGCGCGAATGCATTTCTGCGTATTGACGGCCCGAACGTACGAGCGTTTTTCCGTTCCCAGAAAAATCGGCTTGAACTGGTTCATCCCCGCGTTGGTGAACAGCAGGGTCGGATCATCATGCGGCACAACGGGAGAGGATGGCACGAACTCGTGCCCGTGCTTTTGGACGAAGAAGTCGATAAATTGCCGTCGAATTTCCTGTGAAGTCATGTTCCTTCGCTAATTAGAGCGGAAGATTATTGTCGGGCGAGCGGTGGGCATCAAGCGCTTTGGTATCAAGAGCCACGAAGGCACGAAGTGAACGAAGTTGGCACGAAGAAGAATTGTGTGAATTCCTTCGTGAATTCTTCGTTCCCTTCGTATTTTCGTGGCTCTTTGAAAATGAAATCTATGGCCCGACAACCGAGGCTTGTGCGGAAAGTGGTGCGATTTCGACCCGGCACTGCTCAGCGGGAGTTTGGCCGAGGATTTCCTGGAGGTCGGTGACGAGATTGACCGGCTTGCCAGCGACGGAAGTGATGACCGTGCCGCTGCGCACACCCTGGTGCATCATCGGACTGGCGGAATCGATGCTCAGAACCATCAAGCCATGTTGCGGACGCTTTTCAGGTGAAAAATCCCAGTTGGCAGGGATCGGGCCGAGCAACATGCCGCGCCAATGAATGCGCTGATTTTCGCGATGCACCGCGACTGAAGGCAGTTCGCGTTGTCGCAAGCGGACGAAAAGAGTCATCGCCTGGCCATCACGATAAACACTGAACTTGGTCGGTTGATCGATCGAGCTTTGGCTGACCATGCGTACAAACGGATCACTTTCATTGACGGGTTGGTCGTTGACCTGCACAACGAAGTCGCCGATGTGGAGGATCGACGCGGCCGGACTATCGGTTTCGACCGCGTCAATTCTGACTCCGCCTTCGGCATTGGCGGCGCGACGTTGATCGTCGGTCGGGGTGCTTACCATGACGCCGAGATAAGCGTATTTGATTTCGCGGCCTTGCTTGAGATCTTCAATTTGTTTTAGCAGCTCGGCCGTAATCGGCATGGCAAAGCCGATGCCGTTGGTCGCCTGCTGCTGCGGCAAAATCACCGCGGTACAAAGACCAATCACCTGCCCGGATAGATTGAATAGCGGCCCACCGGAATTGCCGGGGTTGATTTGCGCTGTCGTCTGGATCAGGTTGGAATAGAACCGATGTTCCTGACTTGCCAGCCTCGGCAATGAACGACCCAGCGCGCTGACGACCCCGACGCTCATGCTCATCTGCCCGGTAACGGCCAGTCCATATGGGTTACCCAAAGAAATGGTCCATGTGCCACGGGTGACGGAATCGAACGGCGCGAATTTCACAGGCTGCAAATTGCGGGCAGCCACCTTGAGGATCGCCAAGTCGCCGCGCGGGTCGGAACCAACAACCACTGCGGGATAAACCTTGTGATCGTCGGTGGTGATCCATGTCTGCGTTGAATCGGCAATGACATGCTCGTTGGTCAAAATGTATCCATCGGAATCGATCACAAATCCAGTTCCGACGGTACGGGTTGTATGTTGAAGCAGCGCATCAAGGCGTTCGCCATTGAGGGCGTTGGGTCGCAAGGCGTTATCAGAATCGTCGGTGGCGGTTTCAGTGCTCGATATGGCGACGACGCTTGGCGCGACGGAGTCGGTTACCCTGCGAAACTGATTCTCCAGGTTGGTGAGTTCGATGGTGTCGGCAGATTCGGGAGAAACGGGGCGAACCGATTGAGAGACGCCAAGCCTAGGCAGCGCGAGTGCTGCACAAACTGCGAGCGCACGGATTGATCGACGATTGACGCCAACCATGCTCTGCCCTGTCTAAAAGTCCGATGGAACACTGTTTCCGGACGCTGCCGACATTCCTTCATCGGACAAACGACAGGCTTGACAATAGTGACCAAGACGGACGAACCAGGCGGGAAACGCCAGCCCTGTAGATCAGCCCCGTCACGAAAAGGCCGATAAATTAACTGGAATCGAAAGATAATTTCGAGCCGTGCGGAAATCAAGAAAATTTCGGAGTGCAATAGAAGTAAGAAAGATATGAAAGTTTAGCGGCCTCACTTTGTGAGGCGCGTCCGGAAGCTCGTGAGATTCCCAGACACGCCTCGCAGGCGAGGCCGCTAAACAGGTTTGCTAGGCACTTTTACCCGCAGCGCCTGCGGCCGATTGGGCGGCAACCGCTTGCTCGCGGGTTTCGACAGACCGTTTGCCTTCAATCATGCCCTTGCTGGCAAGAATTGCCGTGCGTATCTCAGCGGCAAGGTCCTTGTTCTCAACGAGGAACTGCTTGGAGTTTTCGCGGCCCTGACCGAGACGCGTGGTCTTATAGTTGAACCACGCCCCGCTTTTGTCCACTACATTAGACAGAACGGCCAAGTCGAGCAGGTCGCCTTCGTAACTGATGCCTCGATCGAACATGATATCGAACTCGGCGTCGCGGAAGGGAGGAGCGATCTTGTTCTTTACGACGCGAGCGCGGGTGCGGGCGCCGACGGACATTTCGGCTTCCTTGATCGTCTGAATTCGACGAACGTCGATGCGGACGGATGAATAGAACTTCAGTGCGCGTCCGCCCGGCGTGGTTTCCGGGTTGCCGAACATCACGCCGATCTTTTCGCGAATCTGGTTGATGAAAATGAGCGTGCACTTGCTCTTGGAGATGGCTCCGGTGAGTTTGCGCATGGCCTGGCTCATCAGGCGTGCCTGAAGGCCGACGTGTGAATCGCCCATTTCGCCTTCAATTTCAGCTCGTGGAATCAAGGCAGCCACCGAGTCGATGACGATGACATCAACTGCGTTGGATCGAACCAGCAGTTCGCAGATTTCCAAAGCCTGCTCGCCGGTGTCCGGTTGTGAAACGAGCAGATCATCGAGTTGCACACCGAGTCGCTTGGCCCAGGAAGGGTCGAGCGCATGTTCGGCGTCGATGAAGGCTGCAACGCCTCCACCTCTTTGGGCAGCGGCAATAATGTGAAGCGTAAGTGTTGTCTTGCCGCTGGATTCCGGGCCGAAGATTTCGATGATGCGCCCGCGCGGAACGCCCACGCCGCCGAGCGCGATATCCAGGCTCAGGCTGCCGGTTGGAATGCCTTCAACGATTGCAGGCTTGGTGCTGTCCAGACGCATGACCGCGCCGCGGCCGAACTGTTTTTCAATCTGCTGCACCGCGCGTGTTAACGCAGAATCGCGAGCGGGATCACGATCATCCGCAGGCTTGGCTAAGGAAGATTGAACAGATTTCGCTGCGACAACCGGCGCTGCCGGTTTTGATGCAGTGGTTGATCCGTGATTCGATGAACCAGCGGCGGAATCCTTCGATGATTCTTTTACAGAATCCCTTTTTGCGTCCGCCTTTTCGGGGGATTTGACCAATGCCATAACAGTATCTCCTTTCGCCGGGTATGTTTTGTCAGCCGGCGACTTCGGGTTGGGCAACGGCAACGTTAATTGAGGCGAAAAAAGCTGCTGGCTTTGCCATGCAACGATCAGTCAGCTATCGCTGATGACCTATTTTTCGCGCCAAATTTAGCCGTTGGGATCAGGATAGTGATCCTGCCAACCCAATAACGATGGCTTAATGCGGGCTATATCGATGGGAAGAATCCATTTCTTCCCCGTACACCCGCAACTGAACTCGACGCAAGCCATCCAGCGTCCCTGTTCAGTGTTTGTACGGTTACTATATAAAATCAATCGGCAGGTCGTCAAGAGGAAATTCAGTAAATGTTCGGGTTCCTAAAAATTCGTTTTCGGCCCTCGCCGAATCCATGTGTTCGCAACATTCAATCGTCGGTCATGCGATGCAATTCATTTGCGATTCGCGCAATGGCTTCCGACCAATCCTCGCCAATATTTTGCCTGAATAATCGCATCGTTGGATACCAGGGGCTGTCTTCACGATTGAGCATCCAGCGAAAATCGGGGGTTGATGCAATCAATGTCCACACTTTTGCTCCGATTGCACCAGCCACGTGAACGGGTGCTGTATCCACGCTGATCAACAAATCCAGGTTCGCAATGGCAGCGGCTGTGTCGGCAAAATCCTGGATCTGCGATTGCAAATCAGTGACATGAATATCAGACGGCAAGTGCGTTAGCTGCCCAGCCGCATCACCTTTTTGCAGACTGAAAAACTTGATATTTGGGAGACGAAGGATCGGTTCGAATGCACTCAGAGGCAACGATCTGCGCACGTCATCCGGATGAGTCGGTCGGCCCGCCCAGATGATGCCGACTTTTAACTGCCCTTGCTCAGCAATAATGCGATCAGCCCACTTCGCGCACCGCGACGAATCGACTTGTATGTATGGCACCTTCGATGGGATTGTGCGGACCGACGTGCCAAGCACGCGAGGCACGCTCATCAGCGGCAGATAGGTATCGAACGGCGGCAACTCTGCCTGACTTCCAAAAACCTGGTCAACACCGTCAACCCGCTTCATCAAATCCACCAGATCATCCGGCACATGAATTAGCACCCGCGCGCCCATTTCGGCCAGCGCTGGAATAAATCGGGCAAACATGATGACATCGCCATAGCCCTGTTCTGGATATACCAAAATGGTTTTGCCATTCAGATCAAACCCATCCCATCGCGGCACGAGATATTCGCGCCAATACGGTCGGCCTTCTTCACGGGTAAATCTCGACTCGTATAACTGAAAACCACGACTGAAATCGCCAAGTGTCAGGTAACCCAGCGCCAAATCCCACTTGGTTCGATCGGATGACGGATCAATCGAGATCGCACGTTCCCAAATCTTAATCGCCTGCTCAAGATTCCCGGACAAACGAATGATATTTGCCAGATTGGCGAGCATCTGCGGGTTGTTGGGTGCCAGTTCCACCGCGCGACGGCTCGCAGCTTCGGCATCAACAAGAAGACCTTTTTTCAATAACGCGTTGGCCAGATTGTTGTGAGCGATGGCGTAATTCGGCGTGATGGAGATTGCCCGGCGACCGGCTTCGATGGCTTCGTCAACCTGGCCTTTTGATAGAAGCACGCCGCAAAGCCCGGACAGGGCCCCAAACAGGGATGGCTCGATTTTCAGCGCCCGGCGAAGCGACTGTTCTGCATCGTCCAACTGTTTTTTATCCAGCAAAACCGCACCAAGATTTCCATGCGCGACGGCGAGCGTTGGATTGAGTTCCAGAGCGCGGCGGCATGCGGCTTCGGCTTCATCCAGCCGGCCGATGCTTCGATATGCCTCAGCAAGGTTGGAGTAATAATTGGCCGCTTTCGGATTGCCCGCAATCGCCCGGGAGATCAATTCAATGGCCATATCAATGCGCCCCACCTGTTGCGCCACTACGCCAAGCAAATGCAGGGCATCGGGTTGATTGGGCACCTGCTGAAGAATTTGCAGGTAAATCTGTTCTGCCTTCTGAAACTGCCCCGCCTGCTGATGCTGGCGGCCCAGATTCAGCGCTTGCTCGATGGTGACGCTTTGTGACATAGCTCATCCCGCAAATGCTGAATGACATCGGACCAATCATTTGGCCGGCTTTGACGAAACAGCCGCATGGTCGGATACCAGGGCGTCGATTCACCTTCCAGCATCCAACGAAAATCGGCGATATGTGGGATCATTGTCCAAACCGTCGCACCGATCGCGCCGGCCACATGGGCGGCGGCGGTGTCGATCGTTATCAGCAAGTCCAGGTTCGTAATTGCAGCCGCGGTATCGGCAAAATCCTTGATGTGCTGCCCTAAATCAACAACGCGCAACTCCGGCGGAGCGCCGGCGAGTTCGCTCATGCCGTCACCGGTTTGCAAACTGAAAAATGACGTGCCGGTTGCTTCGCCCAGCGGCGCCAATTCCGCCAAGCGCACGGAACGACTCGGATCGGGCGTCGCGCGGCCTTTGAAATAGAGCCCCACTTTAACCTTACCCGGATAAGCTCCAATTCGAGCAGTCCATTCTGCTCTGCGATTTGAATCGACTGCGATATACGGAACCTTTGCGGGCAATGTTTTGAGCGTTGTTTTCAAAACCATCGGCAGGCTGAGCAGCGCCTGATATGTATCGAAATCCGGCAGAGCATCTTCAAGGGGCACAACCTGCGAAACACCTTCAACGCCCTTCAACAGATCGACCATCTCAGCCGGACAATGCAGGATGACTTTGGCGCCCATTTCCGCGAGTTTCGGGATGAACCGTGCAAACATGACGATGTCGCCGTACCCCTGTTCGGGATAAAGCATGATCGTTTTGTCACGAAGGTCGGCTCCGTCCCAGCGTGGGGTAAGATATTCGCGCAGAAACTGTCGGCCGCCCCCGGACTTGAATCGCCATTCATAAAGCGGCCAACCTTTTTCAAAGTTGCCTTTGGCGAGAGAGGTGAGCGCCATATTCCAGTTTGGATCGGCGTACTGGGGAGCAACTGCAACCGCTTGCTCCCAATAATTCATCGCCTGGTCGATGTCGCTTTCCTGACGAAACGCAGTCCCGGCGTTGTTTAGAAAGCCGGCGTTGTTGTGTTGAAGGTTGATTGCCTTGAGATACTCCGTTTTGGCTTCGGAAATGCGGCCCTGCTTGGAAAGCGCCGCACCCAGGTTGTTGTGCACGATCGCGACATCCGGGGCCAGCTTAAGTGATTGTCGCAGCGAAGCTTCGGCCTCCTGTTCGCGTCCAGCATCAAGCAAAATCAAACCGAGATGGCCATGCGCCACCGCCATCATCGGGTCGATTTCGATTGCGCGCAGCGCGGAAGCTTCGGCCTGATTGAGCTTTCCCAACTGCCTGTAAACTTCGGCCAGATTTGAATGATAGATGGCTGCAGCCGGTTGCACGGCAATGGCGCGTTCGATAAATTCTGCCGCGGTTTCGAGTTGCCCCACCTGCTGGCCAATGACGCCAAGCAGATGCAGGGCATCGGGTTGATCGGGCATTTCCTGAAGTATCTGACGATAGATTTGCTCCGCCTGCTGAAGCTGCCCCGCGCTGTGATACTCAATGCCGCGTTGAATCGATTCGTCTACTGTCATGCAAAACCGATCATGTCTTCCTGGAGCAATTCCGCAATTCTGCTAAAAGCTCATCGCCTGTTTATATTCATGCCAGCGATCATCGATCTTGTCTCGCGTGGCTGACTGCAAACCACCGAGTGAAAAATCGGCGATGGTAAAACTGGCGACCACCGTGCCAAATCCCAGCGCGCGCTTGATGGTGGCGGAAGATGCATTGCCCTGAGTGGCAAGGTATCCCATCATCCCGCCGGCAAAGCTGTCGCCGGCGCCGGTCGGATCGACCACCTTTTCGGCTGGATAAGCCGGCAAAACAAACGTATCGCGCGGCGAGCACATCAGGCAGCCATGCTCGCCTTTCTTGATTACCACAAACTTGGGCCCCATTTTCAAAACGTCCTTGGCGGCTGCGATCAGATTTTTTTGGCCGGTCAATAATCGAGCTTCGCCATCGTTCAGGACGAGTCCGTGAATCTTGCCCAGCAGCTTGCGTAATTCCTTTTGTTCGGTCTGAATCCAGAGGTTCATTGTATCGGCCACCGTAAGCTGCGAGTGCTTCAATGAATCCACCATCTCCTGTTGCAACACAGGGTGGGTATTGGCCAGAAAGACATATTTGCTATTGAGGAAATTGGCGGGGATTTTTGGGGCTTGCTCGGCCAGCACGTTGAGATCGACCTTGACGGTGACGGCTTCGTTCATGTCCTTCATGTACGAGCCCTGCCAGCGGAAGGTCTTGCTGCCTTGGCGCTTCTCCAAACCCGCGGTGTCAACATCGCGGCCATGAAATACGTTCAGCAATTCTGAGGGACAGTCATCGCCGACCACGCCAACCAGTCGCACGGGCGTGAAGAATGACGCCGCGCATGAGAAATAGATGGCCGACCCACCGATCACATCCGGCCGGGTGCCGAAGGGTGTTTCGATGGTGTCGATGCCGATAGAACCGGTAACCAGAAGGGACATTCTCAATCTCCAAATGCTAGTCAGGCAGTTGCCGCACTTTTACACGAGTTGCCGTCACCGTGTACAGCCGGCCGGTCGACAGGCGTTTGTATCGTTCAAATAATCGGTCGATCGCATCATCCTGCTCGACCTCTTCCCCGGCCAGTTGCAGAAAAACGATCGAGCGAGCGAATTTCGCACCTTGCTCGAAGGGCATGCGAACCAATTCCGCATCGTTCGTCATGATGTCAAACTGCTGCTTGTTCGCCAATTCAATAACTTCACCGGCCGAAGCCTCCGGCGCCTCGGTGACAGTGTCGCCACGTTTACGCAGCGCTTCTCCAACGGCAGATGACAACTTCCCATGAACCAGCCAGCGCATCGAACACTTCCGTTCCCACAATTAAGGGTTCACATCCACGCCCGCCCAGTTGGCTTCGGCGCGCCACAAACGGCGTCGATGCGGGTGCGAATCCAGCGCCAGCCGGATCACCTGCTTGGGCTCCATGATTAATATTTCAAAATTCTGCGGCGGAGGCACGTCAGAACCAACCGCCCGAGCAAATGCGTCATCGCTTGCGGCTGCGATTCCCGGCGTCGGCCAGAAGGAAAGAGACCGAGATTCGTCCGTCAAACCCTGCCAGATTTCCTTGCGCAGCGATTCATCCTCCGGATATCCGACAATTTTCACATCGCCGTTGATTCTGAACTGCACGCGAATGGCCGGCATCCAGCAGACGATGGCTGCTCGTTTTTCACCCCGCACCTGATCGTTTTTTTTCGTCCGGGAATCCGATGCGAAAAATAATCGCCCGTCTTCGGTGACGCGGCGGCAAACAACGCAGCGCGCCTGCGGACCGCCGCTGCGATCCACGGTCGCCAGAATCATCACCCGCGACCGGTCGCCAAATTCGCGATCCATCGCAGTACGCAACTCCGAAAGCCATTCCATCATCGCGATGGACATTATGCGGAGTGCATCGATTTTTTTCCAATTCCACCGTAATGATTGTTCCGCCGATTTCCTCCGCTATGATCCGCCATGATGGACCGGATTGATGTGCATTGCCATCTCTTGCCAGCCGTCGATGACGGCTGTCCGAATCTTCAGGTTTCGATCGAATGCGCGAAGATGCTCGTCGGGGCGGGATATTCCCATTGCTTTTGCACGCCTCACGCCTGGCCCAATCTTCCGAATCAAACGCGCAGTAATGTTGCTCAATTAACCGTGGATCTTCAGCAGGCGCTGAGCGAAGCCGGTATTTCGCTGACCCTGCTTCCGGGAAGTGAACTCAATCTGAATCCAAAGGTCATGGAAACCCCCGAGGAGCGAATCATCAGCATGGGTTTAGCGGGCAAATTCATTCTGGTTGACATGTGGGCCAACAAATTGCCCGAGTGGTTTGTCCCAACCATTCAATGGCTACAGCAAATGAAACTGACGGTGATTCTCGCCCACCCCGAGCGAATGCGCGCCATCCAGGATGACCCAACCCTGGCTGAGCAGTTGAGTGAAATGGGCATCCTCCTGCAGGGCAACCTGCAGTGTTTTGCCGACCATCCGGATTCATACACGCGAATGACCGCTGAGAAGTACCTGACCGAAAAGCGATATTTCGTCCTTGGCAGCGACACGCACAGCGTTGATGGTCTGAAGCACCGCCTGACCGGACTTCGCAACGCGACTCAGCTTGTCGGCGAAGCGGAAATCAACCGCCTTACACGCGACAATCCACGTCAACTCCTGCCGTAAATACGCAGCGGCTGAATGGTATCGATCAGCCCGTGTTTTGCGGCCTTCTCGTGGAATTGGCGAATGGCCTGAAGTTGTGATTCACCGATGTCAAATTTCAAATTGCTGGTGAGGTATTGCCTCGCCAGCTCGCCCGGCCAGCCGCGCGGAAGCGCATACTTCTCAACCAACTGACCGACTCGATGCAAGCCGTCATATTTCGCCTGCTCCAGTCGCTTGGGCAAATCGCCAAGTTCCACCCCCTGACGTGTCGTCCAAACCGCAAAGACAAACGGCAGGCCAGTCAACTTTTTCCATTCAGCGCCAAGGTCGTATTGATGTGGATATCCAAGCGGCTCTTCGCAAACCACTTTGTCGCCAATGAGAAGCGTGGCCTGATCGTCCTTACCCGAAGCTCGGCCACGATCAACAAACTCCGGCTTCGTGCCGTGAAGCTCCGCGAGGATGATCCGGGTGAGCGCGATGGACGTGTGGCTATCCGTATCACACGCCACCGAGTGCACCTTCTCAATCGGCCGCTTGGCAAAAAGCCGCACGGTTAGGGTTGGTCCATCACAGCCAATGCCACCCGAGGCAATCAGCCGTGCGTCCGATAACTTTTGATAATCGATGGTCGGCAGGAGCGCCACATCGCATGACCCATCCCGCAAGCGATCCAATAATCCTGATGGAACATCCAGTTGCAGCGAAACGCCAGGATCCTCATCCAGTCCGCAGATCAGTGGGCGGGCATTCAAAAAGCTCACAGCGGCGATGCGAAAAAACGACACGGTGCTTTTCATATCCAAATCTAGGCTCAAGGGGGTGAGAATATCCCGTTTTCACAACTATTGAACAAATCAAACATCCTGCTCGGGGCCGGTGATGCTTGACGAGAGGCATCGTGTCGCATCCCTGCAACATCCGGCATATCCCGACTTGCGCTCATGCCTGTTGCGCCATCGGAACTTCGTTGGAAAACCAGCCTCACACGACTAATCTGCATCTCGCAACGAAGTGGCACGCACATTGTTTAGTGAAGTTCGGAGCCCCATGATTGCAAACATTTCCAACATGCTTTACTCGCCAGCCTTTTGGGAACGAAAGCTCCGAATTGCCATTTTGACTTTGGCAACATTCCTGGCGATGTGCTGATCGGTCCTTCCCCTACTACGCCGGCTTCTTGCCCTTCGACTGCGGACTTAACCCGTAAATATGAAATTGGTGTGACAGCGGCGCAAATCCGTGCTCGGCACAAATTTCATCGCGCAGCTTCTTCAATTTATCGCTGTTGAATTCGATCACCCGGCCCGTCTCCACGCAGATCAGATAATCGTTGGGCCCCTGCCCGGTGATCACCTCATAATGCGACTGCTTGTAATCGAAAAAAACCTGCTTGAGAATGCCTGCATCATGCAGATGGTTGAGCGTGCGATAGACCGTCGCGCGACTCGCCTCGTGGCCAAGCGCTTTGACGTCGGCCACCAATTGCTCGGCTTCGAACAATCCCTTGCGACGCAATACCGCGTCGAGAATCATCGCGCGTTCGGGCGTGAACTTCAGTTTTTGCGCATGAAGATACCGGCGAAACACCGCGCACACCGGCTCGTATGGCAATGACTTCCGAGCCGACTGCGACGATGCTTTTGGGATATTCGACAGGATGTGTGGTGCGTTGCTCAAATGTCGGAATATTACCCGCATTGTTGCAGCGGTTCAATCCGCTAACATGAGCGCACACCATGAGCTTTCCATTGGGAAAACCAATCCTCGTGATGACGTTCGTCGCCCTGATCAGCGGAGCGTGGGTCGCCACCTGCCCGTCCAAACCGCAGGCCGATCTGGTGCTGTGGACTTTTGTCGAATCCCATGCCAATACCTATCGCTCGATCATCGAGCAATTCGAGAAACAGACCGGGAAAACGGTAGACATCCAGCTTGTTTCGCCCAAGGCTTCGGTCGTGCGTCTGGAATCAATGTTCATGTCCGGGCAAACGGGCCGAATCCTTCCGGACCTGGTCGAAATGGAAATTGGCGATGTCGGCCGATTCTTTCTTCCACCTGCCGATCAGGTCGGCTTTCTGCCGCTTAACAACTACCTCTCCAGCGGGGATTGGCAAAAGCGAATCGTGCCCACACGCTTTGCCCCATGGTCCAAAGGCGACGTCATCTTCGGCGTGCCCCACGATGTCCATCCAGTGAGCATTACTTACCGCAAAGACCTATTCGACCAAGCCGGTGTCGATCTCGAATCCTCCAAAACCTGGCCTGCGTTTCTCGACGCATGTCTCAAATTTCAGGTCTATTGGCAAGAGCACGATCAACCTCAGCGACATGCGATGGACCTCAAGCAGACTGCCCCCGACTACCTCATCATTATGCTCCTGCAACGTCATGTGAACTTGATTGACGAACACAACGAAATTCATATCAACGACCCAATCGTCACGAAAACTTTGGCGTATTACGCGCAACTTGTCGCAGGGCCGACGCGCATCGGTTGGGAAGGCTCGACCAATCGCGGAGCATGGGTCAATGACATTGTCGAAGGAAATCTTTGCGCGTTCTTTACGCCCGATTGGCGCATTTATGACTTGCAAACCTATGGCTCGCAGTTGCATGGCAAACTCCAGATGATGCCTCTGCCCAGGTTCGAGCCTTCCGATGCCCCCACCAGCACATGGGGCGGCACGATGATCGCCATCACCCGGCAAAGCAGAAGTCATGATGATGCATGGAAACTCCTCGAATTTCTCTATCTCAGCCAGACCGGCCACGAGGCAGGCATGCAATTCACCACCACCATTCCACCGGTTATGGAATGGTGGAATAATGCGGCTTATCACCAATCAGACGCTTTCTTCGGCGGGCAAAAAATCAATGAGCTCTATGTTGATCTGGCAAGACAGATTCCCCCGCGTTACGTCAATCCAGCCACGCTGATCGCTCAAATACAACTGTCCGTCGTGCTGAATCTAGCGACCAATTACGTTGAATCACAAGGAATCGATGGACTCGAGCAGGCCTGTCAAAAGTGGCTCGACTTCGCGGCGAGCGATTTGAAAGCGCGCATACGGAATGGCCGAATCGATGAATAGATCGACGCCTTCATCCCGCCGATTGTGGAACTGGCAGGGCAAGGCCGCTCCATATCTCTTTCTTTTGCCCGCAGGTCTTTTGTTTGTTGTGTTTCTTGCGTATCCGCTGGCGTGGAGCCTGGTTCTCAGTTTCTACAAGTCGGCCGGTCCGCGAACTCATGTATTCGTTGGAACGAAGAACTATCAATTTCTTCTGCGCGACCTGGTCTTTTGGCGGGCGGTGCTCAACACGCTCGTTTACACGGTGCTATATCTGCTGTTCTACATCCCACTGTCGCTGGGATTGGCTCTGTTGCTTAATAGTCCAGCCGTTCGGTTTCGAAATATGTTCCGCTTTGCGTTTTTCAGTTCCTACCTCGTGGGCAACGTGTTTGTCGCGGTGATATTTTCGCTGCTGCTTCAGCCCCGCACGGGGTTGGTCAATCGCATGATCGGAACGGTTGTTCCATGGATCGGCAATGAGATCAACTGGCGCGGCAATGCCCGACTGGTGCTGCCTGCGATTTTGATGGGCAGCCTTTGGATTTCCATCGGCTATGGAATGATCTATTTCCTGGCGGCACTTCAGGGCGTCGATCACGAACTCTATGAGGCCGCCCAAGTGGACGGTGCGGGCCGATGGAGCAAGTTCTGGCACATTACCCTGCCCGGCATCAGGCCGGTGCTCATTTTTATTCTGCTGGTCGGAACCATTTCGTCGCTACAGCTTTTTGAATTGCCGTACGTCCTGTTCGACCCGCCCACCGGCCCGGGCATGAGCGCGCTGACCATCGTGATGTATCTTTATCAGGAAGGCTTTCAAGCCGGCAACATCGGATATGCCGCCGCCATCGGATGGGTGCTGGTTTTGATGATCTCGGTCATTGCACTTGCTCAAATCAGAATTACCGGCGCAGCGAGGGAAGTTTGAAATCTAAATTTTCAAATTTGAAATCGCTCGTCACGCACTTCGTGCTCATTGGATTCTCATTGATTGTGCTCGCGCCGTTTGCCTGGCTTGTGTGCGCATCGTTCAAAAAACAGGAAGACATTTTTGGGAGTATGTTTCTGCCCTGGAGTCGATTGGAATCATTGACACTCAGTAACTTCCGCGCGTTGTTTAAGGCCGTTCCGTTTGCACGCTGGCTGATGAATTCATTGTTCCTGGCATCAACCCAAACGATTCTTGTCGTCACGTTCAGCAGCCTGGGTGGATTTGCATTGGCGAAGTACCGATTTCGAGGCCGCCGGCGAATTGCGCTCATCATGCTCGCGACCATGTTGCTCCCCTACCAGGTGTTGCTGCCGAGCAGTTACGAGTTGATGTATCATCTGGGCTGGCTCAATTCCTACGCCGCCATCATCGTGCCCAGCGCGGTGAGCGTATTTGGCATTTTCCTGTTCCGCCAAGCGATGCTGGCCGTGCCGGATGAACTGCTCCACGCCGCGCGAGTCGATGGCTGCAGCGAATTGCGTCTCTGGTGGGATATCGCCCTGCCCATCGTTCGCCCCATGGTCGGCGCATACACGCTGCTCGCGTTTTTGAGCAACTGGAATAGCTTTCTCTGGCCACAAATTATTCTGCAGGATGAAGCCAAATACACCCTTCCCATCGGCCTGGCGACGATGACCAACCTGCCGACCTTCGACAGCGCCTACGGCATCCTGATGGCCGGTACTTTGCTCAGCATTTTGCCGGTCGCGTTCCTCTTTTTTGCTTTGCAAAAAGACTTCATCGCCGGCTTGGCCAGCGGTGCGATCAAGGGGTAGTGAACGGATTGCAGCTTGGCCCGCTTGCGGTTTTGCAGTGACTTCGGATCACATATTCACTTTGGCTTGAGAATTGAAAAATAGAATGTCGATCCTTTTCCCACCTCGGATTCGACCCATATTCGTCCGCCGTGGCGCTCGACGATCTTTTTGCAGATTGCCAGACCGATCCCCGTGCCGCTGTATTCGTCGATCGTATGCAGACGCTGAAAGATGATGAAAATTCGCTCGAAATATTCAGGTGCGATGCCAATTCCGTTGTCTGACACCCAGAAAATCCATTCATGGTTGGTTTCGTTTGCCGAAACGCGAATCTGAGAATTGCGCTCGCCATGAAATTTGACCGCGTTGGCGATCAGGTTCTGGAATACCTGTCCGAGCTGCGTCGCATCGCCATGTACCATCGGCAGGCGGTCGACCGTTACGCTGGCGTGATTTGATTCGATCGTCGCATGGAGGGTTTGCACAACAACTCGGCAGACATCCATCGCGTTCACGGTCGTAAATGCCACCGGATGCGTGCTGACGCGCGAATACGCAAGCAGGTCGTTAATCAGCGCGCGCATGCGGTTCACACCTTCCATGATGAACTGCAGATATTTTTCGCCATCACCTTTCAGCGATTCGCCGCAGCGGCGTTGCAAAAGCTGGGCAAAGCTATGAACGGTTCGCATCGGCTCCTGAAGATCGTGTGAAGCCACATAAGCAAAACGATCCAGTTCGGAGTTTGATCGCGCCAGCTCATCGGCTTGCTGTTTCATGGCCTCTGCGGCGCGCTTCTGGTCAGTAATGTCCGCCACCGTCCCGACCAGGGTGATGGCGTGGCGTTCGCTTCCCGCGCCCTTGAAATTCGCCAGACCATGCGCCTCGATCCAGCGGATCGATTGGTCGTCCAATACGATTCGATATTGGGCGGAATACGGTTTTGGGTTTTGTGGATCAAGCGCAGCTTCAACCCTGGCCCATACACCCGGCAGATCGTCGGGATGAATACGTTTGAGGATTTCGTCGTTGGATCGCTGGTGCCCCGCCACACCGAATATTTGCTTATATCGCTCATCAAACGACGCAACCCTCGTGATTGGATCATAGTGCCACCACCCCATGTTGGCGGCATCGAGTGCCAACTGCCGTTGTTCCGCCAAATGATCCGGCACGCGCTCGGCCAGTACCCGAGCACTTTCCTCAGTCGCCACACATAAAATACCGCCGATTTTTCCCTGATCGTCCTCAAGCGGGCTGATTGACCAGGTAAAATACGCCTCCTCCGCTACATCATTTCGATAAAGCAGCAATGGAAGCCGCTCGTGCCAGGTGGCGCGGTCTGTGCGCATCACTCCTTCAGCTTCCGGGCCGATCACAGGCCACGCCTCACGCCAAACCTCGTGTGCCGGACTGCCCAGCGCCCAGGGATGGCGCCTGCCCAGAGACGGTGCAAACGCATCGTTATAAATGTTGATCAGTTGCGATCCCCACCAGATAAACATCGGAAAGCGGCTGGTCAGGCAAATTTGCACAGCCGAACGCAGGTTTTGAGGCCAAGTGGCCATCGGACCCAGAGCAGTCTGCGACCAATCAAACGCCCGAACCCGCTCGGCCATGTTGCCACTTCGTTGCGATCCCTGTTGCAAAATGAATTCTCCGATATTCTTTCCCGGAACCGACAGTATCGTACTGAATGGCGATGATGTGTGAAGCCACTTCCTAAAATTCGGTGGAATCCATCGTGGATGCATCTTATCCGATGATCGATCGTCGCAGGCGGGCGACTTCGTCCATCGTGCTTTTCAGCATCGCATCCATGACCGCTTCATCGATGGCGTGACTGAATTCCAATCCCACGACCAACAGGCCCGATGCCAGCTCACGACAGTGCATAACCTTCGATGCGACAAACAGTGACATTTTTTGCCTGGGCAGCGCGACCACCAGTTCATTGCCAACGGCCAGCGCAACCGTCTGAAGAAGCGCGATGCCGCTAATCGAAATATCGCGCGTCAACACGCTGAACGATCTCGATATCACACCGTTTTCCACCTGGTGAGTATCAATTCTGGCTGAAATGACCAGTCGGGAAGCGCGGCGACCTTCCGAGCCGGCACCGTATTGAGTGTGCCCCCGAAGCATCGAAACAATTTCAGAAAACTCTCGAAGGGGTAATTTCATTGAGCGCGTTACCTGCCGGGTTTATTTGTTGGATTGCTGCTTCAGGCGGGCAATGCATCGCGTCTTCCCATGACGGATACCGAGACTGGCTGACCGGTGTTCTATAAATTGAACACTTCGCGGTCAACTGTAGTCTGCTTTTATATACGATCTGATTTGCAAATTCCAGATGCGGCCGGGAATATCACCACATCTGCCGACGTATCCTCTTTGGATCAATCTCCTGGACGGCTGGTCAAGCAATTGAATCGCCAGTCCCTAAGTCTTGGTCTTCGGAAGAATTGTCGCCGGCTGAGAAGATATCGTTGCCGAGTCCGCCGAGAATTATATCGTTGCCCGCATCGCCGCTGAGGGAATCGTTGCCGTCGCGGCCGAGGATAACGTCGTTGCCGCTACCGCCGAAGATGGTATCGTTGCCATCCCCGCCATAGATCCGGGTGGAAGCAGTGATGAGCAGATCACCCTCATCAATTCCTATTCGATCATCCCCTGCCCCGGCGTTGATGCGCATACTCAGCACATCCGCGGCGTTAAATTCCCAAACTGTTCTGCCAATCCGGACCTGGAGTTTCGATTCATCGCGCGTGCTGAGGTAGATGCTGATAAAGTCTTGTTTATGCGTGCCAGTAATATTCAGTGCTGAACATTGAGCAGGACTGAGGAGAGATGTCGACGTCGTTCAATCTCCTCAATTACCGCTGGAGTGAACCAATATTGATTTGAAAATTGCATGATGCTCCATGGATGGTGAGGAGCAAGCATATCGCAAGGGCAACCAATGTAAAGACTAAATAATCCTGATAGGGCCGCTAATGTGGCTGGTAGTTGAGACACAGTCCGATGTCGTAGTTCGGCCACCGGTATTGTTGCGTACCCGATGGCATCCAATTCGACCGTGGTTCTATATTGGCGCAACTAAACAGGTTGGAGAAATTGCACTTCCATGGGCCTTAAATGAGCTTTTGCGGTGACTCGACCTGGCGCGGCACCAGTGGCTTTGTCGGGGGTCTTTGCTTTGCCGTCGTCCTGGTTGGTGAAAAGGATCGCGAACTTTTGGCCGGCCTTGTTGAGCTGATTGTCGAGCGTTACGTAGATATCGATCTTTTGTGAGGTATTGGTGTTGGCCAGCACGAGAATTTCGCGATCGTTGAGAATTCTTGAGAAAGCAATCACGCCGCCGGGAAATGGTGAATAGCCGAAGGCGTTGTTGTCGCCGGAGACTTCGCGGAAATATTGTCGGCCATATCGCAGTGCCGGCTCGGTATTCCTCGCGTCGGTCAAATTTTGAATCAGCCTGTAAAACGGATGCGTCTTTTTGAACGCATTGGGCTTGCCCCACAGCGCCTCGCGTACGGCTTCGCGCGAATTGCCGATGCCATGCAGCCCCTGCTCGGCGCCGTAATAAAGACAAGGCACTCCCACCAAGGCGAACTGCACAGCGGTGGCCATGGTGAATTGATTATCCCAAGCCCCCGGGCTGGCGGGATCATCGAAATAAAAGCGATTATTAACATCGTGATTATCGAGAAACGTCACAAAATATAGACTCGCATCTCCGTGCGAACTGATAACCGTTTTTTCGTATTGCCGGCGCGCGTCATAGAACGTCGCCAGATCCGCAGGTGCTTGCTGGCCTTTGCAGATGGTGTTGAGTCGATGACGGAGCGGAAAATCGAGGGCTGCATCGACGCCGACGAGTTCGGCGCTGGTTGAAGTATCGCGGCCAATGAATTTGACGATCTCACCGTCATTTTCGTCAGTCCATACTTCGCCAAAAGTAAAGAAATTAAGCTTGCCGATTGACTGCGCGAACTCGCGCATCGCGTTGCCAAATGTTCGGGCAAATTCTGGCTCGACATATTTGAGCGTATCAATTCGATATCCATCCAGATCGAACCTGGCAATGAGATATTGGTATGCGCGAATAAGAATATTGCGAACCGGGTAGGAACCATCGGCTGTGTTCAAGTATTCGGTGACCAGTGACTTGAGCACGTAAAAATCGCTTTCAACGATATGATCGTCCGCTCCGCGCCGGCGAAAATAATCGTTGCGTTGCAGTTCCTGCGGCCAGATGCCCGCATTAGGGGATAAATTTTGCACATTGGCGATATCGGTCCAGGTGCTTTGCGATTGACCGCTTTGGTCGAACCAGTTGATTGAATATTCCGCGCCCGCCGGGCCGGAGTTCCAATTCGTCGAATCCCCCCTGCCGGGATACGTGAACACGTCGCCGCAGTGGTGCAGAACGATATCGAGAATGACGTAAAGCCCCGCATCGTGGGCGGCATCGACAAGCTGACGAAATTCCTGATCCGCCAACTTCGGATTATTCAATGCCGCCAACGGGTTGGCGCAGAATCGTGGCTCGATGTTTAGAAAATCGAGGGTTCCATATCCGCCATAAAAGTCGGAAAACCATTGAGGATTCTTCAGAACTGGAGATAGCCAGATCGCGCCCGCGCCCAGGTCTTTGATGTATTTGAGTTTGTCCTTCACACCCGCAAAGTTACCGCCTCGATAGGGAAGATACGGCGTATCCCAGGCCACGGTCGCCGGCTGCGGCGGCTTGGTCGGATTGTTGAAACGGTCAACCAATAGGAAATAAATCCACTGATCGCGCCAATCAATGGGCGACGGGAACGGCCGCAATGCGGGATTGGGGCTTAACGATGCTGCCTGCGCAGCCTGAATAACCTGTTGAACTTCCGCTCCCCAAAGTTGCGTTGGCATGACTCCAAACCGGAAAACGACTTGCGCGGTCCGAAATCATCTTCTCGATACCCATGGATAATTGTCAAGTCATCCGCCATTTTGAAGACCAGCAGGCGATGGTGCATTTTCAATGTGACACGGGCTTTCAGCCCGTGCTCATGTGCTAAAAGCCCATGCCACGTTCAAATTGCACAGTACCGACCAGCAGCAAATATTGACATCCTTTGACAGCATTGAACCTTGGAATATAATTAACCATCTGGTTAATTTTTAATGCCGAACGTTAAACGACATCCCGGAACGCAAGCGCGAAGCATTAAAACCCATCGCGCAATCCTTAGCGCGGCCGAACGCATATTTGCCAAAGAGGGATTATCCGGCGCGCGAACCGACGTTATCGCAGCCGAGGCAGGCGTGAACAAGGCGCTGCTTTACTATTATTTCAAAAGCAAGGAATCGCTTTTTCATGCCGTGGTGGAAGACCATTTCCGCGAGTTTAACGAACAGGCATTGCAAATTCTGAATCGGCCAGGTTCGCCGCAGAAAATCCTGCTTGAGTATGTCAGCATGCACTTTGATTTTATCAGCAATAAGCATCGCCATGCATCCTTGTATCAACAGATGATGAGTGGCGGCAAACCGCTTGAACGGCTCGTACATCAATATTTCTTGCCTCGAAGCCAGGCGCTGGGCAAGCTGCTGGAGCGGGGAATGCGCGAGGGAGAATTCCGAACGGTGGACCGTTTTCACACCGCCATCTCGATTGTCGCGATGATCGTCTTCTATTTTTCCGCAGCCCGGGTTGTCCATTTGCTCGGTCATTCCGATGCATATAGCCGTGCCAATTTGCGCAAGCGCAAGGAACAGGTGCTCGATTTCATCCGCAGGGCGCTGTTTGTGAACCAAAAGGCTGGGCAGTTATGAAACGGATTATTGTCCTGATACTTGTCGTGGGCATTGTCGCGGCGGTCTATTTCTACACCAGTATCGCGCCGCGCGAAACCGTTCTCACCGGAATGGTGACGACCGATGATGTCATCGTCAGCCCGCAGATTCAGGGGCGGCTGAAATCCCTCAACGTGAAACAAGGTGATGTCGTCAAGGCTGGAGATGAATTGGCGGAGATTGAACCAGCGCAGTGGGCCGCCGACATGTCGTATTTCACCAGCGGAGAACAGCAGGCCGCCAACCAGGTGGCTCAAGCGGAAGCGGATTTGAAATTTCAGGAAACCCAGACCCAAAGCCAGATCGCCCAAGCCGAGGCAACCTTTGCGGCCGCGCAAGCTGATGTTGTCCAGGGAGAAGCCGACCTGGAAAACGCCCGAATCACTTACGAGCGCGAAGATGCGCTATACAAACAGTCGGCCGAGACCGCGCAGGCGCATGACCAGGCGAAAGCGGCGTTTGATGGGTCCAAGGCGCACGTTGATGCATTACGCAAGCAAGCCCGCGCCGCTGAAGCCGCGGTCGCCATGGCGCGGGCCAATGTCGAGCAGATCGCCGTTCGCAGGGCAGCACTCGAAGCAATGACCCATCAACACGCAGCCGCCGGCGCTCAAAAGGACAAGGCCCAAATCCAGCTCGGATACACGAAGCTTGTCGCTCCCATCGATGGCATCGTCGACGTGCGGGCGGCGTTGAAAGGCGAAGTCGTCAATCCCGGCCAGGCGGTTGTCACGCTGATCAATCCGGATGATCTGTGGGTGCGTGCGGATGTCGAGGAAAGCTACATCGATCGCATACGCATCGGCGACACAATGACCGTTCGATTGCCCTCCGGCGCCACGCGCGAAGGCACTGTCTTTTTCCGTGGAATCGATGCCGATTATGCCACCCAGCGCGATGTCAGCCGCACGAAACGGGACATCAAGACGTTTGAGGTTC
>DASZXJ010000036.1:0-20940 GCA_035545895.1 Tepidisphaeraceae bacterium | reverse complement strand
GTTCGATGTTGTTCAATGATGCTACAGGCACGAACGCGTGATAACGTGGCCGGGCAGGCGGGTCAATCGGTTGACAGAGTAGATGGCATTATCGCACGGCAAAAGCCGTTGGCAGAGAAATTCGTCAGGCCAGCGGTGTGTCGCCGCTTTCCCCAAGCTCTTCCACCTGCTGTTCAAGTTGTTTCAACCGCTCGGCCATTTCCGGCAGCTGCGTGAAGAGCAGATAGACTCGCCTGGCCTGCGATGCAGCCATGGCTGGGATTCCCATCATCACCGTCTGATCGGGCACATCACTCATCACGCCGGCCTTGGCGGCGATCGTTACGTTGTCGCCGACCTTGAGATGACCGGCAATTCCAACCTGTCCGCCCATGGTCACATGATGGCCAATCGTCACGCTGCCGGCGATGCCCGTCTGGGCAACCAGCAAACAATGCGGACCGACTTTTGCCCCGTGGCCGATCACTACGAGGTTGTCGATCTTTGTACCTGTGCCAATCAGCGTGCTTCCGAGCGCAGCCCGCTCGATCGTGCAGTTGGACCCGATTTCGACATCGTCCTCGACCACTACGTTGCCGATTTGCGGAATCTTGTGATGTACGCCTTTGTGTGTTGAAAAGCCGAAGCCATCCTGACCAATGGCCGTGCCTCCGTGAATGATCACCCGGTCGCCGATGAACGTGTCATCATAGATCACGACATTGGGATAGATGATGCAATCCTGCCCGATCCAGACGCGCGGGCCGATGTACGCGCCGGGATAAATCACCGTGCCTTTGCCGATGGTTGCGGTCTCCTCAACATGGGCTTTGGGATGTACGCCTTCGTGTGGGTGCTGGCGATAGCCATGCAGGAGAACAACAGCCTGACGGAAAGCAAAATACGGGTCGCTGGTTTTCAGCAATGTCAATCTATTGTTGCTGCTGATCGATTTGGCGACGATCACAGCCGAGGCTTTGGTTGCCTCCAGTTGCTTTTGATATTTGGCGTTGGCGAGAAAAGAAATTTGCCCGGGCTGCGCATCATCAAGCGTCGAAACCGTATTGACTTCGAGCGAGCCGTCGCCGACCACTTCCGCATCGATTTGCCGGGCCAATTCATCTAATCGCATGGCCACAATATTAAAGTAAGAACCACAGAGTGCACAGAGGAAACGGAGTGAAATTTCGGTCGTCGACGGATTGCGATTCTCCATTTAGCCCCGCCGCTTGCGGCGGGTTTTGCACGCCCGACACCCGCCGCAAGCGGCGGGGCTAAATAATTCTGACCATAAACATCAGAACTTCCTCTATCTCGCCACAGCTCTGTGTGCTCTGTGGCTTATTTCTTATACTGATTGCATGGCATTTCTCTTAGGCATCGACATCGGCACGAGCGGCACGAAAACGCTGATCTGCTCGGAACGGGGCAAGGTTCTGGCAACCGCGATGGCGGAGCATCCAATTCGCTCGCCCAAGCCGGGATGGTCGGAACAAAATCCGCTGGACTGGTGGACGGCTGTGTGCAAAGCCACCAAAGCAGTCGTGAAAAAAGCGGGGATCAAGCCGGCCGACGTCAGCGGCATCGGCTTGTCCGGCCAAATGCACGGCAGCGTGTTTTTGGGTGATGGACCGAAACCGCTCCGCCCGGCGCTGCTTTGGAACGATCAGCGTACCGTCGAGCAATGTGCCCAAATCGAATCCAAGGCCGGCGGGCGCGAAGCATTGATCGAACTTGTCGCCAATCCCGCGCTGACTGGTTTTACCGCGCCGAAAATCCTGTGGGTTCGCCAGCACGAACCGCACATCTACGAAAAAACCCGCCACATCCTGCTGCCCAAGGATTACATCCGCTATCTCATGATCGGCGAATACGCGACAGAAGTATCCGACGCCAGCGGCACCTTACTCCTTGATGTGGTCAACCGAAAATGGTCCGATCAATTGCTCGGACTACTCGGAATCGACAAAACTTTGTTACCGCGCCTGCACGAATCCCCCGAAATCACCGGCACACTGAAAGCCCAGGCCGCTCGCAGCCTGGGTCTCCGCGAAGGAATTCCGGTAGCGGGCGGCGGCGGAGACCAGGCAGCCGGCGCCGTCGGCAACGGCATCGTTACCACCGGCATCGTCAGTGCCACCCTTGGCACCAGCGGCGTGGTCTTCGCGCACTCGGATCAACCCACCCGCGATCCAAAAGGCCGGGTTCATACGATGTGTCACGCCGTTCCCGGCAAATGGTGCGTCTTTGGGTGCATGCTTTCGGCTGGCGGTTCGTTTCAGTGGTTCCGCAACCAGCTTGGCCATGATGAAGTCCACGCCGCCGCACGCCGCCGGGTCGATCCCTATGAACTGCTGATTGCCGAGGCCCGCAAATCGCCAGCCGGCGCGGAAGGTCTATTCTTCCTTCCCTATCTCACCGGCGAACGCTGCCCCTATCCCGATCCCTGCGCCCGAGGCGGATGGATCGGCTTGACCAACCGCACCAAGCGACGCGACATGATTCGCTCGCTGCTTGAGGGAATCACCTTCGGAATGCGCGATGCGATTGAGATCATGAAACAAATGCAAATTCCCATCAGCGAAATCCGCGCCAGCGGCGGCGGAGCGCGATCCAGCTTCTGGCGGCAACTTCAAGCTGATATCTACAACGCCCCCATCGTCATCACCAACGCCGCCGAAGGCCCGGCCTATGGCGCAGCGCTGCTGGCCGGTGTAGGCATCGGCGCGTTTAGCACCGTTGAGCAAGCCTGCCGGGTTTCGATCAAGCAAAAGACGCGAATGGATCCAGATAAAAAGAAGTCTGCAATCTATGAGCGGTCCTACAAGGTGTATCAGCGGCTCTATGGAGATTTGAAAAATCGATTCGCGGAAATGAGTCATCTCGACGGGTGAGCAATCCCGTTCATCATCCCCACTGCCATTTTGGCTACGTTCATCGATGCGCCGGGCTTATCAAGCGATTGGACGAGATTTTTCAAGCGGGCTCGCTGTTCATCCAGCTTTCGTGGGTTTTTAAGCATATCGATGGCGCAACTGGCCACCGGCACGTTTGAGCCATACCACGGAACAAATTCGGGCACGATATGCTCATGCGATCCATGCAACAGATTGACCAGGGCATAGGTTCGCGTGTGAACAATCCAGCGGCCTAGCGCATGCCACAAGATCGGATTGCCGCGATAAACGACGATCATCGGCACACCGTGCAGCGCTACGTGCAAAGTGGCAGTGCCGGAAACCGTAATGCACAGGTCACATTGCGGGACCATTTCGTCGAATCGGTCAATTTCGTGACGCAAGACATCCGGCTGACGCGCCCATGACAGCGGGCTGGCGTTGATGACCTGCTTGACGATTGGCTCGGTCGCGGCGGTGGTCGGGACCAGGAATTTCGCATGGGGGAATTCCGCGACGATTCGGCCCGCCACTTCGAGCTGGTGGGGAAAGTTTCCCTCGGCTTCAGACTTGCGGGAGCCCGCGAGCAAACCAATCACTAGCCCAGGCTTTGGCGTGGCAATCGGTTGACCATTGCGCTCGACGGCCAACTCGTCAAACAGTGGATGCCCGACAAATTTGGCATCGACGCCCTGCTGGCGGAAATATTCCTCCTCGAACGGCAAAATGCACGCGAGCCGGTCGATCCATTGTCGAACTTTCTTGATTCGCCATTCCTGCCACGCCCAAAGCTGCGGAGCGACATATTGCAAAACCGGAATTTTCCGCTGATGGGCCGCCCGCGCGAAATGGAAATTCATCGACGGTGAATCGATCCCGATCAGCACATCAGGCCGATGCGTATCGAAATAATTGCGCGTCCATCGCAGCAATCGATATAGCTCAAACGCCCGCAGCGCCCCGCGCCAACCCATCGCAGCGGACGAAACGGTATCGCGATGGATAATCGCACCCGCCTCGGCCATCTCGGAGCCGCCATGACCTTCGATGATCATATCGGGGTCGATCTGCTTGAGGCTACGGACCAACTGAGCAGCGTGCTTGTCGCCGCTGACTTCCGCAACAGTCATAAAGACGCGCCGGGCCATGGTCCCGTAGTGCAACTGGATCGGCGAGATGTGTCAAGCGTCGGATTATTGGCCGCGATCGACACCCATTTGCCTTTTCACATGCATTGTATTACAATGTCTTACACCATGAGCACGCTGACTATTCGTATTTCCGAGCCGTTGCGTCGAGAGCTGGAAAAACTCTGCCGACAAAAGCAGCAGCCGATGAGTGATCTCGTGCGCGATTCACTTCAACGGTACATTGCGGCCCAACGTTTTGCGGCTCTTCGCAGCAAGACATTACCCTTTGCAGAAGCTCAGGGCTTTCTCGCGGATGACGATGTGTTTAAGGCCATCTCGTGAGAGTCGTTCTTGACACCAACGTTCTGTTGGCAGCGTTTGCCACAAGAGGATTGTGTGAAGCGATCTTCGCGGTCTGCCTGCAGAGTCATGAAATTATCGCGTCAGAAGTAATTTTCTCGGAAGTACGAAGGCATTTGTCTGGAAAGTTCAAGATGCCGACGGCTCAAGTGCAAAGTCTGCTCGAATTTCTGCGGGAGCATTCGCAAATCGCCGAGCCAGCGCATGTCTCTTCCGACTCGTGCCGCGATCCGAAGGATTTGCCCATTCTCGGAACGGCACTGGCGGACAAAGTCGATTGCCTGGTCAGTGGTGATGAAGACCTGCTTATGCTCGGGCAGTTTAACGGAATTCCAATACTTTCCCCTCGCACATTTTACGAAAAATTGCTTTGAGCACTGGAGCGCAACTGCCCGCATGCAGCCGCGATATCATCCCCGCGAGTTTGCCGAATGTGCACGACGACGTTTTCGTCACGCAGAATCTGTTCAAATCGCGCGATTTGCCCATCAAACGGACGATGATAAACCATCCCGCTCAATCCTGCTCCGATCGAATTGTACGGAATCAGATTCACATGAGCGCAAAAACCGCGCATCAGCTTCGCGAGCAGATGAGCCTGCTCGTCGGAATCGTTGATTCCATGAAGCATGCAATATTCGATATTGACGGGCCGGCGACATTTATCCTGGAATCGTTTGGCGGCCTCCATGATTTGATCGACCGGCCAGCGGCGATTGCTCGGCACGAGTCGATTTCTTGTCATATCATCCGGCGCATGCAGAGACAGCGCCAGATGCACGCCGATCTTTTCCTCCGCCAATCGATCGATGCCCGGCACGATGCCCACGGTTGAAACCGTCATCGCTCGATTGCCCAGCGATCCCAAACCCGGCTCGGCCAGCAGTCGAATCGCGGGAATTATGTTATCCAGATTCTGCATCGGCTCGCCCATGCCCATAAAAACCAGCGAAGCGATGCGCCGACTCGATTTTCGCGCTTCAGCCCGCAGGTGCATGAACTGTTCGACGATTTCCCCAACACCGAGGTTTCGTTCCAACCCGTTTTTGGTTGATGCGCAGAAATCGCAACCCATCGCGCAACCCACCTGCGATGAAATGCACGCAGCCGCCCGATCCGGGCGATGCGACGGCATGAGCACGCATTCAACGGTCCCGCCCCGCACAAAGCCGACCAGCAGTTTGACCGTGCCATCTGTACTTTGATGTCTCAATCGGATGGTTGAATGAGCCGGCAAAAACGTTTTCCGCAACCACTGACGAGCGGGCATGGCAATATCGATGTTCAATACGTCAAGCTTACTGTTGGCGGTCCAATACTCGCGCAAGATGCGCAGGCCATTGCCTGGCTTGTGGCCGTTGAGTTGCAACGACTCGCCAAGCATTTCAGGATCATAATCGCTCAACGAATGCACGAATCAATTTGAGCCGGATGCCTTCAATTCCACAAGCGAATTTGCGACTTTCTGAATCACAGGCCCCCACTGGCCTCGCTCGCTTTGTCTGAATAGCTTCATCGTCGAATACCACGGGCTGTCTGACCGATCACGCAGCCACCGCCAGTCGGGAAAGCTGGGAATCAGCGTCCATACAGGCTTGGCCAGCGCTCCTCCAAGGTGGGCGACGGCGGTTTCTACCGTGATGAGCAGATCGAGCTCCGCCAGGAGAGCAGCCGTGTCGGAGAAATCGATGATTTGTGAAGTCCAATCAACCAATCGGTCTTTCCACGACAACGTTTTGATTTGCTCGGCAGGCGGACCTTTTTGCAAACTGATGAGTGTTACGCCGGGAACATCGACGAGCGGTTGAAACTCAGCCAGGTCGATTGCGCGATGACGTTCATTGGCGTTGGTCGGCCGGCCACCCCAGACGATGCCGATTTTTTTGGTCTTTCCCATTTGATCCAGTCGCTCGCGCCATGCCTGCCGTTTCATCGGGTCGGCCGTGAGATACGGAACATCCGCGGGAATTGAATCGATTGTCGTGCCGAGCAATCGCCCCATGCTCATCAGGGCGGCGTGGGTGTCGTATTTTGGAATTGAATCGCCGGGCGACATGACGTGCGACAAGCCAGGCACCGATTTCATCAAAATTCTTAATTCCGGCTGGCAGACCAGAACGACGCGAGCCGCGTGTTTCGCGACGATTGGAATATATCGGGCAAATTGAATCGCATCGCCAAAGCCCTGCTCCGAGCCGATCATCAGAGTTTTGCCCGCGAGCGATTCCATCGAGCCATTCCAGGCCGGGCCGACGAAAGGCATCGATTTCCTGCCCGCCAGGCGAAATCGCCATTCGTATTCCTTCCACCCTTCAAGAAATCGCTCGGCCAGCAGCAGCGTCAATCCGCGATTCCAATGAGCGCTGGCAAAATCGGGTTTGATCGAAAGGGCTTTGTCATAAGCCGCGATCGCCTCATCCAGCCGAAGCAGCATTCGGTAAACATTTCCAAGATTGAAATAAAGCTCCGGGCTGTTCATTTTCGGCGCGATTTCCTGCAGCACGGGCAAGGCACGCTCAACCTGGTCGGATTTGGCGAGGGAAATCGCGTAGTTTGCCCGGGCCATTAAATCTTGCGGATTGATTTCCGAGGCGCGGAGGAATGACTTGGCCGCTTCCTCGAATCGGCCGGACATCCAGAACGACTGGCCTCGCTGCATCTGCTGAATGAACTCGGGCGTGGGTCCCATTGCTGGTAGAAACTATAGCGTTACCATCGAATCATGCACGGCAAATTAAACTGGGGCATCATCGGAACAGGAGCCATCGCCAAAACCTTCGCGCGGGCGCTGGCAGGGTCAAAAAAAGGAAATTTGCTCGCCGTCGCCAGCCGGTCCCACACCACCGCCGAAGCGTTTGCCTCGGAATTCAAAGTCGATCATGCGTACGATAATTACGAATCCATCCTGAGCGATCAATCCGTCGATGCGGTCTATATCTCCACGCCCCATCCATTTCATGCCGAGTGGACCATTCGCGCCTGCCGGGCGAAAAAGCATGTGCTGGTCGAAAAACCGATGGCCATCAACCATGCCGACGCGATGGCGATGATCGAAGCCGCCATCGAAAACGACGTGTTTCTCATGGAAGCCTTCATGTATCGCTGCCATCCGCAGACGATGCATTTGATGAAATTGCTTGGAGAAGGCGCAATCGGAAAAGTCCAGATGATCCAGGCGACCTTCGGCTTTGAAGCGGGGTTTGACCCTGAGAAACGATTGTTCAAAAACGCACTGGCGGGCGGAGGCATTCTCGACGTCGGTTGCTATCCTGCTTCCATGGCGCGCCTGATCGCGGGGACCGAGCCGATCGAAGTCAAGGGAGTCGGCCAACTCGGTAAAACCGGCGTGGATGAAGCCGCCGCCGCGGTTCTTAAATTTCCCAACGACATCGTCGCCCAACTGTCCACCAGCATCCGGGTTCGGCAGGACAACATCGTACGAATCTTCGGCAGCGAAGGACAAATCCTGCTTCCCAATCCGTGGGTTGCCAATCGCACGGCGCCCGATCAGGGGAAAATCATGCTGCATCGCTGGGAAGAACACATCCCGCGCGAAATCGTTATTGAAGCGACCGAAACCGCGTTTACTTACGAAGCCGACATCGTCGGCCATTCCATCCTGGCCGGGCTGAAACAGGCGCCCGTGCCCGCGATGACCTGGACTGATTCGCTCGGAAACATCGCCACCCTCGATGCCTGGCGCGATTCCATCGGTCTCGTTTACGACTCGGAAAAACCGGAGAATTACCGCACAACGACGGTTGCCGGAACTCGCCTGCGCCATCGCGACGATGCGCCCATGAAATACGGCAAAATCGAGGGAATCGACAAGCCCGTCTCCTGCCTGATCATGGGCTGCGACAACCAGAAAACCCTGCCTCACAGCGCCGTGATGTACGACGACTTTTTCGAGCGCGGCGGCAATACGTTCGACACGGCCTGGATTTATGGAGGCGGCCTTCAGGAAAAGCTGCTCGGGCAGTGGATCAAAAACCGAAACGTCCACGATCAGGTCGTACTGATCGCCAAAGGCGCACACACACCGTTGTGCACCCCGCGCGATTTGTCACGCCAGCTTGTCGAAAGCCTCGAACGACTCGATACCGATCACGCGGATATCTACATGCTGCACCGGGATAATCCAGACGTGCCTGTGGGAGAATTCGTCGATGTGCTCAATCTGCACCGGCTGGCCGGGCGCATCAAAATCTTCGGCGGCAGCAACTGGTCGATCGACCGCATCCGGCAGGCCAATGAATATGCGATGAAGAACAAGCTTATTCCGTTTTCGGTCGTCAGCAATCAGTTCAGCCTGGCGCGGATGATCGAGCCGATCTGGAAAGGATGTTTTTCCGCAAGCGATGATGAATCCAGAAGTTGGCTTGAGCAAGCGCAAATGCCGCTGCTGGCGTGGAGCAGCCAGTCGCGCGGATTCTTCGTGCAGGCCGACCCCAATATCAACCCCACTGCGGCTGCCGAACTCGTTCGCTGCTGGTATAGCCCGGAAAATTCCGAGCGATTGCACCGGGTCAACATCCTGGCCCTGAAGAAAAAGGTCCTGCCGATCAATATCGCACTGGCGTACGTGCTGAATCAACCATTCCCCACGTTTGCATTGATCGGCCCAAGAAAAATCGAGGAAACGCGAATCAGCCTCAAAGCCCTGAACGTGGAACTGACGACCGAAGAAATGACCTGGCTTGATTTGCGGGATTAATGTTTTCGCAAACCCCAGCTGCGCTGCGACCTTCGATTAAGGCGACCAGTGGCGGGGTTGGCAGTGAAACGAGGATTAAATGGTCAATGACCAAGTCCCAATGACCAACAAAGTCCCAATGACGAATGACCATAAACCTGAATGACGAATCAATGACGAAATCCGAATGACGAAGATCCAGTGACCAATGGCTCCTTTGTTGCGCCATGCGGACTCATTTCGCGCAATTCCAATTCCCAAATCCAAAATACCCAGTCCCGGGGCTAAAGCTCCGGGCTTTGCCCGGGGGGTTTCCATCGAATACAGAGTGTGACTTTTTGGCTTCGCGGACGAATGTATCACCAAAACGCCCAATCGTGGGTGTACAGCACGTAAATCGCGAGCAGCAGATTGGTCACGCCATGCGCGATGATGCACGCGCCAAGGCTTTTGGTGTAGACCAGCAGAGCACCGATCATCATTCCCCAGAAAATGGCGGTCAGCCACCAGTTGCCGTGGACGGTGGCAAATAAGCCGGAGACAAGCAGAAACGCGGTCCAATCCCATTCACCCACGCCGGCCAATTTGAAATCGTTGGGCGCCAGATATTCACGCCATAGAAAATCGCGCCAGAAGAGTTCTTCCATGACCGGCACGACAAGAGCCGCGCTGGCGACGCGTATGGCGATAAACGCCCACATCATCGCCGGGCGATCGGCGAAGTAGGCCATCGGATCAAACACATCCGGCGAAGGCTTGAAGAATGAAAACCGCTGAAGAAATAACTGCATTCCCACCCACTGCACGATACCTGCGACACCGACAATGACGCCCAGCCACCAATGATTCCAACGAATCCTGGTGTAGTTAGGCCAGAGCAAACCCAGCGCAATCGCGGTAAGAACCGCCTTCAGAACATAACTCCATGGAAAAAAAGCGGGCCACAAGACACCGGCCTGCGTGAGGATAAGGAAAATCCCCATGGGGATGATATACGCCCAAAAATCGGAGATGCCGCGAAGGATCGGCTTGCGAGGTTCGGGGCTCGGCGTTTCAGTCATCCGTGCGGAACATTGTTGCGGCCAACCGCGGCGTGGCAAGAGGTGGTAGGATTGGCCAATGGCCGGGACTGGTGCAGTTTGATGCGACACGGCCTTTCCAGGCCGTGCAAGATGCCACATGGACTGGAAAGCCCATGTCACAATAAAACTCTCTTTTTTCTTCAAGCTGCACCAGTACCCAACAGCCGGAGGCCGCTTAATGGATGCGAACTCACTCATGCTGTCGATCTTGTTCGGCTGCATTGGCATGGGAATGATCGTGTATGGCCGAAAAGCCAGCCGCATGGTGCCGGCGATCGCGGGCTTGGGATTGGTGGTGATTCCCTACTTCATCTCAAGCCTGCTGCTGATGACGATCGTCTGCCTGGCAATGATGGCGCTGCCTTGGGTGATTCGGGAGGATTAAACTCGTTATTTTGCCTGTAGCACAATTTGCCACAGCCCAAAATGATGACAACCTTGAAGCATGGCGAATCGTACGACCATCAATATCTCACTGACTCCGCAACTTCAGCAGTTGATGAACGAAAAACTGGCATCGGGCAATTATGGATCAGCCAGCGAATTGGTTCGTGATGGACTTCGGTTGATCGACCAGCGCGACCGGCTGCTTGCGATTGAAGAAATGCGGGCCAAGATCGACGCAGGCTGGAAACAATCCGAACAGGGCAAGGGGCGCGACGGAGAGCGCATTTTTTCTCAAATGCGCAAGCAACTGGTCGCCAAGTTGTCTGCAAATAAGACAACGTCAACCAAAAAACGTAAATCGGCATGAAACGCTAAAAACTTACGCCTGCCGCCGAGCAGGATTTGGCGGCGTTAATTGATTTTGTTGCGAATAACAACCCAAACAATGCATTGAAAGTGTTCGACAAGATTCATGCAACCGTCCGGGCGCTGGCAGACATACCGCTGATGGGACACCTTCACAAGGGTGTGACTGACAAACCGGTTCGATTCTGGGCGGTCTATTCATGGCTTATCGTTAATCGCTTGGATCGACGGCCGCTGGAAATGCTTCGAATCCTCCATGGCGCAAGGATTTAAGATCAGAATTTGGACTTGATGATCATGATTAACAAAAGCCATTTGAGAATTACTTCTCATTTCGCAGCAGCGCAAAGCTCGCAGTGTGCCCGTGAATAAAATTCCTTCCTCCCACCGGGCCGAGTTCACCGGCTGCGAAAAAACCGGCGACGGGCGTCTTCGGCAATAGCTCGCTTGAGACGGAGATATCGTGATTCGGCGAATCGAACATGCGCGAGCCCCGGCCGTTGCAACTGAACAGCAGGCTGGCTTCGAATGAACCGGACTTTGCTGCCGTTTCGAGCATCAGCCGCAAATCTTCATCCGCACTGGCGGCGTCGCGAACATGGAATTGCACCGTCTGCCCGATGCGGATGTGATCGGTCAGTGCCATCGAACCGGTCTTTTCATCCGCGCCGGTGATGTTGCGGACAAGAAAATCGCCGCGGCCAAACTCCTCGCGATATTCGCTGATGGCGCGCCCGATCAACAGGCCATGCTGAAGCAGCATGCGGTCGCCATCGGGAAGCTCGGCAAAGATCTCTTCCAGCGCCTGCATGGGCGGCTTACCGCCGAGTTGCTCGATGACATTGTCCCGGCCTCGGGTGATGACCATCGGCTGACCGATCGGCCGAGCGCCCTGGCTGACGAGCGTTTCAACTTCCAGCGCTCCGCTCAGGCTCACGCCGACAAATCCTTCATCTGCTGTCTGGTCATCGCAAATCAATACATTTTCGCCCGCCGAGCGTGCCGCACTCGCCATGCCGCCGATCAACGGCACGCGCGGCGCGAGCATGTCCATGGCCTGCATAAACTGATTGAGAGGCGTGGTCCATGGGTCGCCAAACCCGATCACCGCGCGAGTATCTGTCGCAATGCCAAGCTGTTTTTGGAAATGCTCCGGTTGACTGAGCAGGCCACGCCAATCGTCGGTGGCAATCCGGATCGGATGAACTTCCACGCCATCCATCTGCCCCGCCAACACCGAAATACCAAGCTCGCGTTCAATTTCAGCGCCACCGCCGATGACACCCTCGCCGGAACAGCCGATCAGCACCTTCGCATTCAGTTCGCTGCGGAGAGATTCAACCAGCATGGGCGAATGCGGGCTATGATGAGCGGTAAAGAACACGAATGCGACGTCGATGCGCCCCAGCGCCGCGCGCAATTCAGTGACAATCGCATCTTTCGCCCGCGGCGTGGATTCCAGATCGCTGATGACAGAATGAAATTTCAAGATGACCGCATTGTGACGTAAACAGGCGGAATTGGGCAATACTCATGAACAAATAAATGTGCTCCTATGAAGAACGCCGTCCGCGAATAAACGCGGACTGCGTTTTTCAAGAGATTCATCTCCAAAGCAAGTTAGATCATCTTCTCTGCGATCTGCACCGCGTTGCTGGCGGCGCCTTTACGGATCTGGTCGCCGCTGACAAAGATATCCAGTCCCCGGCCATCGTCACGGGAGATATCCTGGCGAATTCGCCCGACCAGCACATCATCCTGATGCGACGCCTCCTGCGGCATGGGGAAATGGTTCGCTGCCACGTCATCAACGATCTTTACTCCGGGCGAATGACTTAAAATCTCCCGCGCGATCTGCGGCGTGATGGGCCGCTCGAATTCGAGATTGATCGATTCGCAATGCGCACGGGGCACCGGCACGCGCACGCAGGTGGCGGTAATCATGATCCTTGGATCGCCGAATATCTTGCGTGTCTCGTTCACCATCTTGTTCTCCTCCTCGTTGTAGCCGTTGTCGGCCACCTTCGAATTGTGGGAGAACAGATTGTTGACGATCTGATGCGGGAACTTTTCCTTCTTCACCGGCTTGCCAGCGGCGTAATCCTTGATCTGTTGTTCAAGCTCATACAAACCCCACGCGCCGGCGCCGCTGACGGCCTGATAGGTGCTGATGATGGCTCGCTTCACCTTGAACTGCTTGTGCAGCGGCCAGACCGGCACGTTCATGATAATCGTCGAGCAATTGGGATTGGCGATCAGTCCGTTGTGCTTTTTGATCTGCTCGGGATTTACCTCGGGAACGACCAGCGGCACGCCTTCCTTCATGCGGAACGCACTGGTGTTGTCGATGACAACGGCGCCCGCCTGTACAGCGGCGGACGCGAATTCCTTGCTGATGCTTCCGCCTGCGGAGAAAAACGCAAACTGAATGCCCTTGAAGCTATCCCTGGTCAGCTCTTCAACCGTGTACGTTTTGCCGGCGAACTCCACCGTTTTATCCGCGCTGCGCGCCGAGGCCAGAAGCTTCAGCCCGCCGATGGGAAATTTGCGTTCAGCAAGAACGGTAAGAAATTCCTGCCCCACAGCGCCGGTGGCGCCGACAATGGCAACGTTGAAGGACATGACAAGGCTCCTGAAAAAGAAAAAACCACAGACGACAAACCGATTCACACGAAGACGCTTGGCGGACGATGCTCTGGTGAATCCCGAAAATTTCGGGTCACTTGAGCGTCGTCGGCTTCGTCGTCGTTGTGTACATCGGTTTACCGGCCGTGGCCGTTTGAGTTCGATTGACGTCCAACTCTCGCGAGCTGAACTTCGCCCATTTTGCAGGGAATTGATCTGTAATGCAAGGAGAAACGGTTGTCCCCTAACAGCCGGCAGACAACGTCTGCCCGACTGGCGGCTATTAGCCGCCAGCTATTCGATTATGAATCCTATGTACCTGTTGCCGAGAGGAACCGCACGCCATCCGCCACCACATGGCCATTGGTGCCGCTGTTTCGGATCAAAACCGAACCCAGGGTTCCAGCCTTGAAATGGAATTTGCCGAGCAGCACCCATCCACCGCCGCCGGTGGTGCGCTGATTGACCGTGATCGTCTTTTTGCCGCCGGCGGAGAAGATATCGATCGGCGTGTTGGTTGCGTTGTTGGCGCTGCGAACCCAACGGGCGTAGACGTAATAATCCCCCTCCTTGCTGATCGTCGGCGTATAGCGAACGCTGTCCGAACCCTTGTTGGCGTTCAGGTCATCAAGGTAGTTGCCGTTCAGGAATCCCGTTCCCGCTGACAACGTTTGCCACGTTCCACTGATCGTCACGCCCGTGACTGAATCGTTGTCCAGCACGACTTCGCCCGGCGAAGGCATGGTGATGAACGCCGCTGCCGAGTAGGCCGAAGTCTGCCCAAATGCGTTGTAGGCGCGCACACGATAATAGACCCGCTTGCCGGTGATGGTTGGGTCGGTATCGGTGGCGACCAGTGTATTGCTCGTGATGTTGATCGTCTTCACGCGCGTCGTGAAGTTCGCATCATCGGCGCGCTGCACGACGTATCCGGAAGCGAAGCTCGATGCCTCGGTCCATCGGATGCGCACGGAGGTTTCCGACAAAACTTTCAGCGCCACGGCCGCCGGAACCGCTGGAATGCCCGGCGTCGCAACGACGCTGAAATCGAGCGACGCCGAAGTTTCCAGCGGCGTACCGCTGGCGTTTTGAATCAGTCCATCATCGTTGTTGATCTGAAGTTCATACGAGCCGGGGGTGCTCGTAATGCCGCTGAGATTTGGAATGATCCAGGTCTGCCCGCCATCGTTCGAAATCGGTTTATTCGTTCCTGTAATCAGGTTGGGTCCGCCTTCGAAGCTTAGAATAATATCCGATGAGGTGAATCCGGTGACCTGTTGACTGAATTTGACGGTGATCTGCTTGACCGATCCAACAGCCGGATTTGCCGCAAGCGGCAGGATTTGAACAGTCGGCGCGGCGACAAATTTTTCAACCGCTGCCAACGCGTTGACCAGACCAAATCCACCCTGTGTATCGTAGACGCCGGCGCCGGTCCCATTCAATGGCGTGGCGGTGGATTTCAGCGCGTCCAGAATCTGCTGCTGCGTGGAACCCGGGGCTGCCTGCAAAAGCAAAGCAACGACCGCGCCAACATTCGGTGCCGCAGCGCTGGTGCCGAAGAAATTGGGGAAGACCACGTCAGGATCGTTTTCGTCATCGATACCGACGACCGTATTGTTCGATCCATCGATGCCGGAAATATCCGGCCTTTGAAGGATAGCCGGCGCGGGCAGGCGATTGCCGCTGGAATCGAATATTTGCGTCGTGGTTCCAACCGAACTGGAAGCCTCGCTGATAATCGGAATCGCATCTGAAAACGGTGGCGCATTAAAAAACGCGACGGCTCCCACACTGATGGCGTACGGACTGCCGTTATGCCCAAAAATTGATGAAAAAGTCCCGGGGTCGTACGGGAAAAAATTATTGGACGAAGTCGCATTATTATTAGCCAGAACCATTCTGAAACGAGTCGGCAGCGCCTTGCCGCTGATCCGATCCGCGACTTGAACCTGAATAAGAAAACTTCCAGCCGGTACATTCACCACTTCTTCGGGAATGCCCGTGCGGATATTGTTGCTTGTCGCCGAGGCAATCAGCCGCGTCGGATGATTCGCGTCAAAGATATAAACGTCAAGATCGGTCGAGACGTTGCCGGCAATTCCGTTGTATGGATTATCCCATTGGATCAACAACGGTCCGCTGGCGCTCGTATCGACCTTCATTTTCGTATCAACCGAGGTGCGTGTATCAAAATCAAGAAATTGGGAAGCCCCAATCGTGGTAAACGTCGTGGGGATTTCGAACCCCTGAGCTCCGTTGTTGCCAGCGGCAGTCAGATAAATCGCCCCATCCGCGACCACATCGCTGATCGCCTGATCGATAACGCCGGGTTGAAAGAACGGCTCATTCATAAATGCAACATCATCGATGATGATGTCGCATCCCGCCGCCCGCAACGCGTGGATGTTGTTGGCCATGACCTGCTGGCTGATGCCGGCGGTGGCGAATGCAAGCTGGGCGCCTGGAGCGATATCGTGGATGAGTTCCAGCATGGCGCGGCCTTCGTCAGTACCGCCGCCGGTCAAAAATTGATCGAGTTGTGAGAGATCCGAGACAATCTGCACGCCATCGGACGGCAAGTCGCCGGTGGCGACCGATCCTGCGACGCCGTTTCCAACCAGGTTCACGCTGTCAGAAATCACGCCGATCTTCAGGCCCGTGCCGTCCAAGCCATAGGTGCTGCGCACCAAATCCGCCAGTTCTGCTTCATCTGCCTGGTTATCCGCGCTGCCCGCTTGATGGAACAAAGGCGAGAGGATCGAATTCAACGTTGCCACGGTTGGTGCGACCGCCATCGAATGTAGTTGGCCGATCGGAATAATCGCATCGATCGAAACAAAACTGCCGTTGCGATAGAGAATCTGTCCGCCGACACTCCTGATATAGTCCGTCAATTCCGTCAGGGTGCCGCGACCGCGAACATTGATTGTGACCTTGGCTTTTGAAATTGAAAGCGCGTTGGAAACCGTTGCGCCCGGCACATAGTTGGCATCCACGCCGCCGGCGTTTCGGAAACGGCGATAGTCCAGATACAGCGTAATCAGGTCCTGCGATGTATTCGCCATCGGACCATTCTTGGTGTCGGTCAATACGGTGCTGGTGGGAGGGGTATCGGGAATCTGGCCGACGTTAAAAATGTCGCGCGCGCTCGCGAGCAGCAAACGGGACTCAAGCCCCTCCAGTGCCTGCCGGCATGACGCGTTGACCCGGGTGCGTTTGGATTTGAACTTCGGCAGACTGTATTGACGCATGTGCAAACCTGTTTGTTGTCGAGCCAATGAAGTAAGTCCTAAGATTCCACCTCAAAACGTCCGCTTCGGAGGGCTACGCCGGGATCGATCTTGACGCGCCGACCATCACTATAACCCGGCAGGGAGCATTTATGGAAATCCCAGCACCTGCAGGGGTTTGCGCATCTTTCCATATCGGCGGCAAGACACCTGTCAGTCTAACGGAACAGCCCATTGAGCCCGAAAATGGACAAGCGCTGACGACAGGCTTAGGGTATTAACAACCGCCAGTTTATGGACGCCATGACGGCAACAACAGTTACAACTTCCCCACCCCCCGCAATGCCCCCGGAACATAATCGGACCAACGTGGATTTTAGACAACCACTCCCCCGGCCTCCGGTCCGGGGGGCGGTCATCGATTTTCACTGCCACCTGCTTGCCGCCAGGCATGCCAATGGCTGGTTTGAGGCCGCCAAACATTATGGGATCGACGCGTTCGTCACGATGACCCCTCTGGAAGAGGTTCAGGGCCTGATTCGCGACTGGGGCGACCGGTTGCGTTTTATCGCAGTCCCGAAGTGGGATCAGAACAATACATACGACGACTGGGCCCGCAGGATCGACGCTTTTTACAATTTGGGCAGCAGAATCATTAAATTCCACCAAGCCCCCCGAACCATCCAGTCGGGCAAATGGCGATTGGACCGCCCGGAGATGCGCCAGATCCTCCGGCATGCCGTCGAGCGCGGGATGATTGTCATGACCCACGTCGGCGACCCCGACACGTGGTACAACGGCAAGTACGCCGAGAAGGACAAATTCGGCACGCGCGAAGAACATTACAAAATGTGGGAAGAAGCCCTGGCCAGCGTCGGAAGCAATCCCTGGGTCGGCGCGCACATGGGTGGCAATCCTGAAGATTTGAATCGCCTGCAAAGCTTGCTGGATCGTTACCCCAATTTATCTCTGGATTGCAGCGCCACCCGCTGGATGGTGCGCGAAATATCCAGGCATCGGAATGAATCGCGAGAATTTTTCATCCGCAACCAGGACCGGATTATCTTCGGCACGGATCAGGTCAGTGGCGATGATCGCGGTTTCGATTTCCTCGCCAGCCGGTTCTGGTGTCACCGCAAATTGTGGGAAACCGACTTTGTGGGTCCCAGCCCCATTTACGACCCGGATGTTCCCGAAAACGCGCAACCGACCTTGCGAGGCTTGTCCTTGCCCGCCGATGTGATCCAGAAGATCCATCACGACAACGCCGTGAATTTGCTCTCTCGCGTGGGAATGATGTTCGACGAATCACTTGCCCGGCAGTAAGCCAAGCAGCCCATTGCGTGCGGAACCTGCAATGGACTTCTTCACCTTCACCGCCGGCGGAGCGTGCAACGTCGCGATTGCGTTCGTTGATCTCTTCTTTTGCTTTGACGCCTTCGCAACCGCCGTTTTTTTCACGATCGGCTTTACGGCGGCTTTCTTTACGGTTTGAACAGCCGGCTTTTTGACTGCGGGTTTGATGGTCGTGTGCTTCACGGCCGCGACAACAACCGGTTTTTGAACCGGCTTTTGCACGAGCGGAATTACCGGCGGCTGAACGATGGGCTGCGGGGCTGCGGGCTGTGAAACAGGCTTGGGAATCTCCGCGAGAATTGCCGGCTGAGCAATGACCGGCGGCGATGCCTGAGCCGGTTGTTCCGCCTTGGACGCCGCCGCGGGCGGCTGCTCAACAACGTTCGGCGCCGGCGCATTCACAGGCGCGGTGGACACGATCGCAACCAGCGATAGGTTCGGGGCTGCCGGTGTCGCTGGAGCATCCAGAGTCACCTGCCAGTTGTGGGCAACGATCGTCAGATCCTTGGCATTGACGGTTCCATCGTAGTTGAAATCGCCTTGCGAAAACGTTTTGCCGCTGGTGAACCAGTTGTCGGCAAACATGATCATATCGCTCAGATCGACCGTGCGATCCCGGTTGGCATCGCCGCCCAGGACGTAAAAATCGAAATCGAACTCATCGGTCGAGGCATTCCCTGCCAGATCGGAAAAAGCGCCGGCTGCGATGTGCGCATGGTAATTACCATCCGGCAGAATTCCGTTGGGCGCTGTAAAGGTAAACGTCGCGAAGGAACTGGCCAGGTCCAGGGCCGTGCCCGCGGTTCCTCCATGACTCAGGTCACTGAGCACCAAGGCGCTGTTGTCCAGCGCAACCGGCTCGGCAAACGTCAATTTCAAAGCCGGCCCGGTTTCAAAGATATATTGTCCTGTTGGCGCAGCGGGCGCCGCGTTGTCGATGGTCACGGTCAACACATCGCTGAACGGCGACCTGTTGCCCGCCAGGTCTTCCATCTGTGCTGAAAATGTGTGCTCTCCATCCGCCAGCGGCCCGGTAGCGCCCAGCAAGACCGAGATATTGTTCGAGCCTGCATCGGCGCACACCAGGTCAAGCCGGCCATCGCCATTCAAATCCGCCGCGGCAATGCCAAACGGGGAACTGCCCACCGTGTAAGTCACCAGAGCCTGAAGCGTGCCATTTCCGTTGCCGAGAAATACGTTTACGGTTGATCCGCCGCCGTTGGCAACGAGGTCCAATTCATTATCACCATTCACATCGGCGGCAGCGATGTAAAAACCTGATCCACCGGCGAGACTAAGAGGCGACTGGAATGTGCCGTCACCATTGCCCAGATAAAACGCGATGGTTGTACCCTTCACCGCCAGGTCCAAGTTGCCGTCATGGTTGAAATCCGCCAGCACAGGCTGGGCCGGCGCGCTGGGCGGCGACAGGCTGGTTGGCGCCTGCAATGTCCCGTCCGGATTGGCCAGATAAATAAACAACGAACCTGCGGAGAAATTATCCACAATCACATCGGCGAAGCCGTCGTTGTTGATGTCCCCGGTCGCGACCATTTCAGGCTGGCTGGCTGCTGCATAAGTTTGCGTCCCCAGAAAACCGGTCGTAAGAGTGCCAAGGTTCTGGCTGTAAGTTCCTGCTGAATTGATTCGAATTCGCGGCCCTGTGCCGTTTGAACCATCATACTCCATCCGCAAAATCCCCGGCTCGCTGGCAAACAGGTCAAATCCCAGCGATCGGTTCTTCGTGAAATTGTCGCTGGAACTGACGCTCGAATCGCTGGCGGCTTGCAGATCCAACGAGCTTGGCGCGCCGGGTGCCGCAGTATCAATGACAACAACCGTCGCCGCCGAATCCAGCGATGGGTTCACCCCGATAGTCTGTCGTGATAAGAAAGATTGATTGCCATCCGGCAAAAATGTCGTGCCATTGGTGGTAACGATGGTTGTTGTATCGTCAGCCGTTGCCGTCCCGATGATTGCGCCGTTTCGAATGATATCGACTTTGGCTCCCGGTACCGTGCCGCCGACGGAGAATTGCAATTTCTTGGTCGTGCCGGAATTATTCAGGTTCGTAATTAAATCATTGTCAAACCGCCCCGAATCACTGACGGCAAGAAGAGCGGGCATCTGCGGTGTGGGCGTTCCCGTGACAACGTTAAACAAATTGCTTTCACCACCCATCCCGCCTGCTGCATCAACGCGCAACCGCATGTTGCTGACGATCTGTCCCACCGCGACCGAACCGTTCCAGACACCGTTGACAAACGTCGCCATGGTTGGATTGGTTGTAATGGTCGAAAACGTCCCGAAATCCCCGCGTAGATCCACCATCCAGAACCGGTTGTCGGTGATCGACGGGAAGCGATCGCCCGGGAATTCCAGCGTTTGGCCGACCGTGACGAGCGACGACTGAGTGGTCCGGTCACCATAATATGCCGTTTCGCCATTGGTGTAGTCCACCAGACGATACGCGGTATTGGCGGTCAAAAGTACGGGCTGGGCCAATTGTGTTTCGGTCCACGAGCCGTTCGGGCCCGAGACGTCCTGGCTGACGACCAGCGTTCCGGTATTGGTCCAAATCGACACCTTCGAACCAAAATAACTGCGTATCGAGGTCACCAGCATGTTGACCTTGGGCGTGAAGATATAGAGCGGTTTTCAGGTCAGTGTACACAGTAGCCGCATTTCTCTCGAACCATCCCTTTGCATCGGCAGCCGTGACGCTGGCGAAGCCGTGGGCTGCGGCCAGTCCCAGTGCTGCGCCGGTTCGCGGTTCGGCGCTGCGCACCTGCTGCTTGACCTTTGACCAGCAGGGTTCGATCGGATTCA
>DASZXJ010000035.1:0-12199 GCA_035545895.1 Tepidisphaeraceae bacterium | reverse complement strand
ATGTTCTGGATGATCTTCCGGAATATCCATGGTACGATGGCAATGGCGAGCAGTTTCCGATTGAAAACGACGCCATTTCCCTTCGCCTGTTCGCTAACGCCTTGCGCATCGAGATGCAACGGACTCAAACCGGCTGTGTGCATTTGTCCGCGCGCGTGGTGCTTGAACGCCAGCTCAATCGGATGATCGCCGCAACCCGGAATAAATCGTCAGCGTTGTTTTCAACCGTCGCGATTCATCTCGATCATCTGCTCAACACCTACGGTGACAAAGGGCTCGTGATCATTTGCGATCGTCAAGGTGGTCGCGGACATTACGGCGGGCTTCTGCGACAAATGTTCGAGGAATGGGAACTCGAAATACAAAGCGAAACCGAAGGCCGCTCGGAATATCATCTGCTTCGCAATACTCATCTGGTTCGCATCATTTTTACCGAAAAAGCCGAGCAGCTCTGCATGCCCGTGGCGCTGGCTTCAATGCTTTGCAAATACCTGCGCGAAAGCCTGATGCACCGATTCAACCGGTTTTGGAAGATTCATCTGCCCGCTCTCCAACCCACGGCCGGCTATTACAATGACGGCTTACGGTTTCTTCAGGACATCCAGGCCAAAAAACAGGAACTGGGGATTACGGATGAAGAATTAGTCCGATGTAGATGAGAATCCCCACGGCGACGCCGTGGGCATTTTTACCGAAGATACGAAGGCAGCACGAAGAGAACCTGATTGAATTTGTTCTTCGCGTTTTCCTTCGTATCTCATCGTGTCATCGCGGTTAATTTGTCAAGGAACAAACGCCGGCGTCCCCTGCGCAGCACAGCCGCTTTGTGAGGGGTCGGATGAGGGGTGTCAATCCCCTGCAAAACGCATTTGTTATGCGGTTCCTGTCGCGATGGCGCAAGCGGGATCGAATGTCGCTTGCGCCATCACGAAAATTCAACCAATTTTGGGGTCTTCGTTTTTTATTTGACATCCGCCCGTCCATACAGTATATTCTGTTAAGACAGAAACAGGAGAAATGTATGGATCTCAATGCCTCGGCCAAGCGGTTTGTCCTTCACTGGGGCGAGATGGGCGCCCGGTGGGGAATCAACCGAACCGTGGCGCAGATTCATGCGTTGCTGTTCTTATCCCCCAAGCCGATCACGGCTGAGGAAATCGCTGATGCGCTCTCGGTGGCGCGGTCCAACGTCAGCAACAGCCTGAAGGAATTGCAGGGGTGGGGCATCGTACGGGTGACGCACGTCATGGGCGATCGGCGGGATCATTTTGAGTCCATGAAGGATGTATGGGAGATGTTTCGCACGATCCTGGACGAGCGAAAAAAACGCGAGACCGATCCGACGCTTCATATGCTTCGCGAATCGCTCGCGCAGGCGAAGTCGGACGGGGCCGACGCGTATACGCGTCAGCGGCTTTCTGACATGCTCGAATTTTTTGAAATGATGACGAACTGGTATGAGCAGACGCGTAAAATTCCGACGACCGGCGTGCAGAAGCTCTGCAAATTGGGTGATAAAGTCGCGAAGTTGATGGGCGTCGTCTCGTGACATGGACGAGACGCCCATGCGCGACATAGAGCACGGGCGAGACGTTCGTGACACAACCGTCTGGAGAATGTCATGACGCGAGCGAATCATATAAACGATCAACTGAACCAAGGCTCGGTCGGCACGATTTATTTCGATGCTGCCTGCGGCCTGTGCACGGCCGCGGCGAAGCGCACGCAGCGCGTTTTCGGTCCGCGCGGGTTTGCGGTGGTGCCGCTGCAATCGGACGAAGCGCGGGATGTTTTGGGAGTTGATCCGGCGGCGATTCCCGGCGAGATCAAGCTCCGCACGCGCGATGGCCGAGTCATCGGCGGGGCCGATGCGCTGGTCGAACTCAGCCGGCATGTCTGGTGGATGTTTCCGATGCGAATGATCGCGAAATTGCCGCTGGGCCTGCGCCTCATGCGCAGGGCCTATCGCTGGGTAGCCCGGCATCGCCACGCGGTCAGCGTCACTTGCCGGCTCGACCCGGGCGACAAGGATCAAGACCTATTTTTTTCTCAACAGATTTCTCTTGATACGGAAATAACAGAAATCATAACGCCGAATTCATCTGCGCTTCGTGAACGCGAAATTCGACCGGAAAAACTAAAGAAAGGAGATCGCATGTATACCGTTTACAGCTATATCGCGTATCTGCTAATCAGTGTGCTGCTGACTGTCTGGGTGGCTCGCACGCTTCATAAGAACGGCCGCGTCTTTTTGATCGATGCGTTTCACGGCAGCGAAGCGCGGGCCGATTCGGTCAATCATCTGCTCGTCGTCGGGTTTTATCTGATCAACATCGGCTACGTCACGCTGGCGCTGAAATACGGCGACAAGCCGGACAGTTTGCAATCCGCCATCGAGTTTTTGAGCACCAAGGTTGGATTTGTGCTGGTGGTGCTCGGCGGCATGCATTTTTTCAACATGTTTAACTTCGACAAGATGCGCCGCAAAGCACTGCCAAAGGCCGTTACGGTTCCGGCGTGTGGCGAAGTGACCAAATGAATCCAAGGGTGCACCATGAACGGCGCGAAAAGGACGATCGTCATTGCAGGGGTAGCGGATTTCTCGGCCGGGCGGTCACGCCGTTCATGATCGATCTCGGCTGGGACGTGATCGTTCTTTCGCGTCGTTCATCTGTGTCGGTTCCAGGTGCGCAGGTCTTTCAGTGGGATGGGCAAACACTCGGCCCATGGGGAAGCGCGATGGATGGAGCGCAGGTCGTGCTGAACTTGGCGGGCCGAAGTGTTAATTGTCGGTACAACGCCAGAAATCGGGCTGAGATCGAGCGATCCCGCATCGATAGCACGCGCATGTTGAGTCAAGCCATCTCGCAGGCGAAGGATCGACCGCGGGTTTGGATCAATTCATCGACTGCGACGATCTATCGGCACGCCGAAGATCGGCCACAGGATGAATATACCGGCGAGCTTGGCTCAGATTTTTCGATGAATGTTGCCGAGGCGTGGGAAAAGGAGTTTTTCAACGCCCCGGCGCCAGGTGTGCGAAAAGTCACCATGCGCACGTCGATGGTCATGGGCCCCGATCGCGGCGGGCCATTCGCGGCGTTCCGGATGCTTGTCAGACTTCGTCTGGGCGGAAAAATGGGTTCGGGCAAACAATACGTGAGTTGGATTCACATCGAGGACTACTGCCGGGCGATTGAGTTCCTGATCGACCGCGACGATATCAGCGGTGTGGTCAACATCACCTCGCCTCATCCACTACGAAATGACGAATTCATGCGTGACATTCGCCACGCCATGGGAGTGCGCTTGGATTTGCCCGCCACGCGATGGATGCTGGAGATCGGCGCGATTCTGCTCAGAACGGAAACCGAATTGCCATTAAAAAGCCGCTTCGTTGTTCCGAAGCGGCTTTTGGAAAGCGGTTTTGTTTTCAAACATCCGCAATGGCGGACATCTGTGCCGATCGTCAATCAGCTTGGCCGAATATCTGACGAGCCGAGGCTGACCGAGACATCGTGATAGACGCCGTCGATCAGCGTCTTGGAATCGCTGAAGACCCCGCCACCATCGGCCAAGCCGAAGGTAAAAGTGTTATTCTGCGCGGTCATCTTTTCGCGATTGGGGTCAACTGTTTCATTGTCTCGGCCAAAGCCGAAGACGGTCATGCCGCCGTTGACCGAATTCGGATCGTTTTGGAAGTGCGATGAATCTTCCAGGTCGTCCGAATCATTGTGCACGAAGTAGATGAATTTATTGACGGCCGAGTCGCGGAAATAAACCCATTCTTCGCCATCACTGTCGGCGGCATCGGAACCGTTGCCCAGGCCGTCGTCATCGTGCCATTCGGTGCCGATGTTGTCGGATGTGCCATCCGAGCGGAAAACGGTATCGTTCGGGTCTGCGGAGGAATTAGAGCTGCCGGTGGCTGAGCCGCCCGGCGTGCCTTCATATAAGAACCAGTACGAGTCGTCCGCCTGCACCATCGTCGCGCGGACGAAGGTGGGATAGATCTCGTAACGCATTTTGTAGGTAAACGGACCACCTGAAATTTGTTTGTCGACCGACAGAGTCGTTTCGATTGTCGTCTTTAATGGCCCGGAATTAACCAACACGGTGGCAGTTGTCGCTCCCGTTGTAAAGCCGGGGTGGAAACCGCCTCCGGGGAAGACGGCATTGGGCGTACCGCGGAATTCACCGGCTGAGCCCGAGCCACCGGCCGGATCAAAGCCCAGCCAGTCGTTGTGCTGAGCGGACTTATCTTCAATGCTTGAGAATCCGCCGTTCTCTTTCTGAAGCCAGTACGTCGCGTTCTGTGTATCGATCTTGATCGCGGCTTGGCCTTGGTCGGAACTGTTGGCATCGGTGGTAACCAGTGCCGTAAACGAAGGCGCGCTGAAGCTGCCGGTCGTATCAAAATAAACCTGGTAATGGCGGGTGGCATTCGCAGCCGTTGCGCCCTTGGTGAGAATAATCAGATCGCCCGATGCCTGGGATGAGGCATCGAAATTCGAATCGTGGTCAAACTGGAACGGCACATTGCCGTCAATCTGCGTGTGGCCATCAGCGCTGACTTCGATCACGCGGATTGAGTTCGCGACCAGTGAACCGCTGGTGCCCAGATCATCGAGGATATCGGTGAAGTTGATGGTGTTATCAACCGGCTGGTTATTACGTGCAAAGCTGCCCGAGCTGATGTCAATTGCCTTGCGATATCGCCGCGTGTTGTCGAACCAGTCGTTGGACGGAGCCACATCGTTGTCGGCGATGGTCACGGTCGCCGTGCGATGAACAATCGTGTAGTTGGGGCTGTCCTTGACCACAGCGATGACGGTTTCCGCGCTTTCAACGGTCGCATCGTCAATGGGGAACAGGTTGACGGCTGCGCTGCGTTTGCCGGCGGGGATCGTTACGGTGCCGGAAAGAGCTTCATAATCGTTGCTGCTTGCGGTGCTGGTATTGCGGACGTAATACTGAAGCGCAAGCGGCTGATTGGTTGCACCGGTGACCCGGCTGAAAAGAAATTCGCCGCGGCCTGTGCGGTGCGGGCTGGTTTCGGACGCGTTGTAGAACGTCGCATACACGCCGACGGTCGTCGGTATGTTCACCGGGTCGTTGTCGGCGATGTTTACCGTGGCAGTGGACGTGCCGATTTTGTACGCGCTATTGGCGGTGATTTTGACGACGACTTTTTCTGTGTTTTCGTGGATGGCGTCATCGACGGGAATCACGTTCACAGCCACGCTCTTCTTTCCCGCGGGAATAGTTGCCACGCCGCTTAAAGCCTGAAAGTCCGCGCCGCTGGTCGCGGTGCTGGTGTTGTTCAAGGCGTAATGCACGACGAGCGGCGATGCAAACGATCCGCCCGTTCGTGAGAACAGCAGTTCGCCGCGGCCGGTTCGAGTCGGGCTGGTTTCAGAAGCATTCGGAAACGTCGCCAACACCGAAATTGTCGAAGCCGCCAGCAATCTCCGCGATTCGAGCGATTCGACACCCCCAAATCGGACTGCGGAATTTGCGCTGCGTTTAGATCGTCGATTCTTGTTTTTTCGCATGAAAATCCGTTTGAAAAACGGCTCCTAATGGCTAACTGGGGAACGAAACCGCCCGCACCCAACATCTGAGCGGTCCCCATATTATGCGCCAAAAAAGGACTCGATGCTCAACAGGATCAAAATGACAGCTAAAACCTTGTTTAAGCATGGTTTAAGATCGCGCGACCACCGGAAAAACAGCATCGGGGATTTTACTACTTTTGCTCTGATCGAGCACTGCTGGCAACCGGCTGAGTGGCGGGTGAAGATGTGTCGGTTAAGAGCTGCTGATCTTTCGGTTCGAAGACCTGAAGAACGGGTTTGCCATCCAGCCCGGCTTGCGGCTTAAGGTCCAGCCAATAACAAGCAGTGGCGAAGGTATCTTCAGTGCGGATGGTCAGGTTTTCGTAGGAAGTCAGATCGAGCCCGCGTCGAACGGTCGCGCCGACTGCGATCCATGGAATATTTCGGCTGCGAACGTCGTCGGCTCCGTGGTTTTTGCCGGCGCCTCCGTGATCGGCGCTGATGATCGTCAGGCGATCATCATCCCCATCCTTCGCTCGAATCGCATCCAGTATCTTTCCAATGCACGAATCGGCATAGGCAATCGCGGCGAGCTGCTCGCTCGAACCCCATCCCAACGCATGGCCAACATGATCGACCTGCGGCAGGTGAATGAAAAGCACCTGAGGCGGGCCATATTCAATCACTTTCATCGCCTGCTCAAGAACTTGTTCATCGGGGATTGCATCTTCCTTGGGGATGAAAACGCTATCGATCGTTCCGGGCTTGTTGAGCACGGCGAATTTATCTTTCCCCGCGACCATGCCCGTTGTGTAACCGGCCTTGTGAGCCAGTTCAAAGAGCGTGGGTACTTTTGGGTAAATCGGTTCGGACAAAGGCAGATCGTGGTTCCATTCGATCTGATGAATTTGCGGCCGAGCGCCGGTCAGCATGCTGACATGCGAAGGCAACGTCACCGAAACAGCGGTGGTTTGTGCCCACATGGTAAATGAGCCACGTTCCAAGAGGCCATGCAGAATCGGCGCATTGGCGCGAAGCATGACATCAGGTCGCAATCCATCGACGCTGATGATCAGCACGCGATGCCGCGCCGGCACGTTTTGCGCCAGCGCGGCACCGCTCAACAGAAGAAACAGAACATACGAACGGAGAATTCGATAAATCATTTGGAAATCCTGCGTCGCCGAACCAGTGTTCCTGCTGCCAAGGCGCACAAACCTAGGCTTGAAGGCTCGGGCACGAGCGCTATTCCACCGAAGGTAAATCCTGCCGGAGCGGTGATGAATGCGGACGGCAATCCGCCGGATAGCGAGCCGCCATACGGGTTTGAATCAGTGATTTTGTAAACCGAAGTTTCGCCGCCATCGACAAAGAACAGGCTGGCAGTTCCATCCGCGTTTAACCCAGCGACGACTTGCTCGATGTCCGATCCGCCGGTGATCTGCCCTCGTGCCTGCCATACCCCGCCGACCAGGTTGTATTTGCGCAACGTTTGTCCTGTGGAGGTGCCGGTGTAAAGCGTATCGACACCGGCAGTATTGGGATCGGCATCGAGGAAGAAAAAGCTGCTGACCGATGCGCCATCCGTCGTGAGGTTCGTTTGCGTCTGCGAACCGGATTGTGGCGAACCACCACCTACTGTGAAGACCGCTTTGCCGATGCTTGAGCTTGAACCGGAGGAATCGTAAAGCTGTCCGTCAAAGATGGCGTTGTCGCGCACATTGTCGGTGGTGGGACTTCCACCGGTGGTTTGGACATGGCTGAGGTTCGCGGTAGTGCTGCCGCCCTTTGTGGTGAATCGGATGCCGCCGGAGGTTGTAATACCGCCGTTGTTATCTCCAGATACCCAGATATTTGTTCCATTGGTCGTGAACGCGCCACGGATAACAGTGGCATCATATGCGTCAGTCAGGCGTGTGGAGACGTCGACCGTGCCATCGGATTTGACCAGTCCAATGACACGCGGCGTGGACGCCGAGGAGAGTGTTGACGGATCGGTATTCGATGGAGCAGCACCATATGCTCCAAATGCCAAATATTGCCCATCGGTTGAAAGTCGCAGATGCCGGTCATGGTTATCCAGGACGGTTGTCATGGAGACAGCATTGGGGCCGCTGTCGGGAATGGCGATTGATCCGCCGATGGTCGTGTTGGCGGTCGTGCTGCTGTATTCCTGGATACTGATGGAGTTGGACGCGGTAAAGGTCGTGCCTCCGACCTGCATGACCATCAATCCGGGGATGAAATCCGCACGAAGACTGCCGGTGAAACCAGCAGCAATGGCTGCTGACAAGATAACTCGGGTTTTCAGACGCATTTGCATTCTCCTTTTCCTGTATGTGAATGGTTCAATTTCAGTTAGCTGCCGTACAGAGGTTTTTGGAACGGATCCCAGATGACTTTTCCCGGTAGGTTGTAGGCCGGGTTGATGAACGGGGCTGAGCCGTTGGGCGCTTCGAGTTCGGAATTGAGACAGAATCCGACATGTCCATCGACGAAAAGGATGTATCCGCCGCCGTTGTGTCGGTTAGTGAATCGTGTCCACGTGGTCTTGCCGCGTGCCAGCGACTGATTGGCGAAGCTGGGTGTGCAGTCGGCGGGCGTGGTGGCTTTTTCCACTAGAAGAGCCACTTCGGTGGAGTGTTTGATCTGAGCAATCTTCAAAGTACCACGAGAATTATCAAGCTTGGAATTGATGACATAACACCAGAAGGTGTCGCGTTGGTCGGCGGTAAGAACCGATGCGCCGGCAGGAATGGGCAGCAGATATTGCGGCCACGATCCTTCGGGGTTGCCGTAAAGTCTGAAAACCCCGTTGGCGGTTTCGCCGGCGATTTTTGAAGCCGCTTGCTCAGCAAGCGGACATACGAACAGATTGTGATCGGTGGATTTACCGATTGGCGACCCGCCGTGCGAAGCTTGTTGCTGGAGATCGTAATAGCTGTAGCCGTTGACCAGCGGAGGAACAGCGTTGACCCAGTAGAACGGATCATTCCACGGGCCAAGCGGTTTGGAGATTTTGTCGCCATCGCCTGCGCCAGTCCAAGGAAGGAAGCCTTTGTTGCGGTCGGTGTAGGTAAGGAATCCCATGCCGAGCTGACGCATATTGTTCATGCAATAAGTTCCAGCGGCCGCTTTGCGAGCTTTGCTCAGCGCCGGTACGAGGATTGAGATCAGTACCCCGACAATGCCGATCACCACCAGCAATTCGACCAGTGTAAATCCCGCCTTTCTGTGGCGGAGGAACTCCCTTGAACTGAACATTCGGAAATAGATAACGCGGCTGCGCTTGCGCCTCGTTTGAGGGTTGCAATGGTCTGGTAAAAATCTGGTGAAGGCGATCGGCTGCATCAGCCTTTCAAGCCGGGGAACTCATTGCCAAAACGCGATGCTCAAGTTACCGTATTTGCCATGCCCATTGAGAAATGGTCCGAAAAGGTGAACGTTCTGCATCTGGCGGATGATCCGCAATTCACCGACGATTTGGCGGCATTGGAAGCCCAGGTGTCCGCCAAGCCGGCTGATGCGGTGTTGGATTTCTCCGCTGTTCATTTCATCAATTCATCCAACATTGCGCGACTGCTGAAATACCGCAAACAAATGATCAACAGTTCCCGCCGGGTTGTGCTCTGTGCGGTTCCCACGCAGGTATGGGGAACATTCATGGTTACTGGTTTGGACAAGGTATTCGAGTTCAGTGACACCGTGCCGGCGGCGCTGGTCACCTTGCAGGGGCGCTAGGGTTGCGGCTTACGCTGCCAGATCATTTCATCGCCGATCTTTTGAACCGGCAGATAATCTTTTTGTGCAAATGCTTCGATGTCGCCCCACGCGCGGGCGAAACTGGCGGCTCTCTGTGGGTTTCGGGCCAGTTCCGAAACCATCTTCGTATGATGGTGGACATAGTCCGCCATATCTGCGGGCAGCACTATGAATCTTGGCCGATGGACCGCAAGGTCATCCAGCAGCACGGCGGAGAACCGCTGGGCCGACGTGTCTGAATTCATGAAAATGAATGTGAGTTGAATCCGCGAAGCTGAACGAAGATCACTATGTAGCAAGACATCGGGCGTCTGATCGCGCCAGATGCGCTCGCCAGCGATGCAATGCTCGTTGAGCCACTGTGTAACCGCCGGCCAGATGGGGGGATGATCGAGCTGTTCCTGGGCGGTTTCAATCGAGCCCCAAATGTTAAAAATCAATGGAATTGCCAGGATGCCAGCCAGTTGCGCGACGGTCGTTCGACGGGGCAGCGCACCGAGCATAAGCGCTGAAGGCGCGGCAAGGGGCAGGAAATGGTATGCATACATTCGTCGCTGCACGACCACGCCGATGAATTCCAGGACGAGCCACGAAGCAGCAAATACCCAGATGCTTAGCGACGCAATATTCGGCACGGATCGGCGACGATACACCCAGCCTCGGATCAGCACTGCCACGCCGAAAAGCAAAATCAAGCAGAGCGGGCGATAGAGGTCCAGCAATTCAAACGTGGTGGAAGATGCGTATTCGCTGATTTGGCGCGCGATGATGGGGAGTTGGGTTAGTTGGTCGGATTCGAAGAGCCATATGCCGGCGGCGAAAATGGGAACTGAGAATCCGAGGATTGCAGATAAGAGAGAGCGGACCCGGCCCTGAAGGGCCGGACTTGGGAGATACGCGAGGAATAGCGCGCCGAGGACCGCGCCGCCGGTTGGTTTGACCAATGTTGCACAACCTGCGGCAAGTCCGGCGGCGAAAGCGTCGCGCCAATCGCGGCCGGTGAGGGCTTCAAGCGAGCAAGCAGCAGCGATACACGCGAAAAATGTCTGGATCGTTTCAAGTTGAAATCCGCCCATGACGGTGGCGTTGAGATTCAACAGCACGATCGTGGGGAGGAAAGTCGCCCAGCGCGCTTCCTCGCCAAAAGCACGCGCCGCGCTGCGAACCAATATGGCTGTGGCCGAGAAGGTCATGAGCAATTGCAGGATCACATAACCCGGCCACCACGGGTCAAATGCTCGCCAAATGATGCTTGTGACAAATCCGGCGGTTGGGAATTTATTATCGACGAGATCCGTGCCGAAACGTCCGCCCTGCGCCACAAGTTTGCCCATGTAGGCGAACATCGCACCATCGCCGTTGAATGGCTCGATCAGGTAAACCAGGCGGCTGGCAATTGCACCCAGCACGCAAATCATTGCCAGAGCGCGCATGGCCGCTTGCGGCTTGGCGCGGGGCATCGTGAGTTCGGGCAAAATCGGAAGCGAGCAGGTCGTCACTGTTTCATTATCGGCAGTTGAGATTGGTCCATGCGGTTTGCCGTCCCCGAATTTCGTACGTTCGATGGCGCGTGCGGTTCGCCAATGCGGACCGATAACGCTATTCTTTACAGCCATGTCACAGCAGGACGATTCTTCGGGACTGATGCGCAAGCTCGACGACACATCGAAGCGATTCGATGAGCTTCAAGCTGTGCTGAACGACCCGGCCGTGCTCAGCAATCCGCAGCGGGTGATCGCAGTCAGCAAGGAATCGGGCAAGCTCGAACCGGTCGTAAGTAAATACCGGCAATATCTCAAAGCCGTTCAATCGATCGACGAACTTGGCAAGCTGATTGAGAACAAATCCGACCCGGAAATGGCTGAACTGGCGCGCGGCGAAATCGAGGGGGTTAAATCCGAAGCCGCCAATCTGCTGGAAGAATTGAAGGACGAATTTCTGGCGGCGGAAGACAATTCTGTCGAAAGCTTCTTCCTGGAAATTCGCGCAGGCACCGGTGGCGAAGAGGCGGCGCTGTTTGCTCGCGATTTGTATGAGATGTATCGAAAGTATTCGGAAAGCAAGGGGTGGCGATTCGAGACGAGTGATTTTTCGACATCCGACCGGGCGGGATTCAAGGAGGTGATCGTCAATATTCGCGCGCACGGAGCATATCGACGCATGCGATTCGAAGGAGGGGGTCATCGCGTGCAGCGCGTTCCCGAAACCGAAGCGCAGGGACGTATTCATACGTCGGCTGCGACCGTTGCGGTGTTGCCGGAAATGCCGGATGTGAAGATCGATATCAACCCAAAGGATGTGGAAGAGTCCGGTTGTCGAGGCGGCGGGCCAGGCGGGCAAAACGTCAACAAGGTGGAAACCGGCTGGCGATTGCTGCACAAGCCGACGGGGCTTCAATTCAAGATGACCGAGCACAAAAGCCAGTCGCAAAACAAGGAACGCGCCTGGGCATTACTCCGCGCAACTCTCTATGAAACCGAACAGGCCAGGCAGCACGCTCAAGTGACCAATGCCCGCAAGACGATGATGGGCAGCGGCGATCGCAGCCAGCGCATTCGCACATACAATTTTCCCCAGAACCGCTGCACCGACCATCGCTTGGGCGGTGAAGGCGGCGGGGAAAAGAACTTCAACCTCGATCAGATCGTGGCAGGCAATCTCGATCCTTTAATCGATGCTCTGATGGAACTCGACAAGCGGCAGAGACTGGAAAATCTCTAAACGGTTCGACAGTTTTTTGGTCGTCTTTTGAGCGAAGACGAAGTCGAATCAGCCGTTGAAACAGGATTTGCTGACTCGTCAACAATCAAAACAGATGGTACTGGGTCAGTTTACAAGCAGCGCCATTTAGCCCCGCCGCTTGCGGCGGGTTTGGCGCT
>DASZXJ010000034.1:0-12528 GCA_035545895.1 Tepidisphaeraceae bacterium | reverse complement strand
CGCCCAACCCCCCGCAAGCGGCGGGGCTAAAATGGCGTTGCTTGTAAACTAAACCAGTGACCCAGTGCCGATTTATTCATCAGCCTTGACGAAAATGGAGCGTTCACTCTCCTTGTTGGTGACGTGGAACATGACGCCTTTCTTAAGGTCGGCCTTGGACAAGGCGTCATTGAACTCGTCAACCGAAGTGGTTGCAGTGCTGTTCACTCGTGTGATCACGTCGCCGGCGCGAAGCATGGCTCGCTGGGCGAGTGAACCCGGACGAACATTAGTCACAATCACGCCATGCACGCTGTCATCCATTCCGTAGGATTGAAGGACATCGTGATCGGCGGCACTGATGCGCAGGCCGACCGTGTTGGCGGTCGTCTGATTGTTGTCATTTCGGCGATTGTTATTTCCAGTCGCCGCCGACAACGCGTTTTCATCCGATGGCTGTTCGCCAAGCTTGATCTTCACGTTTTCGGTCTTGCGGTCGCGGAAGACCTTCATCTCAATCTCCGTGCCCGGAGCAGAACCTGCTACTGTGCTGCGGAGTTCCTGCGAACTGGCAATATTCTTGCCGTTGATACTGGTCACGATGTCATCGGATTTGAGCTTGCCGTATGCGGGGGTGTCACGGTAAACCTCTTTCACCAATGCGCCGCCCGTGCCGGTGTAACCGAGGCTGGCGATTTCGTCGGGATCGATCGTCACATCCTTGATTCCCACGCCGAGCCAGCCGCGTGCAACCTTGCCCTTGTTCTTGATCTGCTCGTAAATGAACTTGGCCTGATTTGATGGAATGGCAAAGCCGAGTCCCATGAAGCCGCCATTTTCGGTCGCAATGGCGGTGTTGATGCCAACCACGTTGCCGTGCAGGTCAACCAATGGCCCACCGCTGTTTCCCGGATTGATCGGCGCATCAACCTGAATGAAGTTTTCCTGGCTGTATTTGCTGTCAATGATTCCAGGGTGGCGGTCCAGTGCGCTGACGATGCCGTGCGTCATTGAACCGACGTAGCCGAACGGCGCGCCGAAGGCGAGAATGATGTCTCCTTTTTCAAGCGTCTCACTGTCGCCCCACTTGGCGGTCACCAGATGGTCGGCTTCGATTTTCACAACAGCCAGATCACTCTTGGGGTCGGTCCCCACGACGGTCGCGATCTTGATCTCGCGCCCGTCGGAAAGGGTGACGGTCATCTTGTCGGCATCGGATGCAACGTGATTGTTGGTCACGATGTAACCGATCTTGCCGTCGCTTTCCACGATCACGCCGCTGCCGGTTCCCTTAAGCTGGGGTGTCGGAAGCGACGGAATATCGAACTGCGGGATTTGCGGCATGTCGCCGTTGTCGTCGGGCGGAAAGAATCGGCGAAGGTTGCCGCGAGGTCCGACGGAGGTGTTGGCCATTGTCTTCGTGACGTCGATTTTCACGACGGCAGGTTCAACAACCTTATTCACCGCTTTGAAAACTGCAGCCATGTCCTGCACGTTGGAGATCTGTGCGCGGGTGGCTTGAATGTCCTGTTCCGCACGCGCGAATTGCACATTGCGAACCAGGCTCTGACCCATGAACCAGGCTCCAGACAAAACGATGCCGAGCGTCGCGCCGGCCAATAGTCTTCGTAACGTTCTCATAAAGCTAACTCCATTCAAATGGCCTGAAGTCTTTTGGGATTTGAAGATCAATTCCCAGATCATAAGCCTTCAGCACATGACCTATTCTTTTGAAAATTTCTCTTTTTCTTGTAAGGGCATCTCGTATTGGTGTTCGGCGGCGGGATATTGACCGCTGACCACTTTATCTACGTAACTCGCAAAGCTTTGTTTCATGACCGTCGCTACGTCTCCCAGGACGGGTACGAAACGAGGCCGTTTTTCCGTCAGTCCGATCCCATCGTGGGTGACGAATACCGACCCGTGGCAGGCAGGTCCGGCACCACAGCCGATGACCGGAATGGCAGCCTTTTGTACAACTTTGGCAGCCACTTCCGGGGGTACGGCCTCCAGTAACAAAGCAGACGCACCTGACTTTTCCATGAGCAATGCCAATGCCAAAATCCCCTGTGCTTCTTCGTAAGTTCGACCCTGAAATTTATAGCCCCCCAGGACGTTGACCGCCTGCGGGCGCAGACCGATATGCGCCATAACCGCGACGCCATTATCGGCCAGTTGCCGGACCAAGCCGGCATGACCTTCGGATACCTCTAATTTCACACAGTCACAGCCCGAAAGTTTCACCATGCGGCAAGCGCTTTTAACACCTAGTTTTATCTCGCCCGCATATGACCCAAACGGCATGTCGGCGACAACAAACGCCAGCGGCGCCCCACGCCGCACGGCTGCGGCGATCTCCATCATGAAAGACAACGAAACCGGCAAAGTGGTTGGGTGGCCAAGAATGACATTCGCGGCCGAATCACCTACCAAGAGCGCTGGCACGCCGGATTCCTGCATCAAGCGAGCAGTGCTGTAATCGTAACAGGTGAGGAAGGGGACTTTGGCGCCGCTAGAACGAGCGTTGCGCAAATCAGAGAGCGTGTATTTCTTATTGAGCGGTTGCATGGCCGGAGCATTCTATCGTCCAGTCGATAATTTCGATATTGGCCTTGACCAATGGCAGGTCAGTGGATTGTCCAACAAACGCCTTACGGGAAGGCCAATCGCTTTATTTTTATTGCAACGAATACGACGCCCAACAGACATCCAATGATCATGCCTAATGCAACTGGCAGCCGCTTCCAGGATGAAAGACGAATGGTGTTTGATTCAAGGACGTCTATCGAAACGTTTCGAACTGCTGGCACGTTAACCAGAGATGTGTTAATTGCTTGCTGCATCGCCTGCGCAATTGAAGAAGCGATCGTAGTATTTTCACCGGTTACTCCAATTTGAACAAATTTCAATCGATCCACTGTAGCGGTTACCGAATATTCTTTCGGAGCATTCGCGGGAATCACGCCACCTGCAGTCATTTGCTGAAAAATGCCATTTTGGAATGCGCTGCTATTCAGTTTTTCAACACAGGTCCAGAGAAGATTTTCATGAGCGAACGACCCGGATTCTCTAATGTAGAGGACCTGATTGGCTCGAAAGAGGGGCCAAGTGAACGCTCGACCAACCATCATGCCGACCAGAGTAGTCAAGGTGATAATCGCAAGGCACCTTAATAGAGGTTTGAAAAATCGTTTTAGGTTAAAACGAGATTTCGGCGTAGCGTAGTCTAATATCGTTGTGGAGGGCTGTGCTTCCATATCGTACTCTCGATCTACGCGGGGCCAAGCGAAACCACGGTCATTTCATCAAGCGGAAAATCCTTCATCAATTGCCGCAGGCTATCGATCGTGATCGATTCGAGTGTTGTCATGTCCTGCTCGAGCGAGCGGTATTCGCGGTTGTATAGCCATGTCGCGCCGATGCTGCGCATGCGACCCATCGGGCTTTCGCCGCTGAGGACGATGGCGCTGGCGATTTTATTTTTGGCGCGTTCGACTTCTTCATCGTTCAAATCGGTTGGCACGCGATCGAGTTCCTTTTTCGCGATGGTCATTGCCTGCTCGGCGCGGGCGGGCGAAGTGGTGAGACCCAGAAAGAACGATCCGACACCATCGTATGGGTGGAAGCTGAAATCGGCTTCTTCAGCGATGGCGTTGTCGACCAGCGCCCAATACAGACGGCTGCCGTCGGAATCGCCGATGACATCGCTGAGCACGCGAGCCGCGAATCGGCGTTCATCCTGCGCGCTGGGGCCGGGCAACATGCCCATGGTGTATTGGCGATTTAGTTTGGCATCAGCCAGTGCAACGCGATTGGGTTTGAAAGTGGGATCTGGCTGTTTGCGTACCGCGTCAACATGAGGCCACTCGCCACAATATTTTTCGACCATTTTCACAACCTGATCGAAATCCATTCGGCCGGTGACGGACAGCACCATGTTTCCCGGCCCATATCGCTTTGCGAAATAGTCCGCCATCTGCTGGCGTTCGAGGTTCTGAACACGCTCGGCGGGGCCAAGAATGCTTTGGCCCAAGGGATGCTCGCCAAAATGAATCGAATTCAGTTTTTCCCATACGCGATGGCTGGGGTCATCCAGATACATCGCAATCTCTTCGAGAATGACTTTCTTTTCCGTATCGAAATCCTGCTGCCGAATCGCGGGCCGAACCAGATGAGATAAATGTTCGATCGACTGCTCGGTGAATTCCGGCAGCACGTTGGCGTAGTAGGCCGTCAGTTCCTGCGTGGTGAATGCATTGTAGCGCGCGCCGATTTCATCGAAGATTCGATTGACGTCTTCCCACGTGTATTTGTTCGAGCCCTTGAACATCATGTGCTCGAGAAAATGAGACACGCCGTTGACTTGCGGCGATTCATCGCGCGAGCCGGTTTTCACAAAAAAGCCGGCTGCGAACGAATGAGAATCGGGATTGATCTCCGCGAGAATGTCTAATCCATTGGCAAGCTGGTGGTGATGAAATTTCATGATGGAATCTTCAGTTCTTTGGGTCCCACGATCACGATCGTAAATGGGCCCGGCTTGTTCTTTTTGAGGTAATCGTTGACCTGATCGACGTTCACGGCGTCCAGCACTTTGCTGATTTCATCAAGCGTTCTGATCCGGCCGCGGATGAAGAAATCGTGGGCGATTGCGCCAGATCGAGAGCTGGTCGATTCGCCGGACATGATGATGCTGGCCTTCAGTCCGATCTTCGCACGGTCGAGTTCGTCCTTTTCCACTCCGTCACTCAGGCGATGCAATTCCGATACAAAGCAGTCGAGCGTCGCCTGGGCGCGGTCGTTGCTGGTGCCCGCGTAACCGAGCACGCTGCCAATGCCTTTCAGGCTGGCATAACTAGCGCCGACGGAATAGCAGAGTCCTCGCTTTTCGCGGACTTCGGTAAAGAGTCGTCCGCTCATTCCGCCGCTCAGACATTCAACCGCCAGGCGAGCGCGATAATACTCGTCATGATTTTCCGGCAGTGCTTTATATGCGATCGCGATATGGGTCTGTTCGCTGTCCTGTTTTTGAAAATGGTAATTGCCCGGGGGTGGCGTCAGCACGATCGGATCGGTGGGAGGGCCTTTCCAATCGGCAAAATGTTGTTCAATCGCGGCTTTGGCCTGGTCAAAGTCGATATTTCCCGCCAGCGCGATCATGCTGTCCTGGGGATGATATCGCCTTTGAAAATCCGTCTGACAGTAGTCGCGCGTCAGGCGAAGCAAGTGTTCCTTCTCGCCCATGGGATTTCGGCCATAGGGATTTGGCCAATGCCATTCGCGGAGTTTGATCGACACTTTTTGCCGCGGTTCGTCCTCGATGCTTTCGAGGGATTGCAGCGACAGGTCGCGCGCCGCCTGGAAACCCTCTTCGGGCAGATGCGGGCGACGCACGATATCGGCATAGACCTCAAGCCCGCGCATGACCTTGTCGGCCACCCCACAGGCGGCAAAGCGTGTGTGGTGAACCGCCACATTGCTCGATCGCTGCAAGCCCAGGCTATCAAGATGGTCGGTGAGTTGCCGGCTATCGCGTTGGCCGGCGCCGCGCAAGACAAGTTCTCCGACAACCGCAGCCGTGCCGGATTGATCGGCAGGGTCGCTGGCTGCGCCCGCCGGCAGCAGCAACGTCATGGCCGCCGACTGCATGCCCGGCATTTTTTCGCATAAAAGCGTCAAGCCGTTCGGAAATGTGTGCTGAAAATATCGTTCGCCCAACTCTGCTCCCTTCATGGCCCCAGGATTATAGTCAAAATTCCGATTTTGGATGTCGGATTGCGGATTTTGGATTTGCCCACAATAATCGATCCATCATGTCAGTCGAGCACGTCATTCAGATTCGCGTGCGCTATCCAGAAGTGGATGGCATGGGATATCTGCATCACAGCCGGTTTTTGCAGTATTTCGAGATGGGTCGGGTGGAGCTGTTGCGATCCATGGGGCACGCGTATTCCGAATTGGAACAGAAGGGCATCTTCTTCGTTGTGATCAAGGCCCAAATCACGTTCAAATCGCCGGCCAGATATGACGATCTTTTGACTTTAACAACGAAGATCGTCAAACAAACCCATGTTCGGCTCGATCACGAATACGAGTTGAGACGCGACCGAACGCTTTTGGCCACGGGCAGCACGACCATTGCCTCGGTCGATCGGATCGGTCAACTCATCCAAATACCCGAATGGCTCACGCCCGGGCCTGCCGATCCTGCCTAAACAGGACACAGCGTATAACTGGACAGTCTTTTTGCTTGACTCTCACAGGTATGGAGATAACTTCTGGTGAGGCTTTGTGTCGTTTACCCCCTGGAGGGGCTGGCCATTGTGTTGACACCTCGGAAAAATCGGCGTAAGTCCATTCGTCAGCGTAACTTGTTGCAAAAGGCCGCTTTGGGCGTCCAGTTGCGAATTGAGAGCTTGGAATCCCGGCAGTTGATGTCGCTCAGCGCTTTGGGAACTGAGTTTCAAGTTAATACCTACACGAATGGCCCACAACAAAATGCAGCGGTGGCGATAGATTCCACGGGCGATTTTGTCGTCGCGTGGGTCAGCGATTATCAATACGACTCAAGCCCTGCACTGATCGATGAAAAAAATGGGATTTTCGCCCAGCGATTCTTTGCCAACGGCACTCCCAATGGAGCGGAGTTTCACGTCAATACTTACACGACCGGCGATCAAAATCAGGTGTCGGTGGCAATGGATTCAAGCGGCGCATTCGTCATCGTTTGGGCCAGCAATGGACAGGATGGCGATGGCGAAGGAATCTATGGCCAGCGTTTCGATTCGACCGGCGCTGCATCGGGCGGGGAATTTCAAATTAACACGTTCACGGTCGGAGATCAGGCAGACCCCGCGGTGGCGATGGACGGGAGCGCCAATTTTGTCGTGACCTGGACCAGCCAGAATCAGGTCAGCGGAACTTCAGGTGCAGACATTTATGCGCGCAGCTTCGATTCCAGCGGCGTCGCTGCGGCCACCGAATTCCTTGTCAATACAACAACGACACTCGACGAGTCCGCACCGGCTATCGCCATGGAGCCCGGCGGTGATTATGTCATCACCTGGCAGGGCTATAGCCTCGATGATGGTGACGGCATATTCGCCCAGCAATACAAAGGCGGTACAACTTCTGGCGGAGAATTTCTAGTCAATGACCTTGACTCGGTTGGTGCTCCTCAATCCCAGCCGGCAGTGGCGATGGATGCAGCCGGGAATTTTGTCGTCGCGTTCAGAGGAAACGGCGGGGGCGGAAACGACATCGAATTCCGCCGGTTTGATTCCAATGGCCTTGCGCTGGATGCGACGAATCAACTTGTCAATCAAGCGAATAACGAACCTGACGCGCCATCGATTGCCATTGATTCGGAGGGAAACTTTAGCATTGCCTGGACTTACACGACGGGAAGCAAAGTTTCATTTGGCCGGGAATTCAATGCCGCCGGACTTGCGCTGGGCACGGAATTCCAAATCAATCCGGATACGGGTGGCGATGAATTTGGTCCCGCGGTCGCGGCGGCTGGCCCCAATCAATGGGTTTTCACTTGGACCAGTTCAATTTTGGACGGTGACAATTACGGTGTCTACGCGAAACGTTATCAGCAGTCGCTGCCGCCAAACTGGCCGTTTGACACTGAAACGCCGATCAATTCATTTACGACGAGCAATCAACGATTTGCGAGCGTTGCTTCCGATTCGCAGGGCGATGTAGTCGTGACGTGGGCAAGCCTTGGCGAAGATGGCTCGGGATACGGCATCTATGCCCAGCTCTATAATTTCGACGGCGAACCTCAAAGCGGGCCATTCAGGGTCAATACGTTTACGACCGGCGATCAGAGTCATCCGAGCGTGGCAATGGACAGCACCGGCGATTTTGTCATCACCTGGATGAGCGCGGGCCAGGACGGCGATGGCCAGGGCATCTACGCCCGCCGATATAGCAACGCCGGCGTGGCATTGGGCACGGAGTTTTTAGTCAACACAACGACTACCGGCGATCAATCTTTGCCTGTCGTCGCGATGGGATCGACCGGCGCGTTTGTGGTAGCGTGGCAAAGCGTTGATGACATCAACAACAATAGTCAGGGAATTTTTGCTCAGCGATTCGATGTGGCTGGGTCACCTCAGGACAGTGAATTCCAAGTCAATGTATTCACGACTGACCAACAGAGTCACCCGGCAATCGCCATGGATTCCGGCAGTCATTTTGTTATTGCGTGGCAAAGTGAGAATCAGGATTCAGATTCGTTTGGTATCTATGGCCGGCTATACGACGGGAGCGGTACGCCGCAGACGGGCGACTTCCAAGTAAACACTTATACCACCGGGTCGCAACAAGATGCGAAAGTGGGAATGGACTCCAATGGCAACTTTGTTGTTGTCTGGACCAGTTACGGGCAGGACCTTAACCAAACAATTCGCGCACAGCGTTTCGATTCGACCGGAGCACCAAAAGGACTCGAACTTCGAATTGATTCAAGCACAACCGACAGCAGTCGAACCCCATCTGTGGCGATGAATAGTAATGGCGGATTTGCAGTTACTTGGGTAACTGATGATCGGGATGGCAATGGAACGGGTATTTTTGGCCGGTTTTTCAGTGATAAGGGCGCAACTCGAGGAAGTGAGTTTCAGGTCAATGAGTTTACGATCGGCAACCAATTTGAGGTAGCCGTTGCTGGTGATTCCATCGGAAATATTGGAATTGTCTGGTCGAGCAATACACAAGACGGCGATGGTCTTGGCATTTATGGCAAACGCATTCATCGACCGGCTGATGTACCGCTTTCTGGCGGTGTTGCGCAGCAAGTCAACACGTTTACTCCTGGAAATCAGATTAACCCAGCCGTTGCCATGGATGCCGATGGTGAGTACGTAATTACGTGGTATAGCTACAATCAATCGGGAGAAATCGGAACCGGGATTTATGCCCAGCGATATAACGCGTCTGGCGTTGCAGTTGGCGGGGAGATTCACGTCAATACGTTTACTACTGGCAATCAGTTTCTACCAACGGTTGCAATGGATCACGACCACGGATTCGTAATCGTCTGGAATACATCTGGTCAGTCTGGCACTCCGGATACTGCAGGCATATACGCTCGCCGTTTTGATAATAACGGTAATGCGCTCGACACTCACGAATTTTTGATAAATGCCACGACTGCCAATACGCAAAGTCAGCCTGCAATTGCCATGGATTCGCACGGCGACTATGTCGTTGCTTGGCGCAGTCTAAATCAAGATGGCTCAGGATATGGAATTTATGGCAGACAATATTCATTCGCCAACGGTAGCACGACAACGAGTAGTGAGTTCTCTGTAAATACTTTTACGACAGGCAATCAGACGACACCTTCGGTGGCCATCGCCGACAATGGCGATTTTGTCATTGTCTGGAGCAGTGCAAACCAAGTGGGAGCCACATCTCAGGCCGATATTTTTGCACGACGATACGACCATACTGGCGGCAGTTTGGACACCGAGTTTCTCGTCAATGAGTTTACGACAGGCAATCAACAGAATCCGGCCATCGCGATGACACAAAATGGCCAATTCATCATCGCATGGGAGAGCGCGGGACAAGATGATGTGCTGGTTCCCACCGGCCTGGGCATATTTGGGCGTATTTACGATAACGGTACGGTGCCCACACCCGTCGGCGGCGAGTTTTTGATCAATTCAACAGTAACCAGCGATCAACAAGCGCCATCTGTGGGCGCTTCCTCGAATGGCTTTATTGCCGCATGGACAAGCCTTAACGAGGATGGGGAGTTAAATGGCATCTTTGCGCAGAGGTACGATATTCTCGGCGGAACGATAGGATTGGAATTCCAGGTCAATACTTACACGACCCTGAGTCAACATCAAGCCACTGTTGCAATGGATCCGACGGGCGATTTCGTCGTTGCATGGCACAGCGGCGGACAGGATGGCAGCAATTACGGCGTGTTTGAACGACGATTTATCGGGATCACCGGTCCTGGTGCTGCTCCCATCGTCACTGATGCTCATTTTGTTTACCAGAACAAGCCTCAGCGAATCGAGATTTTCTTTGATCGGGATGTCTCGGCTTCACTCAACGATGGCGATTTGTCCCTTCTCAACACGACATTTGGTTTCTCCATTGGAGATGGTTCACAGGACGGAGGCGCTAACGTTCCTCATTTCACATGGAGAGCAGTGGCGAACGAAGTGATATTCACCTTCCCTGGCCAGCATTACAACGGCGCACTGCCCAGTGGACGCTATACCGCGACGCTCAGCGGCACCGGTGTATTCGATTCGTCCGGCGAGCAAATGGGAAGTGATTTTTCCTTCAATTTCTTCTGGTTGAACGCCGACATCAATCACGATGGCAGTGTCGATCTGAGCGATGCATATCTTCTCGAATCACACTGGTTCCAGCCATCCAATTTCAACTATTTGGCTGGCGACTTGAATTATGACGGCACGGTTAACGCATCGGATTTGACGATTCTTGCTCACAACTGGTACACGATTCCGGGGCTTACTCCAGACGATCCAAACGTCGTCGTATCGATTGATACACTTGATCCCTCAGGCCCGGCGCCCGCGCCGCCACTGCCGCAATCGCAGGAAGATAATTCACAAAACGCGCTGGATCAGCAGACGGGTACTTCATCTGAATCTGGGCCGGCCGTATCGACTTCAACAACAGATCAGTCGGCCTCTGCGGCGGTGGTCTCCGATCCATTGCCGCCTGCGAATGTTGTAATCGATCAAACGCCGCCCCTGGAAATGCCGTTGCCACCGAAGGATGATGTCACGACTGAGCCGGAAACGTCAGTTTCGGTGGTGGCAGTTGAAAAGCAGTCGCCGCCGCCGAAATCCGTGGTCAGTGCGGTGCCGGCGCAAGTTGCGAATCCTGCGCCAATTGTCGCACCCAAAATTGAAACGAGTGTTCCAACCGTGATCGCACCATTGCCTGCGGCGGTCATCGCACCAATAGTCCCGGCGCCGGTTGTGAAGAACGTTTCATCCAAGCCGGTAAAAACCGTCCAACACAAGCCCGTGAAGGTGAAGGCCGTTACAAAACCGGTGGCCAAGCCGGTGGCCCATCACAAGCCGGCCAAGGCGGCTGTCGCGAAATCAAAGCCGAAGCAAATCACGGTTATGAAAGCTCCTCCGGAGCCGGATAAATTGGAACAGGGTGCAATCACGCAAAGTCCATCGCGCCGGCAGACGTCGAAATTCTCCAACAACCTCATCAAGCTGCTCGATCTTTGATTGATTCGGACGCTAGCTGACCTTGCTGCCCGGCGCAACCGCTTGCGATGGCGAAACCACAATCACGCTTGCGGTTTGCGGGTCGGTCGCAGCCAGCAGCATCCCCTGGCTGACCTGCCCGCGCATTTGTCGCGGCGCGAGATTGGCCACCACGACGATCTGCTTTCCAACCAGTTGTTCGGGTTGAATGTGCTGCCGAAGCCCCGCGCAGATTTGTCGCTTTTCCGTTCCTAAATCCACCTGCAAAACAAGCAATTTATCTGCATTGGGATGGGCGATGCATTCCAGGACGGTCGCAACGCGCAGCTCGATCTTGGCAAAGTCATCGTATTGGATCGTTGCCGGGCCACTTGAAGCCGGGGCCGATGTGGGAGTTGGATTCGGATTCGGTGCAGGAGTCGGTTCCATTTTTGTTCCTTTAATGCAAAAGAATGAATTGTCCGAAAGGTAGCCTCCTCGACGAAATGTCGCAACTCAGAGGAATCTGAGCTTTCTTAAATCGATTTTTGCGTCAAAATCTTTTTGGCCAGCCGGCGCGAGACAATTTCCGTGCGTCGGTCATGAACGTCAGTTAATTCTGCTTCCGCGTTTTTCCATCCCAAATGCAGCTTACGTTCATGTCGCCCATCACGTTAATCGCAGTGCGACACCGATCCAGGAACCGGTCCACCGGCAGAAGAATCGCGATGAATCCAATCGGCAGGCCGACTCTTTTGTGCAGGCACTCATACGTCACCGGCATGGTCGCGGTCGAGCTGCCGGTCGAAAACGCCATCAGCAGCGCATCCTTGGTGTTGCGAACCAGATCGACAGGGGTGCTCGACCGTAGGCCGCGATCAGGCCTGCCGGGGCGTCCATTCCAATTCCTCGCCGATTTTCCAATCGAGGAGTTCGGTTTTCGGAGAATTTCGAGGAAACCCCCGCTGCGCTGCCAGCCGCAATGCAGGCGAATGCTGCGGTTTTCCCGTAGGAGGGTACGTTGGGAGACCGCATCGTTCGCTAGGCAACCAGTGGCGGGGGGTGGCGGGGAAACTGAGATCGAATGACCAATGACCAAGTCCCAATGACCAACAAAATCCCAATGACCATAACCTGAATGACGAATGACCAAATCAGAATGACGAATCAATGACCAGCGGCTCCTTTGTTGCGCCATGCTGACTCATTTCGCGCAACTCCAATTCCCAAATCCACAATCCGAAATCCGCAATCCGAAATGCCCACAGCCCCGGGGCTAAAGCCCCGGGCTTTGCCCGGGGACCGGATCAACTGGAGATGAATTTCACTCCACAATTCAAGT
>DASZXJ010000033.1:0-4241 GCA_035545895.1 Tepidisphaeraceae bacterium | reverse complement strand
GGTCGCTTGCGACCGGTTTCCGGCGCTCCCACTCCGGTCGCAAGCGACCGGGCTAAAAAAGAGGGATCCCATTCCGATTTCTTTCTTATTGATTTCTACCTGGAGTGATATTATTATGATATCACTTTGATACCAAGGGAGGATCAATGAATCGTGAATCGACACTTCATGTCGCACCGGGGATTCTGATGGCGATTGTGTTGCCGCTGGTGGTTTTGGCGCTGCTTGGGATGACAGTGCTCTCGGCGGCGTTCATGCCGCCGGCGCTGGTTCTGTTCATTCCGGCGCTGGTCCTGGCGGTCATCTGCCTGAACGGCTTTTTCACCGTCGCACCCAATGAAGCACGCGTCCTGCAACTCTTCGGGCGCTACATCGGAACGGTGCGCGATCCCGGACTTCGTTGGGCCAACCCCCTTTACACCAAGCGGCGGATTTCGGTTCGCATCCGGAATTTCGAATCGAACAAATTGAAGGTCAACGACAACCACGGCAGCCCGATCGAAATTGCCGCCGTCGTCGTTTGGCGCGTCGTTGATACCGCAGAGGCAGCGTTTGAGGTGGACGACTATCAGAATTATGTCCACGTTCAAACCGAATCGGCGCTGCGAAACCTCGCCACGCAATATCCGTATGATGAGCACGAGGAAGGCCAGAAGAGCCTCCGCGCCAATACGCAGGAAATCGCTGACCAGCTCAAGAGCGAAATTCAAAGCCGCTTGGAAAAGGCGGGCGTCGAGGTCATCGAAGCGCGAATCAGCCATCTGGCGTATGCGTCGGAAATCGCGGCCGTCATGCTCAGGCGTCAACAAGCCGGCGCGGTGATTGCTGCTCGTCAGCGGATCGTCGAAGGCGCGGTCGGCATGGTCGAAATGGCGCTGCAACTGCTTCAGAAGAACCGTGTGGTCGAAATGGATGAAGACCGCAAGGCTGCGATGGTGAGCAATCTGCTCGTCGTTCTATGCGGTGAACACGACGCTCAGCCGGTGGTCAATACGGGCACGATTTATCAATAAAAGGAAGAGGCGTGGGACAAGGGGTGAGGGGCGAGCGAGAAAATCATTTCGCTTGCCGCTCGCACCTTGCCCCATCCCCTGTTTATTCTTGGCCGAACGAAAACCATTTCTTCTTCGGATCGATTCACAGGTGCTGGAACAGATCCAGCACTGGGCAAATGACGATCTGCGCAGCCTCAATGGGCAGATCGAATTTCTTTTGCGAAGAGTCCTTGCCGAGTCAGGACGCGCCAAATCCAAAGAACCGAGCAGCGCAAAGCTGCCTTCAGATGCAGAAGCTCCCTAAGTATTCATTGATGTGACACGGGCTTTCAGCCCGTGAGCATGGGCTGAAAGCCCATGTCACATTCAATCGACGTTAGTTTGCACTTTTCCTAAAAACAATTCGGTTTCGTAATCGAAACGAACCGCGCCGTTTTCCTGATGCCGCTCAAACAGTTCATGCATTCCATTGAACAGTTCATCGTATCCCGCTTGGCCCGGTTGCGGCGTGTAGGATGAGGACCTCACTCGACCCAGCAGCCCGTCCAGATCGAACGACTGGTAATTTGGCACGACTTCGCGCTGAAACGATACACCGAAAATCCCGGTGAAGTCTTCAATTGACATTGGCGTGCGATGCGCGACTTCCTTGTAATCCGTGCCATAGCGCGTCAGCAACTGGTCGTATTGTCGTGCAAAAGGAAGCGTATTGGTCTGGCGGGTATTCCACATGACCGCGACCCAGCCTCCGGGCGCTGGCTGGAGAACTCGGCGACATTCGCGCGCCATCGCTTTCTTATCAAACCAGTGAAACGCCTGGGCACAGATGATCAAATCCATTGATTGGTCGGGCAAATTGGTCTGCTCGGCCGTGCCTTTGACCGGGTGAAAGTTGGGCCTTTTAACGAATTCCTCCTCAGCGGCCTTGCGCATGTCGTCATTCGGCTCAACGCCGAACACCTCGTTGCCGTTCTCCAAAAACATTCGGCTGGAAATTCCAGTACCACACCCGATGTCGGCAACGATCCAGTCTGGTAATAAGCCGGTGATGCTTGATAAGATGTCAAGGATCTGCCTCGGGTAATCCGGGCGATATTTCACATAATCGGCGACTCTCGAGGAAAAACGTCCCGTCGGATTCAGACTATTACTCATGGCGAATCTTAGCCCCTTTCACAGTGGAGAGTGATCCATGCAATCGAAACTCATCGGCGCCCTGTTTGCAGTCCTAATCAGCCAAGTATCTTGGGGGCAAACTGTTACAAGCATTATTCCCGATGGCAAGGCGCACAAATTCGAGGCGCGCGACAAGCAGTTCTGGATCGACGGCCAGCCGACCATGCTCGTGGCCGGTGAAATGCATTTTAATCGCGTACTTCCGGAAGATTGGGAAACTCGCATCAAGCAGGCCAAGGCGATGGGCTTGAACACCATCAGCTTTTACCTGTTCTGGAACATGGTCGAGCCGCAGGAAGGAAAGTTTGATTTCACGGGCATGACCGATGTTCGCCGCGTGATCAAACTGTGTCAGGACAACGGCATGTGGGCGGTCCTTCGGCCCGGCCCGTACTGCTGTGCGGAGATCGAATATGGCGGCATTCCGTATTGGACGCTGAAATATCCGAACGTAAAAATCCGCACCGCCGATCCGAAATGGATGGAATGGTGCAAACGCTACATCGGTGAAGTCTATAAGCAAGTGGCGGACCTTCAGGTCGAAAAAGGTGGGCCACTGCTCATGGTGCAGTTGGACAATGAGTATGGCATCACCGATCCGGACAACAACGATTACATGGTTGCCCTGAACAAGATTTTTAAGGAAGTTGGGTTTGAGGGACAGCTTTTCACGTGCAATCCGTCGCATGCCGGCGAATGGGCTGATCCGAATTACCGCATTCCCGGCGTGTTGCACGCTCGCAACGGGCTGAAAACTGATGAAACGTATCGAGCGAGCGCAGCCGCGATTGGGAATTATCCGGTGTTTGTGCCCGAGGTGTACACGGCATGGTTCAGCGGATGGGGCGAACCCATTGCCAGGCGCAATTCAACCATTCCCGAGATCACCAACTGGGCAAGTTATTTGATCGACCACAATTATTCGTTCTGCCTTTACCTGTTCTTCGGCGGAACCAATTTTGGTTTTGATAATGGCTCCAATTTCTTCCTGCCGGTTCAGACGAGCTACGATTACAGCGCCCCGATTGATGAAGCCGGGCGAACCACCGAAAAGTATCGCGCGCTGCGAAAACTCTATTCCGAAAAACTGAAAATCAACCCGCCCGAACCGCCGGCCGACCCGCTCGTGATTGAAATCCCATCCATCAAATTCACTGAAAGAGAGCCTTTGATCGACACGTTGCCGGATAAGCCGAAGATGACTTCGACCAAGCCGGTGCCGATGGAAAACCTGGACCAGGATTACGGCTTTGTGCTCTATCGTAAGCGGTTTGTGGATGGCGTGAAAGGGACGCTCGAACTCAGGCAGGCCATGGATTACACCGTGGTGATTGTCAACGGCAAGACGGTCGGCAAGGCGTTCATGGGTTATGGCCCCGAGAGCAACAAGATCACGCTCAACGAAACCGGGCCGGTCGTGCTCGATCTGCTGGTTTATAACCTTGGCCGAATCAGCGTGGTCACGAGCTATAAGACGCAAAATCTGGCGCGCAAGGGATTGCTTGATGGTGCGTATTTGGATGGAAAGGAATTGACTGACTATCAAATTTATTCGCTGCCTTATGAGAAAGTGGACAATTTCAAGGCTTCGAAAGCGGATCATGTCGGCCCGACGTTTTATCGCGGAACGTTCAGCATCGACAAAGTCGGCGGATCGTTTCTTGATATGCGCAACTGGGGCTTCGGCGCGGTATGGGTGAATGGCCACAACCTGGGGCGCTATTGGGATCGAGGCGGCGTGAGGTCGCTGTTCGTGCCCAGCCACTGGCTGAAGTCCGGCGAGAACGAAATCATCGTGCTCGAACTGCACGATGCGCCCAAAGTGCTGGAAATATCCGGAGGCACGAAGATCATCGAAGAAACAGCCGTGCCTTGGACGGTGAAACTGGATCAAGCTCCGGCACCGCCGGGCGGTCGAGGTTCTGGACGTCGCGGCGCCGCCAGTCAGCCAGCGCAATGATCGATCCAGAGGTTTACGTGGCAACATCGCTTGCGGTTTCGCGGTGTCCAACCCTCAAAACCACCGCGAAACCGCAAGCGGCCGCTGAGTGAAATTTGAATTCGAGCGAG
>DASZXJ010000032.1:0-21943 GCA_035545895.1 Tepidisphaeraceae bacterium | reverse complement strand
ATTCCTTCAAAAGCTGCTTGCACAGGGAACGAAGGTTGTCGGCACATTTTGCGGTATTTTTCATGCGGATTGATCTTTTGTATCCGGGGGTTGCTCGCCAGCGGCCTCGGCACGCCGGCGGTCGGCTTCGGCGGTTTCCTTGGCCACCTTGTCCAACAGTTCCATCATCTCCAGTTCCTTCTTCAATTGCTCGTCGATATGAAATTTCAAATAAGGAGCGACCCGCATCGTCAAAACCCTGGTGAGCTTGGATCGCATCAGGCCCGCCGAGTGACGCAGCGCATTCAGCGCCGTCTGCTGATGGCCCGGCGTGCCCATGATCGTCACATAGACGTCGGCAATGGATAAATCATCGCTCACCTTCACGCGCGTGATGCTCGGCATGCCCGTTAAGCGCGGATCATTCAGCTCGCGCATGATGATCTGCGCCAGCTCCTGCTGGATCGTGCTGCCGAGCATTTCAGTTCTACGAGACAAATCCACTTACTCCGGTTTCTTTGAACCAAGATAAAACCAATAACAAATTCCCAGAATAATCAGCCATTCTTTAATCCCAGGCGACTGAAACCCAAGAATGGTCGATTGTGCACTGATCATGAGCCGGCTCATAACAGTTCAATCTGATAGTCGGTCAAACTCACCTGGGGCACCATGCGGATGAAATCGACCAGCTTGCTTAATGCGCCTTCGACATACTGGCTGTCGTTGCTCACCATCGCCATGCCGATGATCGAACGTCGATGTTCGTCCAGCGCCCCCACCTCTGCAATCGAGACATTATGATGGTGAGCGATTCGATCCTTGATGCTCTTGATCACACGACGTTTATCCTTGAGGGACATGGCGTCGATCACGGTTAATTCCAGTTGCAATACTCCTACATGCATGGCTCGCAGCAAGCAGCGGGCAGCGGGCAGAAAGGCAATGACTGCCTGCATGCCTGCCGCATGCTGCCGGCTATTTATAAAGTTCTCTCGTGCTTCTCGCGGACGTATGCTTCAAATCGATCGCCGATCTTGATGTCGTCATAGCCGGCCAGCTTGATGCCGCATTCAAAGCCGCTCTTCACTTCCTTCACGTCGTCCTTCACGCGGCGAAGGGTGTCGATCGCCAGATCCTCGGTAATGACCTTGCCATCGCGGATCAGGCGAATCTTGCTGCCGCGCTGGATGTGGCCGTCCACCACCATGCAACCGGCAATGTTGCCCACGCGGCTGACCTTAAAGACCTGTCGCACTTCGGCGTGGCCGTGCAATTTCTCGCGCACTTCCGGCTCGAGCATGCCCGACAACGATTTCTTCAAATCATCGAAGATTTCGTAAATGACCCGGTACATCTTCATGTCCACGTGATGGCGCTCGGCCAGAGCGCGGGCGGCGTCGTCGGGAACCACATGGAAGCCGATGATCGCCACGCGATTGTCGGTTGGCTTGGTCTTGGTCGCGATGGCCAGTTCAACGTCGCTTTCATTGATCGCGCCCACGCCGCTGTGAATCACCTTCACCTTCACCTCTTCGGTGTTTTGTCCGGTTACGCTGGCGACAAGCGTTTCAATCGAGCCCTGAACGTCGGCCTTGATGACCAGGTTGATCGTCTTGGCGGATTCGGACTTGATCGTCTGCATCAGATTGTCGGCGGTGATGCGATTTTGCTGGCCAAGCTGATTCTGGCGCGACATCGTCGCGCGTTCCTCGGCAATGGTACGAGCCCGGTCGATATCATCGACGACGTAGAACTTGTCGCCCGCAGACGGAAGAACGCTCAACCCCGACACAATCACCGGCGTGCTCGGGCCGGCTTCGGTAATCTGGTTACCGCTGTCGTTCCACAGGCTGCGAATACGGCCATATCCCGGTCCGGAGAGCAGAACATCACCGATTTTCAGCGTGCCATCCTGAACGAGCACGGTCGCGACCGGACCCAGGCCCGGATCAACATTGGCTTCAATCACCGTGCCGCGCGCCGGCGCCGTGGGATCGGCCTTGAGTTCAAGCAATTCAGCCTGGTAATCCAGGATTTCGATCAGTTCGTTGATGCCCTTGCCGGCCGTGGCGCTGGTTCGCACGACTTCGGTCGTGCCGCCCCATTCAACCGGGTTGAGATTCTGTGCGGCAAGCTGGCCGAGGACCATGTCCGGATTGGCATCGGCGCGGTCAATCTTGTTGAGGGCGACAATGATCGGCACTTCGGCAGCGCGGGCGTGGTTGATCGATTCGATCGTCTGCGGCTGCACGCCTTCGGCAGCGGAAACGACCAGCACGACCACGTCGGTCATGTTCGCGCCGCGAGCGCGCATAGCGGTAAACGCCTGGTGGCCGGGCGTGTCGATGAACGTGACGCGCTTGGGCTGCTTGTCGGCGCCGGTGGTCTGAACCATCCAAGCGGCCGTGTGCTGCGTGATGCCTCCCGCCTCGCCAGCCGCGACGTTCGCGCTGCGAATCTTGTCGAGCAGGCTCGTTTTGCCGTGATCGACGTGACCCAGAATGGTAACGATTGGCGGGCGCGGCTTGAGGTTGTTTTCATCAATCTCGCGCGCGTCAAATTCCTTGACCAGTTCCTCTTCAAGGGACGGAGGCGCGGCAATCTTCAGTTCGATGCCGTATTCCATCGCGATCGTGCCGGCGACGGTTTCATCGAGCACTTGGTTGATCGTCGCAAACACGCCGGCCTTCATGAGCTTGGACATGATGTCGCCGCTCTTGACGCCCAGCGATGCGGACAGATCTCGAACCGTGATCGGCTGTTCGATTTCGATGACGCCGCCGCGCTCGACAGCGGTCTTGGCGACCGCATGCGTGCCTTTGGCTTCACTCTTGCGCAAATGTGAATCGAAACCGGTGCGATAATGGGCTGCTGCAAGGAGGCGGTCTCGACGTTCGATCAAATCGGCATCGGTGAACTCGCGAAGTTTTTCCATGGCTTCGCCGCGACGGCCATCGGGGCCGCGACGGCGGTTGGAATTGGTGCGACCGCTCTTGGCGGCTGCCTTTTTCTTGTCATCCGTTGATTCGTCATCATCGTCCGCCTGTTTAACGCCTCGACCGGCGGCCGGGCGCGCCTGAGTAACCGGCGGCGGACCGGAATCTCCAGCGCCGGGAGCGCGCTTCGGCCTTGGAGCGGGAACGATATCCGGCTTTTCCTGGCGCACGACGCGCGGGCCCTGGATCACCGCGGGCGATGGCACGACCAGCCGGGGAGCGGGCGTTACCGGTTTGCGCTCGGCGACGTGCTGGCTCGTACGATTCGCCAATGTAATGGTCGGACGGGCCGCCGGACGCTCGGGCTTGGCGGCGGGCGCCGGGGCAGCAGGCGCTGCCGGAGGCGCAACCGGTGCCGGAGCTTCAGCCGCGACGGCTGGAGGAGCCGGCGGCGCGACCGGTGCTGCCGGAACAACCGGAGCAACAGGTTCCACCGGCGCTTCAACGACCGGCTCGGGCGCTGGAGCCGGAGCGGGCGGTGCAACGGTTTCGACCGGGGCAGGCGGCGGAGCAGCGAGCGCTTCGGCCTCGGGAGCAACGTGGGGCTTTTTCGCATGACGCTTGGCCTTGGAGGCGGTTTCCTCCGCGGCAGTTTCCTGAACCTGTTCGTCGCCGGGAGCGGCAGTTTCCGCCAGGTCTTCAGCCTTTTTGCGGCGACGGGCGGTTGTCGGCGGCTTTTCAACCACCGCTACCGATGAAGATTCCTCGGCTGCGGTCGAAGTCGCAGGCGCACTGCCTTGCGTGGAGCTGAACCAGTCGCGCACCGTCTCCGCCAGGCCCAGCGAAATCACGCTCATGTGATTCGGCGCAGCATCACCGAGTCCTTCTTCTTTCAAGCGATGAAGGATGGCTTTGCTTTCGACGCCCAGCTCCTTGGCCAGTTCGTTGACTCGCTTGCCCTTTACTTTCTTCTCTGCCAAAACAAGCTCCTGCGGTTAGCTTCACGCCTTGGGATTATCGTTGCCCTCGGCCAGGTCTGCAGTCTGATGATTCTCTTCAAAACCTTTTTTCTCGCCGTCGTGGTCGTGCGATTGGTCCACGCCGTGGATCGCGCTTTCTTCAATGGAAAGTCCCGATCCCGCTCCAATCTCACCTTCGTTATGCGTCGTAATTTCCGACGCCATGCCTTCGGTCGCTTCCAATGCGCCGGGCATCTTTCCATCGCCTTCGGCCACGTCGTCATCGGCAACAGCCGATTGAAGCAGCGGGTTGGTGAACGATTCATCCGCCCGCGGCGAAGCCGGGCCCGACGCCAGCGCCCGCGCGGTCGCCTGTTTCTGGGCGGCTTCGTTGGCTTTCTTGGCTTCCTGTTCGACCGCGACGATTTTCGCCTCTTCCGCGCATCGATCGGTCACCACGGTCGCCAGTTCCTCGGCCATTCCCACTTCTTCCATCAGCGGGCCAACACCCACTTCATCGATGTCGCGCACATCGATCAAGCCAAGGGCGATGATCTTGTCCACATATTCCTGGGTGACGCCTTCGATGCTCTTGAGGGTCTGATCCAGCCGTTGCACGCCCGCCTGGAATTCCGGCGGTGTAAGGATGTCCACGTCCCAGCCCGTGAGACGAGCCGCCAGTCGAACGTTTTGTCCTCGCTTGCCGATGGCCAGGCTCAATTGATCTTCGTTGACGACGACCGTCGCCCGGCCCAGCTCAAAGCAGAGGCTGACTTCCGCCACTTCCGCGGGCTTGAGCGCGTTGCCGATCAGAATCTGCGACGACTCGTTCCAGCGAACGATATCGATCTTTTCACCGCCGAGTTCATCGACGATGTTCTTGATGCGGCTGCCGCGCACGCCGACGCAGGCGCCGACGGCATCGACTTTCGAGTCGATCGATGAAACTGCGATCTTCGTGCGATGTCCCGGTTCGCGGGCCAGCGCCTTGATTTCGATGGTTCGCTCGCCCACTTCCGGCACTTCACGTTCAAACAGCCGGCGAATCAGTTCCGGATGCGCCCGGCTGAGGATGATTTTGATCGCGCTGGGCGTATCGCGGACCTCGGTGATCAGCGCCTGCACGCGCTCGCCCACCTGGTGCGCTTCGCCAGGAATCTGCTCGGAGCGAGGCATGATGCCTTCGACCCGGCCGAGCGTGACAATCATCGTGCCGCCTTCAAAGCGGGCGATCAGGCCGGTGACGATCGTGCCCACGCGTTCCTTGTATTCTTCGTAAATGCTGCCGCGCTCGTCGGCGCGAATGAGCTGGATCATGACCTGCTTGACGGTCTGCGCGCCGATGCGTCCCATCGAGCTGAGCGACAGCGTCTGGCCTTGGCGCAGCACGCTGATGTCGCCGGTGGCGCGATCCACCTGCACCTGGAATTCGCTGGTGTCTTCGGTGTTGAAATGCTTTCGCAAACCCGAAGCCACCGCCTGCTCGATGTCAACGTAGACCTGATCGCGCTCGATATTCTTATCGCGTGCAATTCCGTCGACAATTCGCATCAAATCCTGATTGGCCATGATCAAAATCCCAAAAAACTATTCAGTTGTTCAAACGACCGCTGTTGAATTCACCAAACAAATTGGGCCACCTCATCAGGGCGGCCCAGAAGTTCCGGAGAACCTGAGAAAGATGCTAACCCGCTCAGCCGCATTCCCTGCGGCCCAGCGGGCGATCTGCCCTGAGGATGGGTCCATGCTTATGCATTCGCATGGGCCGGCTCGTTGACAAGGCTCAAGTTCATCCCGGTCGCTCCGGGCTCGAAAAAGTGGATCTTCCGCAGATCGACGAACACCGTCGCCTGCGCATTGATCTCCACGCCCGACTGAGCCTCAACCCGACCCACGACATGTGAAGTTAGGTTGGTGCTCATATACAAATCCATATCGTTGCCCAGCGGCTCGATCACGTTCAGATGACCCCTGATTGCCGCAAAATCACCCTGCCCGTCAACTGGCCTTAAATGCAAATGTTCCGGGCGGATGCCCAGAACGATATGCTTGCCAACCTGGCTCGACAGGCCCTCTCGTAAATGCTCAGGCACGGAAAGCGTAAACCCATTGCCCGGCAACGTCAACTGGCCAACCAATACCACCGGCTCGTCCGATCGCGGCTTTCCGTTGCCAGAGCCCGCTGCCTTGGCGTTGGCGAGCTGCCCTTCCTCGAACAACATTTGACCGTTTTCAACCTTCAGGCGGCCATCAAAAAAATTCATCGGCGGCATGCCGATGAAACCGGCCACAAACCGGTTGTTTGGGTAATTATAGGTCCGCAAAGGTGTGTCGGCCTGCTGAATTATTCCATCTTTCATCACCACGATCCGGTCGCCCAGGGTCATGGCCTCTTCCTGATCGTGCGTGACGTAAATGGTTGTGGTCTTTAGCCTTTGGTGCAACCGTTTTAACTCTGCCCGCGTGGTGACGCGCAGCTTGGCATCGAGATTGGAAAGCGGTTCATCGAACAAAAACGCCGCCGGCTCGCGAACAATCGCCCGTCCAACCGCCACTCGCTGCCGTTGACCGCCGGATAATGCTCGGGGCTTGCGATCCAGCAGATGCTCGATATCGAGGACCTTGGCGGCCTGGGTCACCCGCTGCTGGATTTCCGGCTTGGGCATGCCTCGCAGTTTCAGCCCAAAAGCCATGTTTTTATAAACGGTCATGTGCGGATAAAGCGCATAGTTCTGAAAAACCATGGCGATATCGCGGTCTTTGGGCGCGACGTCATTCACCACACGGTCGCCGATGCGAATTGTTCCGCTGGTGATTTCCTCAAGCCCCGCAACCATGCGAAGCGTGGTCGATTTGCCGCAACCGGATGGGCCCACCAGAACGACGAATTCCCGATCGCGAATAGACAGGTCGATATTGTCCACGGCCTTGACGCCGCCGGGAAAGGTTTTGCTGACTTTTTCGAGCAGGACCTGGGCCATGAATGCCGCTGCGCTCCACCAAAACCGCGAAGTATAGGAGTTTTATGCGGAGAGTGTCAAAGTAACTCTATTTTTGATTTTTGATTTGCGATTTTAGATTGAAGGAGCGGCCATTCTGCCGATTACGATTGCAAATCGCAAATCGCAAATCAAAAATGGATTCACGGGTCGATCCATTTCTCCGTCCTGCCCCATGCCACGCCGTCGTCATACAGCTTCTTCATCTTGGCGGCGTTGAAATCGTGGGCGGCGAAATCGGCGGAATTGTCGTCCGGCACGTAACTGAGATGCACCTTGAAATGTTCCTGCAAGCCGAGCGAATGCACGCTTTCGATGTCTCCGCGCATATTGGCGTCGAGCAGGTTTTCAATCGAACGCAGTGCGATGGCGAAAATGTTGTCATCCACGCAAACCGTGTTCAAGCCAAGCTTGCCGTTGATCAGCACGTAAACACTCGGACCGCTTACGGCCTCCAGCGCGGCGGCCGGACGTGTCGAAGCTGCGGCCCGCGCACGGCGCACGACCGGCAACAGACTCTTATCGAGAAATAATTGTGCGCGAGCGCCGCCGTCGGCATTGAGTTGGCCTTCGATTTCCACCGGCGGGAAGAACGCCGGAATTGCCGTCGCAGCCAGCAGAATTCGTCGATACTTATCGTAACGCAATGGATCGGTGGAATGGGCGATGCACGTCATGTCCCAGATGATCAGCTTGCCGCGATCGAGATTGGTCGTGCCGACATAAAGCCGTCTGCCGCTTTCCCATTCCCTGCCGACGCGATCGATCACTTCATTGGTAATGCGAATCTTCAACTGGTCTTTGAGCGGCTGGGTGATGTACAGCGATTCTGAAAACGGGACAAACAACAGAAACCGCTTGCGATAAATGTCGGGCGTGTTGATGGTCGTGTAGGCTTTTTCCAGTTCGTCATCATCCTGCGGATCAAGTCCTAAAAACGCATGAGACGCAAGCAATGACCCCGTGCTGATGGCGGTGACAACGTCGAATTCTTTGGGTCGCGGATCGACGTTATTGGTTCGCCAGCCGCGCAAAACGCCGGCTCCCCACGCGCCATAAGCGCCGCCGCCGGATAAGACCAGCACCGACACCGGCCGCTGCTGCTTGATCGCCACTCGCTTGGCGATGGCGCTGCCGACCTCATCCTCATTGAGCTGACACAACCCCGTGCCGGTCGGCTCGCACGTCCGATGAGCACATCCCGCAAAACAAACAACCAGGACAATCGCGAAAGTATGAAAACGTCGCATGACCGTGGCCTCCCGCGTGCAGTGTACCAGCACGATTGGCCGGTCCCACTCCCCCAAACAGGTGAAGCGCCGGATTGAAATATTTTCACGAGATTGCGCGTCAGATGGAGGAGGTGTGAACGGACAAGGGAACAAGGAGAAGGGGAGACAAGGGGAGGAACATTGAACGTCCATTATTTTTTAGCCCGGTCGCTCGCGACCGGTTCCGCGCCGCGAACACCCGTCGCAAGCGACGGGGCTAAAAAAGAAGAAATATCCGCCGCCCTGTTCGCTGGATCGCCCCACTTCACTTCAGTGCGGCAAGGAGCGCTTTGACGACTTGGTCATGGGCTTCGGTGAACGTCGTTTCGAGTTTCAGTCCAGCCGCGCGGGCGTGTCCACCGCCACCAAATTGTTCGGCAAAGCGAGCACAATCCAGTCCGCCCTTGCTGCGCAGGCTGATGCGGATCGGTCCCGGCTCGGGGGTTTCGGTGATCAAAGCCACCACCTCAATCGTTCGAATTTGCAGTGGAATGTTGATCAGGTTCTCGGTGTCCGGCACATGAGCATGCGTCTGATGAAAATCATCCCTGGAAATCCTCATCACCGCCAAACGATCATTGGCCAGCAGTTCCAACGATTGCATCGCGCGGGTTTGCAGCGCCACGCGCTGCGGGCGCTCATTCTGATAAAGCAATTGATAGACGCGGTCGGTATCGACACCTTTTTCGATCAGGCTGGCGGCTGTTCGATGGGTGAACGGGCGGGTGTTGGAAAACTGAAACCAGCCGGTGTCCGACGCAATCGCAACAAACAGCGCCGTCGCGATGGCCGAATCGATTTGCACTCCCCACCGCTCGATCAATTCAAATGCAATCTCTCCCGCGGCGGCGGCTTGGGTAATGACCAGCCTTACATCAGCCCAATCCTCCTGCGTAAGATGATGATCCAGCACCAGCTTGGGGACCCGCCAATCGGCAATTCGCTCTTTCAACCCCGGCAGTTGCGACCATGTGCCCGTGTCGGTGACGAGCAGCGTATCAAATCGTTCAAACGGGAATTTGTCCGGCCAGCTTTTTTCAACATCCTGACAGGCAATGTTATTTTCACGAAATATAAAACCGTACTTCGTGGGCAGATGGCTGAGCAAAAGGACTTCCGATTCGATCCCCTTCTTTTTCATCGCCAGCGACAACGCGGCGGTGGTTCCAATTGCATCCCCATCGGGACGAACATGCGTGGTAATCAGAACGCGCTTGCCGCGCGAAAGCCGGTCGACGAATTGCTGAAATACATCGGACATAGTTGGGGACATAGTTGGCGAGAATCATATGCGCAAGTCGCGCGCAATTCACGTCGCGCTAAGCCGCAAGCGGCCGGATGTTGCCGCTTGCGGCTTGGCGCGACTTCACGTTACAGCAAGTTCCGCAATCGGACGAATCACATCCACTTTTGCACGGCTTCGTACATCCAAAAAATCCACCGCGAGTTGGTCTCGCAATTGCTGAACTCCGTCGAATCGGACCTGATCGCGAATCCAGTCGGTCAGCTCAACTTCGATGACCTGGTCGTAAAGATCGCCGGAAAAACCAAGCAGGTGTGCTTCGATCTGACGTTGATGCTCGCCGAAGGTGGGCATCGTGCCGATGCTGATGGCGGCGGGATGAACCTTGCCGCCGAGCTTGCATCGCCCGGCATACACGCCGTCCGTCGGAATTAGTTGATCCTTGCAATCCAGATTGGCGGTGGGCACGTCAATCTCACGCCCGCGACCAAACCCGCGCACGACCAGCCCCTGCAGACCGTATGGCCTGCCCAGGCAAATCGCGGCATCGCGCACCCGCCCGTATGCGATCAGCCATCTCACCAGCGAGCTGCTCACTTCAACGATGTGCAAATTCAAAAGCGGAACCTGCACCTTTTCGACCACGTGCAATTTCACCTGGCTCTGGCTGGTCCACTCGCGCAATCGCTCGATCGTGCCGGAACGACCCTTGCCGAAATTGAACCGCGAACCTTCAACGATGTGGCTGGGCCGGACCCGGTCGCGCAGAATTTCCCAGAATTTTTCCGCCGTCAGACCCAGCACCTCGCGGCTGGGCGGCAGGATCACCAGATGTTCCACCCCCGCCAGTTCCAGCAATCGCCGTTTCAGTGGATAAGGAGTCAGCCTCGGCGGCGCCAGTTCCGGTCGAAGAATCGTCAATGGATGCGGCTCAAATGTCACCAGCGCGCGATGGGCACCGGGCATGGCATGCTGCAACGACATCATCGTCTGCAAAATGCGCGCGTGCCCCAGATGCAGGCCGTCGAAATTGCCGATCGAAATGACCGCGCCGGCGGGCAGTTGCTCCAGTCCTTCGATTCCCTCGTGCACGTTCATAACAGATGCCTAGAATACCGGGTTCAATCAAAAGGAGTCCAGCATGAAGCGTTTCTCGGCCGCAGCGTTGGTGCTTTGCATCACATCCAATTTGCTCGGAGCCATTAAGACCAAGACCATCGAATACAAGCAAGGCGACACGACCCTGGAAGGATACCTTGCCTACGACGATTCCACGATCGCCAAGCGGCCCGCTGTCATCGTCATCCACGAATGGTGGGGAAACAATTCCTATTCGCACAAACGTGCCGAGATGCTCGCGCAGCTTGGATACGTCGGCTTCGCCATCGATATGTATGGAAAAGGCATGCAAACCGACGACGCCGCCAAGGCCGGTGAATGGTCCGGCGCGATCAAGAAGGACCCGAAGACCGCGTTTGCCCGAATCCAGGCCGGCATGGATCAGCTCAAAGCCCAGCCCATGGTCGATATGACGCATGTGGCCGCCATCGGGTATTGCTTCGGCGGAAGCTGCGTCTTGAACATGGCTCGCACCAACATGCCGATTCTCGGCGTGGTCAGTTTTCACGGCGACCTGTCGCCGCTGGATACGCCTTCACAGAACATCAAGCCGAAAATCCTGGTCTGCAACGGCGCGGACGATTCATTCGTTCCCGCAGCCGCGGTTCAATCATTTGAAGATGAGATGCGAAAGGCCGGCGCTGACTGGCAATTCATCAATTACAGTAGCGCCCATCACGCCTTCACGAATCCTGATGCCGATTCACACAAGATTCCGAATATCAGCTACAACAAGGCGGCGGATGAGCGTTCGTGGCGCGCGATGAAAGATTTCTTAACCGAGCTCTTTGGAAAATGAATTGAAGTACAACTTTTACCATTTAGCCCGGCGTGAACACACGCCGGGCCGGATAAACTCAATCACGCCGTTTGCGCCGCGTGTTTCGATTCTTCCGCAAATTTCATTGCCGCCTTGATCATTCCAAGGAACATTGGTTGCGGGCGCAGCGGACGACTGGTCAACTCCGGATGCGCCTGCGTACCGATGAAATAAGGGTGCATGTCCTGCGGCAGTTCCAGCACCTGCATGATCGGTTGCGTGGGATGCTTGCCGCTGAACACCATGCCGTGCTCTTCCAGCGTTTTGATGTACCTGGGATCAACTTCGTATCGATGACGGAATCGCAGGCGGATGCGGGTTGAATTGTCGAACAGCCTGCTTACAAGCGTGCCGCTCTTCAGATCGACATCCTTGCCGCCCAGGCGCATGTTCCCGCCAAGCCCTTCGATCTTCTTCTGTTCGGGCAGGATATCAATCACGGGATTTTTACACTTGGGATCGAATTCGGAACTGTTGGCATCCGTTATGCCGCACATGTTTCGGGCAAATTCAATCACCGCCATCTGAAAGCCGAGGCATAGTCCCAGGTAAGGCATGCGGTTTTCGCGAGCGTATCGAATGCACTCGATCTTGCCTTCCGTGCCGCGAACACCGAACCCGCCGGGCACGATGATCCCGTGCGCATGCCTCAAACTCTCAGCCACGTTGGATGGATCGATCCTGGTTGTGTCGAGCCATTCAAGATTGACGTTCACGCCCAACTGAACGCCCGAATGTTCGCAGGCCTTGATGATGCTCGCATACGCATCGCGCAAGGCGGTGTATTTTCCGGTGACCGCGATATTGATCGAGCGATCCGCCTTTCCGATGCGATCGACAAACCGCATCCAATGGGTGCGGGCGCGGTCTTCGTTCCGCTGATTCACGCGGTTGTGCAGACTGAGCAGCGTAAGGACTTCGATGTCCATGCCTTGCTCGCGAAGGGCTTCAGGAATGAGATAGATGCTCTCGACATCGTGCATGGAGACGACCCGGCGCATCGGCACGTTGGTGTACATCGAAATCTTTTCGCGAACCTTTTCCTTGACCGGATTGGAAGCTCGGCAGGCGATGATGTGAGGCATGATGCCCAGTTCCATCAACCGCTTGATGCCAAGCTGCGCAGCCTTGGATTTTTGTTCGCCGAGCGTGCCGGGCTCAAGCACATAAGTCAATGCGACGAAAACGACCGAGCCTTCACCTTCTTCATAGGCCAATTGTCGGCAGGCTTCGAGGTAGAACGAGTTTTCATAGTCGCCGACGGTTCCGCCGACTTCGACAAAGACGATGTCCGCCTGGCTTTTGGCGGCGAGTTCGCGGAGTTTCAGTTTGACTTCACCCACGACGTGCGGAATGACCTGCACATCGCGGCCGAGGTAGCCGCCTTCGCGTTCCTTTTTCAAAACCGCTGAGAGAATCTGTCCATTGGTTGTGAAGTTGGCGGCCGACAGGTCCTGATCGAGCAAACGCTCGTAGGTGCCCAGGTCCATGTCCGTTTCCATGCCATCGTCCAGCACAAACACTTCACCATGCCGATAAGGATTCAGCGTGCCGGAATCGATGTTCAGATACCCTTCCATCTTGATCGGCGCGACTTTCAGACCCTTGTCCTTCAGCAGCTTGGCAAGCGAAGACGAGAAGATCCCCTTGCCCAGGCCGCTCATGACGGTGCCAACCACCACTACGTACTTGTGGTGGCCCTTGCGATACCCATCGGGCATGGGCGTGTAGAATTCCGTTTCTTCCTGTTGCTGGCCGATCTTGGCCAATAGGTCTTCGTTACTCATTTTTTTTATAGTTGCCAGTTGTTAGTTGTCAGTTGCCAGTAAAATGCACTGGCAACTGACAACTAACAACTGGCAACTTCCTTTTTGTATCTTTTCACAAACTGCTCATATTGCTGCGGCGTATCGATTCCATTGATCGCGCGTTCCACTTTTTGCACGAAAATCCGTCGGCCATGTTCCAACGCGCGCAACTGTTCGAGCTTTTCCGCCTGTTCAAGCGGGGTCGGTTTCCACGATGCAAATTCAAGCAGGAACGGACGACGATACGCGTAAATGCCCAGATGTAAATGATATGCCGGCCGCTGATCGCAATCCCGGTCATGCGGAATCAACGCGCGCGAGAAATAAAGGGCATATCCTTCAGGACTTATGGCGACTTTCACCATGTTTGGGTTGGCTGGGTCCTGATCCGCTGGAAACGGCGTGGCGGCGGTCGCCAGCTCGTCCGATGTCTTTTGCAATCGCTCGATCAGCGAATCGATCGTTTCCGGTTCGATTTCAGGCTCGTCTCCCTGCACGTTGACGATGATTTCGTCCTTCAAACCTTTTGCCGCTTCGGCAATTCGGTCCGTGCCGCTGGGATGGGCCGGCGAGGTCATGACCGTGCTCGTTTTGTACGGCTTGAGAGCTTCAACAATCCGCTGATCGTCCGTCGCGACGATCACTTCACGCACCAGCGAGCATTTTTTGGCCTGCTCGACCACATGCTGCACCAGCGGTTTTCCGGTATCTGCGGCGAGAATTTTGGCGGCAAAACGTGTGGAACCAAAGCGGGCCGGAATGATAACGCACGCGGGCAAAGGCCATCCTTAAGTGCTTCGAGGGACAAATCAGAACTGGGGAGCAAAAATAGTAGGATTGGGGTGCTGTGTCAAATGAGTATTTGATGCAAATGGAATACGTGAGCCCGCATGCGGATTTTCGCGATGACAACGATCAAATCGTCTCAAAATCCCGCCCGCGCGCATCGGCGACGGCCACGACAATCGCACAGAGGCTGGCGGGCTCGGCTTCCATGATGGTTCGAGCAGCCGAGATGAGCGTTGCACCGGTTGTCATCACGTCATCGAGCAACACCATATGTTTGTCATGGACCGCGCGAGGATTCATCAAACCAAACGCGTCACGAAGGTTCTCGGCCCGCTTTTCCTTGGAATGCAGATGAGTCTGTGTTTCGGTGTTCTTCAATCGCACCAAAGCCGGTGAGACTTTGATTCTTTTTCGCCGGCCGATGCGCCGGGCGATCAGGTCGGCCTGGTTGTATCCACGCGAAAATTGTCGCCATGGATGCAGCGGGATCGGAACGATCACATCCGCATCGGCCAACAGATGAGTCACCCTGGGCTGCTCAAGCAATTGGTCCGCCAGCAAGTCAGCCAAAGCCCAGCGGGAGTTGTATTTCACGCGATGGATCAGCTCGCGCAGGGGATCTCGCAAAACACTAAGCCGCGCGATCCGCTCGATGGGCCGGCGACCTTCACCCAGACAATATGGACATGCCCCGCCATCCGAGGCGATCGGCATGGCGCAATTCTCGCACGCCGGCGCGGTCTGCAGCTTTTCCAGTTTCTCCAAACACACCGAACAGAGTTGAGAACGCTGGCCGCCCTCACCTTTGCACACCGCGCACATCGGCGGATAGCAAAAGTCGATCGCATGATGAAGCCAGCTCAACCTCACGACGCTTAAAGTACCGTGAATCACGTATTCGCGCTAAGCCGCAGGCGGGTTTGCGTCATGCTTTGCATCGGCGTTGACCTGCAGTTAGCATTTTGTGATTCGATGAGCCGAACCCTGTTTTGGTACATATTCCGCGACCTGGTGCGCATATTCTTCCTGGCATCGGGTGTCCTTTCGGCCATCATGAGCTTTGGCGGGCTCCTGCGGCCGCTGTACGAGATCGGGCTTGATCTGTCGCAGGTCGGCAAAATCCTTGGCTGGTCCGGCCCGGCGATGACCGCCTATTCCCTGCCCATTGCCGCATTGTTCGCCACCACCATCGTCTATGGCCGGCTCAGTTCGGACAACGAAGTCACCGCCTGTCGCGCCGCAGGGTTGAGTCATCTCGCGATGTCGAGCCCCGCGTTTGTGCTCGGAATTCTGACTGCCGTCGCCAGCGTCGGCCTTCTCTGCTTCATCGTGCCCTACAGCATGCTGAAAGTCGAAAAGATCATCTATTCCAATCTCGCCGAGCTTGCGGTTGGACAAATCGAACGAACGCATCTGGTGCATTTCGACCAGGGCGACCAGGCTCGCACCATCTTTGCCCGATCGGCCCGCGTCCTGCCTCCCGACCCCGCCAATCCATTGGACCAGGCACTTCAAATTGATGGCGCGGTGTATGTTACTTACGAAAAACAACCGAAGAATCAGCCCAAAACCCAAATCCCCGAAGATTACTTCACCGCCTCCCAGGCGGTCATCAATATCCACCAGGCCAACGACGGCGACGATGTCAGCTTCATGATGGACCTGAAGGGAGGCATGAAATTCTCCCGCCCGGGCGCGGCAGTGCCCCGGCAAAATGCGCAGTTCTCAATTCAGGAACAAATCGTCGGCCCGGTTCCGATGAATTCGCCGGTTGAGGAAAAGACGCAGTTCATGAACATCTTCCGCTTGCGCGAACTGCTCGATCATCCCGAATCCGCAAGAAAAGTCGCCAAGGAACTGCACGATATATCGCGATCGGACCAGGTGCACGACTATCTTCAGTCGCTGGCTGAGCAGTTGAACGGGCCCAATCATCGGGTCAAGCTGGAAAACGCGTCGGAAAGTTACGATCTGCTCCCCGCATCAGCCGCTGCGGAAATTCGCGGAGACCGGTTGACGCTTGTCGGCAAAGCCGGCGATCCGGTTCGACTGGTCCAAACCCGGGGCAAGCAGGGACTGATGACTGCCGAAGCCCAGGAAATCGGCATCAAGGCGTTTCCGGACACCGCCAACAAACAAATCGGCCTGCAAATTGAAATGCTGGGTCCGGTGATAACCGTAAACGGCTCGACCACTCCGCGGGAAAACTTCTCGCGCCCGCTCACCGTGCCCATGCCGCCTGCGATTGCAGCGCTCAATGATCGCCCGGTTCGATCTTATCTCAATAATTCGGGTGATTCAGAAGTCTGGAGAAACCTGCTGCACGCCCTTCGCAAGATAAACAACGGCGTCATCAGCGAACTGCATTCGCGCATGAGCTTCGCCACCAGTTGCTTTATATTGGTCATGGTGGGCTGCGCGCTGGGGATGATGTTTCGCAGCGGCAATTTCCTCAGCGCCTTTGCGGTGAGCGTCATACCGGCCTTGCTGACCATCGCTCTGATCGTCGCGGGTCAACAGACTGCAACCAACGTGCCCTGGACGACTGAACTTGTTTATCACGATCCGTTGCCTTTGGGCATTTTGCTGGTCTGGATCGGGAACGGTGTGAATTTCCTCGTCGCGTTTGTCCTATTGTGGCGACTGAACCGTCAATAAGAAAGGCCTTGCCATGTCAGCAGACGCATCCGAATTGACGGCCAGCTTCGATCCTCCTCCCGCACTGGCTGAGCCCGTCTATGCGCTGCGCATCACGCCTTTGGTTGTGGCATTGACGATCGGCGCGCTGCTGATGCATCGTCTATGGTTCGCCTCGTTAAGAATCCTCACGCCCGACGAAGCGCTTTATTGGGTCTGGTCCAAACATCTGGCATCGGGTTATCTCGACCATCCGCCGATGATCGCCTATCTGATCCGCCTTTCGACGGGGGTGATGGGCTCGACGGAATTGGGCGTTCGAATCTTCGGCGTGTTCATGTCGTTTGGCGCCAGCGTCACGATCATGTGGGTTGTGCTTCGACTGACCAGCCAGCGCCGGGCGGCATTTTTGGCGGGTGCGATTCTTTTGCTCAACCCACTGATTACAGTCATTGGAACGATCTTCACGCCCGACATGCCCGCCTGCTTTTTCTCGACGATCGCGCTGGCTGTCTTATTGCTCAATGCGGAATCCGATCAGCGCATTGCAGCGTGGGCGTGGTGCGCGTTCGGCGTGCTCAGCGGCGCCGCCCTGCTTTCCAAATACACCGCCATCCTTCCGATCATCGCAACCGGCTTGGCGCTGTTCGGAACCCGGTCCGGCCGCGCGGAACTTGCCCGACCGTGGCCTTACATTGCCGCGCTGATCGCCCTGATCGTTTTCAGCCCGGTCATTTACTGGAACGCCACCCACGACTGGGCATCTTTTCTTTTCCAACTCGATCACGGCACCACAGCCGGCGGCCGGCCCAACCCCGCGGGCATTCTCACTTTTCTGGGTGGACAGGCGCTCGCGTTTTCGCCGATTCTCTTCATATTGGGCATCGCGACGTTGGGCATCTATTGGTGGAAATTCCGGAAACTCTCTCGCTCCCAGCATCTGCTGCTTTGCAACGCAACGCTGACGCTCGTTGTATTTGCCGCCGCATCCGTTCGAACACGCGGCGAACTCAACTGGGCGGATTACGCATATTTCCCCCTCACCGCACTGATGGCCCAGCTCATCTCGCGGAAATGGTCCCCCTCCTGGACAAAATGGGCGCTCATCGGATGCGCCTTTGCAGGAGCCGAAGCGTTCGCGCTTCAGGTGCCCGAACTGTGGTGGAAGCTTGAAGTGCCCCTTCCCAATAAAATGGAAGATGCGTTCCAGTGGGATGACATGACCGATGAAGTGAACGAAATTCGAGGCAATCTGCCCGCCATCGCCAATCGATACCAGGATGCCGCCGAATTGAGCTTTTACGACCAGTCGCGCCCCGTATGGGCCATCAGCATCGGCTCACGCGTCACCGCTTACGACTATTTCGACCCCAAGCCCGACCTGGCTTCGATACCCCAGCTCGCCTGGGTGGGTGGCCACGCCGAGGAATTTGCCGCGGCTTACGGGTACGAGATCGATAAGGTGATCCAAGCCACCACCACCCTGCCCAGCGAGCGCACGCGCAACAGGCCTGTCACTTTGATGCACCGGCAAACCACGAAATGAAAATCCTCGACCGATATGTTCTGTTTCGCTTCCTTGTCGATTACGCCATCAGCCTGATGGTGCTGATCGGCATGTATGTCGTCCTGGATATGGTGTTCAACTTCGACGAACTGGTCGGCTCCAAGGAAGTCGCCAGGCTCTCGGCGGGCGACATCATCATGAACCTCGCCGGTTATTATTACTATCAATCCTTCCTGATCTTTTCGCACCTGGCGGGCATGATTACCGTCGTGGCGGCGGGATTCACGCTGATCCGGCTAAGCCGGTGCAACGAACTGAGCGCCGTCCTCGCCGCCGGCATCCCCCTGCTGCGATTGGCGGCGCCCATCATTTTTGCCGCGGTCGTTCTCCAGGGACTGCTGGCGCTGGACCAGGAAGTGATCATTCCAAATATCATTCACAAGCTCACTCGCCAGCACGATCAGGTCTATGAAGACGCCGGCGCCAAATCGTTTCCGATCCAGGCGATGCAGGACGACCGCAACGGCCTGCTCTTTGCCGGGCGATACTCGGCCGCTCAAAACCGCGCGACGATGATTGGTTTCGACGTTCTGGAATTCAACCCGCAACTTCAGCTATTCGCGCATACGGTGGCCGACCAGGCGGATTGGGACGATCGAAGACAGGAATGGCACCTTCGCAACGGCCGGCGCGTCACGGGCATGCAGCCATCCGAAACGCGCAGCCCCGAACAGCCCGTCGCCTCCTACAAGAGCAACATCACGCCCGATGAAATCTCCCTGTTTCACAGCGGCGAATTCGTCAATCTGCTTTCTTTGTCGCGAATCAATCAGCTTTTGCTTCGGCCACAGACCTATGGAGCGATCAACCTGCTTCGCGTCAAACATTTTCGATTGTCGCAGTTGGTGATAAACGTCGTCATGTTGCTGATCGCGATACCGTGCGTGATGGCGCGCGAGCCGGGCAAACTGAAAAGCTCGATCTTTCGATGCCTGGTTTTGACCGGCCTGTGCATGGCGAGCTATTTCATCGCGTACCAGATCGCCGGCTCACCCCCCGCCGGCGCGGCCTGGGCCAACCGCTGGCCCGCCATGCTCGCGGCCGCACCCATCATCCTCTTCGGCCCGGTTGCGGTGTTTTTATTGGACCGAATCCCCACGTAGCGGAAAGAATGAAGGCTGAAGGCAGAAGGATGAACCTGAAAACTCGCGTAAGTCCTTGTCGTCCCTCATCCTTCATTCTTCATCCTTTTTTTAATTTGCATCTGCAATTGCTGAATCGTACATCATTGTCGTCAGGCAAACGCACTCTGATGGTTGGCTCCGGAGGGTCAATCACGGAGGCCTGACACGACGCTCCCCTTCCCACTTTCTGGCGACGCCCGCCGAGGCCAAACCTCGGCGGGCGTTTTTTTGCTCCGGCATCACGGCAACGCAAAATCTACCGTTGCAAGCTTGACGGACAACCAAAGTGCCTGTTTGATTCCATGGATGCAGGATGAAGTGCAGCGGCAACTCCAGCGCGCAGTGCAATTGCATGCTGCCGGCGAGCTAAACGAAGCCGAAAAGGCATATCGCAATCTTCTTCTCGCATCGCCCAATGACCCGCGCTCGACTCATCTTCTCGGCATGGTCTTGTATCAACAAGGAAACTACTCCGCTGCCGAGCCATACTTGAAACGATCATTGGCGTTAACTCCGGATGCCCCGGATTTCCATAGCAATTATGCGCTGCTCTGCCGCGTCATGAAGCGTGCGGATGAAGCGCTGAACCATCTGCAAAAAGCCATCCAGTTGGATCCATCGTACGCAGAAGCCCACAATAACCTTGGCCTGGTGTTGGATGACTTGAAACGATTTGACGAGGCGGCTGCCTGTTACGCCGGCGCAATTCGTATCAGCCCCGATTATTTCGACCCGCAATTACATCTGGCTGAAAATCTCTGGCATCGAAGGCGATTTACCGAATCGATCCAGCACCTGCAACGCCTGGCGGTTCGTTGTCCCAATCATGCTGGCCTGCACAATTTGCTCTGCGCCGGACTGGGAAAAACGGGCCGGATGAAGGAATCCATTCAACATGGCCGGATCGCTGTGCGGCTCAATCCAAATAATGCCGACGCTCGCATGAATCTCGGATGCGCACTTGCATCCGGCGGCATGACCGACGCCGCCGTCGCGCAATTTCAAGAAGCGCTGCAACTGTCGCCGCATCACGCCGTCACCTTGACCAATCTCGGCTGGCTGATGCGCCGTGCGGGCCGTTTCGAAGAAGCCGCACAATTTTGTCGCCAGGCTCTGCAGGTAAACGCCGCCTATGCGCCTGCATTGAACCAATTGGGTCTTATATCGCGCGACATGCAGGACATCGACTCGGCCGTTCAATACTGTTCCCAGGCCGTGCGGATTCAACCAGACGATCCGGGAAACTGGATGGACCTCGGACTGGCAAACCTTGAAACGGGCGATTTCAAGGCGGCTGCGGAATGCGCGCGCCGCACATTGTCAATTCAGCCCGATTATGCCGTCGCTCACAGCAATCTGCTCTTCTCCCTTCAATATGATCCTGATATTTCACAATCGAAGTTGTTTGAGGAGCATGTCCAATTCGGACGGATTCATGAATCGGGAGCGTCGGGCAGCCTATTCACACATCCAAACCGGCGCGACCCAAACCGATGCCTTCGCATTGGATATGTCTCGCCCTACTTTCGGCATCATGCGGTGGCTTGCTTTGTTGAACCGATCTTGGGGGCGCACGATCGCTCCAACTTCACAATCACGTGCTATTCGGATGTGCAAACGGATGACGAAGTAACCCAACGTCTGAAAACCTATGGAGCTGATTGGCGAAATACCGCCTACCTCAGTGACAATGAACTATCCCAACTGATCCATGCGGACCAACAGGACATTTTGGTTGATTTGACAGGTCATGTCTCAGGAAACCGGCTTCTTGCCTTTGCGCAAAAACCGGCTCCCATACAGATCACCTATTTGGGCTATCAAAATACGACAGGCCTTCGTTCGATGGATTATCGTCTGACGGACGAAATCGCCGACCCGAACAAGGAAGGCTGCGAATTCTACACCGAGGCATTGATTCGCCTGCCCTGCTTCTTTTGCTACCAACCTCCAGCCAAGGCGCCTGAAGTAGCTCCCACGCCGGCCCACTCTCGCGGATACGTGACTTTTGGCTGCTTGAATCATGCGGCAAAACTCAACGACCGCGTGCTCAAGTTATGGGCGCGAGTGCTGGACGAGGTAAAAGATTCAAAACTCGTTCTGCTTGTCACGGCAGCCGGAATTTGCGAACGGCGAATACAGGATTTGGCACAAGCTTGCGGAGTTCCGGCACAACGTTTGAAATTTGTGCGTCGATGCGTTGGAAACGAATACTTGTCACTCTACAGTCAAATTGACATTGCCCTGGACCCTTTCCCCTTCAGCGGCCATACGACCACCTGCGATACGTTATGGATGGGTGTGCCGCTGGTCACGTTGCGAGGCCGATCTTATGCGTCGCGAATGAGCGCCAGTGTGCTGACCCACTTAGGGATGACAGAATTCATTGCGGAGGACGCCGACCAGTATGTTCGGATCGCCTGCGACTTGGCGGGCAATCCAAGGCAACTGTCTGATTTGAGAGCGTCAATGCGAACCAAAGTGAAAAACTCTGTTATCACAGACGCTTCCAGCTTTACAAAGAATCTTGAATCAACCTACCGGGAGCTTTGGAGCCGCTGGTGCGACGTTTGATCGGGTCCAAACAAGCTACAAATGTAATCGTAAAGAAGTGACATCGACTTCGTGAAACTTCGAGCGCAGTCGGAGTTGATTCTCCGGTCAAACCATCGCGATGGCGCAAGCGACG
>DASZXJ010000031.1:0-4822 GCA_035545895.1 Tepidisphaeraceae bacterium | reverse complement strand
CCTTGAATTTATCCGGCGCGATGACGATCCGCATGCTGGATCGAAATTTGAACCGCCCGCGTTTGTGATGGCAAATGATTAAAGTTGGAGCGCGCCTCTCATTTGTCCGCCATCGCGATAAATGGCAATTGGCACCGAGCCCTGTTTAGGCAGTCGCTGCATGGCTGCCAGAAAATCCTGCATGTTGTTAATTTGGGCCGGACCGATCCATATGATGATGTCTCTCGGTTGAAGTTGGATATTATCCGCTACGCTGCCTTGCGCAACCTCGGTTATGACAATTCCGCTTTCGATGGGCAACTTTAATTGTGCGGACAGTCTTGGCGTAATCTGTTCCACAACGATGCCCAGCCTGTTTTTGGCAGCAACCAAACCCTCGGGCAGCGCAACGGCCTGGGGTTCAATTCGTTCCGGACGATGTCCTTCCGTTGCCACTTCAAACGATTTGCCTTGCTCCTGCCGGAGCAAAGTCGCGTAAGCGTCAACGAGGTCATACGGTTTCTTGCCGTCGATCGTGCGAATTGTTGCGCCGTCGGACTCGCGCACAACGGTTGTCACCACACTGGCCGGAGGCAGGATCGCGCGTTTCTCCTTTAGCCGTAGTGGGATTTCAAGTTTGTTGACCAATGCCGGACTCATCAGTTCGGGAATCAGGTCACGGAGTTTGTTCACTTGAATCGCAAAGCCAATGTTCTGCGCGTCGCCGCGAATTGCCGTGTTAATTCCGATGACTTGACCATAGGCGTTGAGCAAAGGTCCGCCTGAGTTGCCGGGATTGATGGCGGCATCGGTTTGGATCAGGTCAGTGAATATCGGCTTCTGCGCCGTCCCAAGATCGCGGTGAAGTGCGGAAACGATGCCCGTACTGACCGAGTGACTAAAGCCAAGCGGATTTCCCACCGCAATCACAGGCTCGCCGACCATTAAGTCAGAACTATCTCCCAATTCCAGTGCGGGAAGTGGCTTCTCCGCTTTGATCTTGATAATTGCCAGATCGGCCAAGGCATCGGCACTTAACACGTCGGCATCAAATTTCCGGCCATCCAACAATTGAACTGTAATCTGACGTGCCCGATCGACCACATGGTTGTTGGTTACGATATATCCGTCAGAGTGAACGATAAATCCACTGCCCAGCGAGTTGGCTGGAACCAGGGCCGTGCCAAAATCAAAATCCTGAAACATCGGATTATTGCCGAAGGGATTGATGCGCTGGGCTTGAAGTTTGGTGGACGAGATGTAAACGACAGCGTCTTTGGTCTTTTCAACAACTTCGACGACCGTTGTTCGTCGCAAATTGAGAGTTGGTTCAGCTCCCAGACATACCGGCGCAACCTCCGCTAAAAGGACGACTGTCACAAATAATGCGCGCAAAGCTTTCATATCCATAGCCTCCCTCAACAAAGACACCCCAAAACGGTAGCAAGGTTGCAGCCGGGACGTCAAACCCCGTGCGTATATCATAATTCAGGGTCCCTGACTTATAAGAATCGAACTTCCTTTGTTCCGTGTCCACGCGCATTCCGCCGCTTGCGGCTTAGCGCGACTTTGGTAAACCGACTTGGCGCTAAGCCGCAAGCGGCTCGCGCTATCTCTATTGTCTCGTACCTGTCTTTGGACACACTGGACCTGTCAACGCCAGCGGATACCATTGGAGACCAATAAAAAGGAGCTTTAGGCATGGCTTTTACGCTTCAGATCGGTGCACAGGCCCCGGATTTCGACCTGCCGGGCGTGGATGGCAAGAACTACTCTCTGGCCAGTTTCAAAAACGCCAAATTGCTGGTCGTTCTCTTCACCTGCAACCACTGCCCCTATGTCGTCGGCAGCGAAGAGCGTATGAAGAAATTCTTCGATGATTATTCACCCAAAGGCGTGGCCATGGTCGGCATCAACTCCAACGAAACCGAACAACACGCCGGCGATTCGTTCGATCACATGAAAACCCGCGCCAAGGAAAAGGGGATAAAGTGGCCATACCTTCGCGACGAAAAACAGGCCGTTGCGCTTGCATATGGCGCCTTGCGCACGCCGCACTATTATGTTTTCGATCAGGACCGAAAGCTGCGCTACACCGGCCGAATGGACGACAACCCCCGCACGCCCGGCGCTGAAAAAACGCACGAACTGTGCGACGCGGTCGATGCCATCCTCGCTGGCAAAAAGCCCGCCGTCGAAGTGACCAATCCCATCGGCTGTAATGTGAAATGGTGGGGCAAAGACAACCACTGGATGCCCGCCGAAGCGTGCGATCTGGTGTGAGGCAGAGTCAGAGTTCGCGATATACTCGTCAATCGCGCAGATGAAAAAAAGAAAGTGAAAAAAGGAATCGGTCGAAAGATCGTGGACTGAATTGTGGATTGAAATTCATCTCCAGTTGATCGGGTCCTCGGGCAAAGCCCGGGGCTTTAGCCCCGGGGCTGTGGGCATTTCGGATTTCGGATTTTGGATTGCGGATTGCGGATTTGGGAATTGGAATTGCGCGAAATGAGTCCGCCTGGCGCAACAAAGGAGCCATTGGTCACTGGATCTTCGTCATTCGGATTTCGTCATTGATTCGTCATTCTGATTTGGTCATTCGTCATTCAGGTTATGGTCATTGGGATTTTGTTGGTCATTGGGACTTGGTCATTATTGGTCATTAGATCCCCATTTCCCCGCCAACCCCCGCCACTGGTTGCCTAGCGAACGATGCGGTCTCCCACCGTACCCTCCTACGGGTCAAGTCACAGCATTCACCTGCATTGCGGCTGGCAGCGCAGCGGGGATATCGGGTTTCAATCTACAATCCGCAATCCAAAATCCAAAACTCCCTACTTCGCGGTAACAAACTCGATCTGACCGGCCGGCGGGACAAGCCCCGCCTTGTAGCCTTCTTTAAGCAGGCGCGTAATCGCCTCCCGGCCACGCGGGCCGTAGTCGAGCGTCCATTCGTTGACGTACATGCCGACAAATCGATCCGCCAGCTTTCGATCCAGGTCGCGGCCATATTGAAGGGCGTAATCGACGGCTTCGGATCGATGGGCCAGGCTGTATTGGATCGATTGTTTGAGAATGTCGGTGACTTCCTGGCAGACCTGCGGGCCAAGGTTTTTGCGGATGCAGTTACCCCCCAAAGGCAGGAGCAGCCCGGTAGCCTGGTGCCACCAGACTCCAAGGTCAATCACCAGGTGAAGGCCCATCGATTGATAGGTGAGCTGGCCCTCGTGAATAATTAAACCCGCATCCACTTTCCCGTCACGGACTTGTGCGGGAATTTCATCGAAAGGAACGTCGACGAATTTAAAAGCTGGCGGCTGACGGCTGGCGGCTGGCAGCAATGAATCCGAAGCTGCCTGCTGCCTGCTGCCTGCTGCCTGCTCTCCCGGACCGAGACAAAGCTGGAGCGTGAGAAACGCGGTCGTCAATTTGCCGGGGATGGCAATGGTTTTGCCGGCCAATTGGTCCAAAGTCATCGGCTGGCGGGTGATGACCATGGGGCCGTATTTGTCTCCCATGCTGCTGCCGCAGTTGGTCAGGGCGTATTTGTCGGCCACATAGGGATATGCGTGAATCGAAATCGCGGTGATTTCAAGCTCGCCGTTCATGGCGCGCTGGTTGAGCGTCTGAATGTCCTGCAAAACGTGTTCAAACCGATAAGGACCGGTCGGAATCTTGTCCTTGGCAAGGGCGTAAAACATGAAGGCGTCGTCGGGGTCGGGTGAATGTCCAAGGCGTAAGTTCATGGTTGTTCCAAGGATACTGGCCGAAGTATAGAGGACGAGCGATTGGAGACAAAGCGGTCTTTTGTGCAATAATTCATCGCCGCGTCCGTTGTTGATGTTAGAATAACGGGGGAGACAGGCGGGCTTCCATGGTCAGACTTCATCCCATGCTCCAGCCTTATGTGCCCAGCCCGGGCGATCCGTTTGATTCGGTCAAGGCTGGCCATCTGCTGAACCGCGCGACCTTTGGCGGGAAGCGTGAAGAAATCGAGGCGGTTCTGGACATGGGCTCGCAGCGCGCCGCCGAAGCCCTGCTTGATTTTCCCGACGCCGGCGCCGATGAACTCGGCAAGAACGATGTGCCCGATCTTTCCTCCGTCGGCGATGGATATCCCAAGACATTTGAAGAGCGCCGCATGATGCTCCAGGGAAAAACTGAAGACGAACGCAAGATGTTTCAGCAGATGCTGATGCAGCGCAACCGCGAGGCGATGGCTGCCACCATGCAGTGGTGGCTGGGCCGAATGACCTACGCGAAATATCCGCTCCACGAAAAGCTGACATTTTTATGGCATGGCCATTTCACGTCCAGCGCCCGCGACGAACGAGCTGCGTCGCTGATGTGGAAGCAAAACGAAACCCTGCGCCGCAATGCAGCCGGGAATTTCAAGACGTTCGTCAAACAGGTTTCGCGCGATCCAGCCATGCTCGATTACCTGAATAATCAGGAAAATCACAAACTGCATCCCAACGAAAACTACGCGCGCGAATTGATGGAACTATTTACGCTCGGGATCGGAAACTATACCGAGCAGGACATTAAGGAAGCCGCCCGCGCATTTACTGGCTGGGGTCACGATGGCGAGGATTTTGTCTTCCGCCGATTCGATCATGATTTTGGAATCAAGAGTTTCTTTGGCCGCTCGGGCAATTTTGATGGCGATGATATTGTCGACATCATCCATCAGAACCCGGCCTGTGCGTCGTATGTCGCCAATCGATTGCTGACATGGTTTGTCACCGATGAACCCGATCCGGACATATGCAAAAGCCTGGGCAGCCTGCTTCGCGAGAATAATTACGACATGCGGCCGGTGCTGGCGACGATGTTCACCAGC
>DASZXJ010000030.1:0-85718 GCA_035545895.1 Tepidisphaeraceae bacterium | reverse complement strand
TGCCACCAAGTGTAACGTTGCTGGTGACAACCACACTGGAAAAGCTACCGCTGATGGATGTGACAGGAAGGGTAGCGATGCCGCCCTGCTGCGCGTAGCTGTTAGTTGCGGAAAACCAATTTGTCGCGTCACTAAAGGTGCCTAGCTGCTGGTTCCAAGTCCACGTGGCACTAATTTGTGCCATCGAAACGGTTGGTGCAGCCAGCGTCGCAGCTGCGGCCAGAGCCTTGAGTTTGCTCTTTCCCACTCTGAACATCTGCCACCTCCTAAGGGGTTGAACACACGATTGGGAAAAGCGCGTTCAACCGGCCTGTGATCTCTATACATGTCGCGACGCATGAACCCGCATCGCGCATACCAAACGGCATCGTCCACGCATTAACGTCACAGCGGGGAAAAAGAATTGTGGTTGCCTAAAAGCAAGGACTGGATTCATTTTCTTCCCACTGCCTTCACATCAGAGACGAGCGTACAGAATGCTCATCTCAACTTTCTTCCGCCGCCAGACGGGTTCCGCCGTATCCGTCGCATGCATTTCCTAAATCAGACATCGCCATCATCTGATTACTTCAAAGCGACGAATACATTCTCCAAGGCGATACAAAATAGGCCAAGTTCGATGCAAAAATCTCTTGACCCAGCATTAGTGACAAGTGTACCACGAGATTCGCGTCGCCTGCAAGCAAAATTATTCAAACGATGCAACATTCCGACGATCAACGGATGGCCTATTACCGGCTGCATCAGAATTAACTGTAAACTTTTGCTGAATCAACACCAATGTACGCCTGTCTCTCCGGCTCTTGGAGCCCGTGCGATTAACTTATACCCCATTCTTGCCCATAAACATTCAGAATTTATGGCCTTGAGCCTTGGGATCCGTGAGAACTGCGCTAAACTGCGTAAGTTTCAAGGGTTTGGAGGCCAAGGAAGCATAAAAAGGGGCAGTGCCTGCTGATTTTCTGTTTCTTCTGGCCAGCCATGAAGCACCCAGAACGCCCAATAATCCCGATATCGCCGGCTCGGGCACCTGGAGCGGAATCTGGGGCAATCCGAAGCTGGCCAAATCAAGCCCCAAGGCCGCCGCATTCAAAGGATTATCCACTCCGACTTGCCAATTGGGGGCGAAAAGCATCATGTCGAGCAGATCGACCTTGCCGTCATAATTAAAATCGCCATTTTGCCAGGATCCGGATTGTTGCCAGCTTCGCGCGAGAAGGCCCAGGTCGTGGGCATCGACATCGCCATCGAGATCGCAATCGCCGAGATAGGCGTATCTTAAAATCAACGACGTGCTATCGATGGGATCGCCGAGATACGTCGTGATGCCCAGATTTGTAGCCTCGTCGAGCACCAGGCCGGTGCGGCCCTCTTCGCCGTCGTTGGGACTGCTCGCCACGCGGTCGCTCACGATGCCGCTGCCGTTCCACGAGCCGTTATTAAAGCCTGCATGAAGATACGATTGAATGGTCGCCAGCGGGCTTGCGCCGGTGTAGTCGATAACGATTGCATTGTCGTTCAGATCAAGCTGGCCGACGGGGTTTTGCGCGTTGCCGCCGAATTTGATGCCACCGATGTGAACGACGCTCTTGCCGCCCGACAGCGTGCCAACACCGGAATTGGATGCGATGGAAACGACGCCGCCTTCGATGTCGAGCGTTCCGCTGGTTCGGATCGCAGCGTTCCAGTTATGAACATTGCCTTGCGCATCTTTCGTAGCGATCACATGGGATCCGACAATCAGCGAACCGCTGCCCAGCTTGCGTATGCCCAGCGAATTGGTTCCTGTGGCGAGGTAAAGCGTCGTGCCGGAGTTGTTCAAAACCCCCGGATCATCCGCCAAAAGCCCGCCATTGAGTGTCAGCGTGCTGCCGGCGTCCACGCGAATGGAAACGCGCGCATTGCTGACAGTGGGATTGGCGGTGCCTTCGCCAGCGTATTTGGGAAGCGGCTGAACGGTACCGTTCCAGACGTTATTGCCTGCAACGCTGACCAGCGCCCCGCCGCCATCGGCATATCCAGGCACGATCAATCCATCGCCGCGCAGGAAGAGCAATTCCTGGCCGAAAGTAAGGTCATTGTCGTGAAATCCGTCGCTTCCGGGAATGGGCAGCGGCGAACCATCGAGAATCAAGGCGTTTTGCCCTACCTCAACGGCTGTTGCGCCAGCGGTTGACCCAAGTGCGTTGCTGGACTTGAGGATAACCGCCCCACCGGCGATCGTGCCGTTTCCCACGGTAAACTGGCCGGTAAAGGTATTATTGCCCGATACAACCAGCGTGCCCATGCCCTGCTTGAACAGCCCGCCGCCGGTCATTGAACCAGCAAATGTGGTGGTTGCGGTGCCAGTGATGTTGGCGATGTAGTTACCGCCTCGGCCGTTGATTTCGCCACCAAAAATAATGGTCGCGCCGCCGTCGGATGCCACGCCAAATTTACTGCTGTAAACGACAATCTTGTTGGAAACTGTACTCCCTCCGACGAACGAACTGAGGGCAGTGATGGCACCATCGCCATTAAGCTGCACCGAGCCAGTGCCCAGAGCATTCTCGTTTCCCATGGCAACGGTTCCACCGGAAATCACCAGCCCGCCGGTAAAAGAATTGGTGCCTCTGAGATCGACCCAGGTTTCTTCAGGATCACCGGGCGTGCTGGGATTGGGATCGGCCGCGCCAATCACGACGCGCGCTTTTCCGCTGATAGTACCGCTGACAACCTGATGCGCCGTTGCCTTGGAGGTCAGGAACATCAGCAGGGTTTTGTCGTCGTTTGAACTGATGTTGCCGCCCCAGTTGATGGTTCCCGTGCCAAAATCGCGAAGCTGGACCCAATCGCCGGAGATGTTGAGCTGACGCGCGAACAAGGCCGAACCGGTGTTTTCGTAACCAAGCTCGCCCATACCCGTGCCATTGATGGTTCCGGAATTCGGGTTATATGGATCGACATTTCCGCCGTAGAGGTTGATCGGAGTGAGCGATTCGCCAAATACCGAAGGCAATCCGTTGGCCAAAACATCGCCGCGGAAACGGTTGAATCCGGTCAACGTGGTCACACCGGTGTAATCACTGTTCGCAAGGAAAAGTGCGGTGCGAGCGCCCAGTTTAGTAAGCCCTCCGGTGCCATGGATACTACCGTTAATCGTTAATGCAGAAGGAGTTAGAAGATATCCCTCGCGTGCTCCAAAATCGAGCTGGCTGTTGATCTGATTGCCGGGCAGTGAATTGATGATTGAACCCGAGCCAGCGGTTTGAAAACCCGCGTTGGCGCTGAGGACCACGCCACTGTCGACATACAAGTATCCCGCCGACGAGCCAACCGTGATACCCGCTTGCCCTGCTGCAACCTGCAAATTTGCCGGCGCCGCCAGCACCAGCGCATTGATGAATTGATCGCCGCTGACCGTCTGATTAGCGCTGATTTTCACATTTCCGCCAGCCGCGAAAGTGCTGTTATAGCTTGTTATTGCGGTAATTCCCTTATTAACGTCGTAACTTGCCAGCACATTGTTTGGATCTTCCGGTGTGCTTGCGCTGGTATAGGAAGGATTCACATAAGCGAAAGGAAGCAGCCCGTCGACCAGCAGACTCTGTCCCCCAGTAAAAAAGAAATTGCTGTTTCCAGACCCCGGGGTAAGGCCAAGGTTTGTTCCCCTGACCACCAGGCCCGCATGACTATTGCGGACGAAATTCGTCGCATTCAATCGAACTCCGCCTGAACCCGGTTCAAGCGTCACAAAGGAGACCCCGCCATCCAGGTTTACCGTACCGATGTTCTCGGTGTAATTGACGGTACTCGCCTTCAATGCCAGCGAAGAACCGCGCATGACCAGAGGCGAAGCATCGCCGATTCGATTGATACTTGTTGCGGAATTGGTGTTATCCAGCACGATTGAACCGGAGGAGATGATACCGACCGCGTTGGCGAAGGCTCCGTTATCCTTCATGGTGACGTTTCCGCCGCCAACGGTCAGGGTGCCGGAATATGTGTTATTTGCCCGAAAAGTGCCCGGTCCGACAAAGACTCCGTAGCGTCCATTGATCGTCAATGGGCCGCTGCCACTGATATTTCCACTTAAATCGACGCTTCGACCCGAATCGACCCAGTAGATGGCTCCGCCGAGTGAACCAATATTTATCGTGCGATTGCTCGTCCAATTGGTCAAAGCGACCTGGATGGAGCCGCCATTCAGATCAATACCGTTGTTGACGTCGCCAAAAGCGCTATCGCCGATGGTCGTAATGATTTTTCCGCCGCCCGTGATGGAGGTCGTGCCGGAGTAGAACTGAGGGCTATCGATTTGCAGATGAGAATCGCCGGTCTTATTCAGGCCATTTGTTCCGATAAATGTCGCGGTTAAAGATCCGACCCCGCCAATGCTATTGCCGGGGCTGGGACTATTTGGGTTGGCCGATCCGAAATTGGGGAAGACTTTGTCGGGCAGGTCGAAGTTCGATCCGCTGGCGTTCACAATCGCCGAGCCGACCAGGTTGATCGTTCCGCCAACGACTGCACTGAACAATGGATCGCTTAAATCCAGTCCTGACAAGGTGATAGTGCTTCCGCCGAGTTGAACGATCGGCCCGCCCGATCCGCCGGCGAAATGGGCAAAAGCTCCGACTCCATCGGGGGAAATATTGGTATCCCAGTTGGCGGGGATGGACCAACTGGTACTGCCGCCCAATCCGATCCAGGTTGCATTCGTGATTTGGGCGCTGGCGGATAGGGTGGGCAAAACGCCAGCCGCAGCGGCGTACAGCCGCCAAGACGGCCGGCGGCGCAGAAATTTGTTGACCCGCTTGAATTCGACGGGCGGCAGGGGTAACCGGTTCATCGGTGCAAAAACTCCCACGGTGCAACGGTTCGGCCTGTCCAGTCCAACCGAGCTGACATCAACGAAAAACAGCCCGCGTCCTCTGTGTCCCTGTCCCTCCGGCAATATAACCGTATTAATCGCTTTGTAGCGACTATCCCGGGCGAAATTGCAGGCTCAAACAGCAATCATATCACCGGTAAATAAACAGGCAAAAAGAATTCAAGGGATATTATCGAACGAAGCCCGAAAATTCACCAACCGGGGGCTGCCCTGATTTTACGCCGAATCCATGAATTCGGCCTGCCAATACGCCGAAAAATCATTTAGAACACCCCGTAATCCGTTCAATGGTCGTTCGACATGTCGAAATCGATGGATGAAAACCTCCAGACGCTGGCTGACGCCGTTGGCCGCAATGCAGCCATTGTCCTGTCGCTTCCATCGGCGGGTATCGTCCGAAACCACAAGACCCGGTTCATCGGCGAAACCGAGAAAGGCATCTGGATCGAAATTGTCGATGGCGCCGAATCTCTCCTCAAGGAATTGCACGAAAAATCTCATCCGGCAGCCGTTTCGTTCACCTCCGGAACGATGCGACTTACATTTGCCGGCACCGTACTGGAAATCAACGAAGCATTTGTGCTGAACGCCACCACGTCAGTTCCCGCCGTGCTGATCACCAGGCCGACCGAATTGAAAGGAACGCAACGGCGAAATTCCTATCGGGTAACCGTGCCCCAGGATTCGGAAATTCGAGTACGCACGTGGATCATCGCTGAACACGCAGTGCTCAGCGATCAACCATTGGCGTCGACTGAGATCAAGATTGAACTGCGAAACCTCAGCACCGGTGGTATGGGGGTCCGCTTGTCACCGAAAAACGACAAACCGTTATCGCTTGTCGCGGACCAGCGGCTTCGGATCGAACTCTGCCAACACGATCTGACCCTGATTCTCGATGGCCGGCTGCGTTCGGCGGTAAAAACCGAAAAAGAGCCCTCTAAAACGACAGGCGTCGTTTTCAAAAGGCTTGAAGGGGACTTGGACGGACGGCAAAAACTAGCGGCGTTGACCAAAATCATCGGGGAATTGCAGCGAGAGGAAGTTCGCCGCGTGCGGTTTGGAACCAGCGCCTGATTACAACTGCGTTTCCTGCTTGCCGATGATTTCAAAGCATTCTTCCGCGGTTTTCGCGGCAATCAGCGCCTGGCGAAAACGATCCATCGTCATCAATTTGCTGATTCGCGCTAGCGCGTGAATATGCGGGCCGGTCTTGTCGGGCGGGCTGGATAGCAACCAGATGATCGAAACCGGCCGGCCGTCAATGGATTGAAAATCAATCGGCTGGGCGGGCTTGCCAATTGCCATGACCAGTTCATTCGTGCCCGTGGTCTTACCGTGAGGAATCGCAAGCCCGTTGCCGATTCCAGTGGTGCGGGTGGACTCGCGCTCAAGCACGGCTTCCAGCACCTTCTTCCCATCCGTCACGGAACCACTCGCGGAGAGCAATTGCACGAGTTCGGTAATCGCTTCGACTTTGGTTTTTGCGCCGAGGGGTATTTTAATATTTTGTGGCTTGATGATTTCCGACAAAAGCATGTTTCAAGACTCCGGCCCGCATCGACCAACTGCGGGCTGATAAACTGTTATCGTAACCTTGGCAAAGTATGGAGGCAATCGGCAACTCGTTTTACAACCGAAATCCAATCGCCGATCGCAGGCTGTCGGAATAGCCGCATCGTGGGGTACCAGGGAGAGTCTTCGCGGTCGAGCAGCCAGCGCCAATCCGCCATAAACGCCAGCATCACCCAGACTTGCCTTCCAAGTGCACCTGCAAGATGGGCAACCGATGTATCGACCGTAATGATCAGATCGAGATTTTCCATCAAAGCCGCAGTTTCCGAAAAATCGACCAAATCGGCGGTCCAGTCCGTCAATTCCATCCCTGCAGACGGAATGACGGCTTGTTTGGAAGCGGCCCCTTTTTGAAGATTGAAGAACCGAACCCCTTGATCGGCGAGCGGCGCCAGCGTTTCAAGCATCAATGAGCGGTTTCGATTGTTCTTTTGAATTGGACTGCCCGACCAAGCCAAACCAACCTTCAATCGCCGTTCATCGCCGATTCGTTGCCGCCATTTTTCGACCGGCTTCGGATCGGCATGAAGATACGGAATTTCGGCAGGCAAATTCTCAAGCGTCGTTTGAAAAACCAATGGCAGCGAAAGCAGCGAGCATTGCACGTCGAAGTCCGGCAACGGATCATTGCCGGTGATTACTTTTTCCACGCCATCCACTGATCGAAACAGTTGAGCGAGTTCTGCCTGGCAGCCGATGATGACCCGTGCTCCGCGCTTTGCAGCCAGCGGAATGTAACGAGCGAAGTGAATCGCATCGCCGAAACCCTGTTCGGCAAACAGGAATAAGGTTTGGCCATTGAGCTGCGAGCCGTCCCACATTGGGGCAGCATAGTCAGGTTTGAGCAGTTTCAATTCCCGAGCGCGCCATCGCCATTCCTGTTCAGTCCAACCTTCGAGCCACTGGCCTTGCAGCAATAATGCCTGGCTCAAATTGAAATGAGCCAGCGCATAATCGGGCGAGACAGCAATCGCCTGGCGAAACGCATCGGTTCCCGGAGCAACCTCACTTTTGGCAATCAAAGCCGTGCCCAGACTGCTCAACGCCTCGGCGAAATTCGGCTTTTGCGCGACGGCGTTTCGATAGGAAGCAATCGCCTCGTCCAGCCGACCCGACAGTTGCAAAAGATTTCCAAGATTTCGCTCGGCCTGCGGGAAAATGGGTTGAATGGCCAGCGCCTTTCGATGCTGCTGCTCGGCTTGGTCAAACAGCCCCTTCTCGCGGAGCGCGATTCCCAGATTGTCGTGCGCCTCGGCAGAATCGGGTTTGATTGCTATTGCTCGACGAAGCAGTTCGATGCCTTCATCACTTTGTTGCAAATCGATCAGGACTGCAGCGAGGTTGTTGAGCGCCTGAGCGTCGTCGGGCAACAGCGAAAGGGCTTTGCGAAACGACGACGATGCTTGTTCAAGGCGACCCTGCAGTCGAAAAATCGCGCCGGAATTTTGCAGGGCATCGACGTTGTTTGGATCGATCGCCAGCGCTTTCGTAAACGCATCAATCGCCTGATCGAGTTGCCCGCCGGCCTGCAAGGCAATGCCCAGGTTGCTCCACAATCCGGTTGATTGCGGCGCGATGTCAACTGCCTTTCGATGCGCCTCGATCGACTCAGCGATCATCCCTTTATTGCGCAATACCACGCCAAGATTGTTTTGCGCTGCGGATATGCTTGGCCCCAATTCGACCGCGCGACGGCTGATGTCGAGCGATTCATCCAACCGGCCCGCGTTGAGCAGGGCAACTCCCAGATTGTTGTACGCTTCGACCAGGTCCGGCTTGAGTTTGATCGCGTTTCGATAAGACTCAATGGCCTGGTCGCGCCGCCCGGCTGTGGCCAGTGCCAGGCCAAAGTTGTAATGCATGTCAGGCGATCTTGATTCATGCTGGATTGACTGACCGATCAGTTCCACCGCAATGTTGATCTTGCCAACCTGCAGCGCGAGTAGTCCAAGCTGGTGCATGGCCACGGCGTTGTTCGGTTGAACCGCGAGAATTTGCCGATAGATCGATTCGGCCTGTTGAAGCTGACCGGCCTGCTGATGTTGCATCGCCAGATCAATCGCCTGTTGAATGCTGATCCGGCTCATAGGCGGCTCAATTCCTCTATGATCCGCCGGATCGGGGTCTCCCAGTCTCCAATTCGCGGCTGACGAAATAAGCGCATCGACGGATACCAGGGGGAATCATCACGATTGAGAAGCCACCGCCAATCCGGACTAAAAGGCAATAGCAGCCATACCGGCTTGCCTAATGCACCGGCCAGATGTGCGACGGCTGTATCAACTGTAATCAGCAAATCGAGATTCTGAATCGCGGCGGCGGTCTGCGCAAAGTCATCCATCCCCGCAGTGATATCGATCAACCAATCCTGGCGATTCACATCCCCCGTCTGAAGGCAGAGGAAAGTTACATCCGCCACCTGCCGCAAGGGTTGAAGTTCATCCAGCGAAACCGAACGATTGCGATCATTTTGATGCTCCGGCCGACCTGCCCACACCAGCCCCACTTCCAATGGCGAGGAATATTGTTCCAGTCGCGTACTCCATTGCGAAACCAGTTCCGGTTCGGCAGTTAAATAAGAATCACAAGATGGAATCGTCTCCACCGTGGTTTTGAAAAAATATGGAAGGCTGAGAAGCGGACAATGCAGATCCAATTCGCCAGGTTCTTCCTTGAGCGTGATGATACGTTCGACGCCGCCTGAACGCTGAAGCAATCGTTTCAATTGCGGCTGGCATTGCAATGTGATTTTCGCCCCGCGTTCGGCCAGCAATGGCAAGTAGCGCACGAATTGGATCGTGTCGCCGAAGCCTTGCTCGGCGTACACAAGAACCCGTTTGCCGGCCGGATCGGCACCATCCCACTGCGGCTGCGAAAATGCTGGTCGGGATAACCCAATCTGCGGCGCTTGCCATCGCCATTCGTATTCAGCCAAGCCCTCTTCAAATTGGCCTTGAACGAGCAGCGTGACTGCAAGGTTGTAATGAGTGATCGCCAGCCCCGGCTTGAGCGCGATGGCCTTGCGATACGCTTCAGCCGCCTCTGCGTATTGCCCGGTTTGGCGCAGACACATTCCCAGATTGTTATGCGATGCGAGCAAGTCTGGACGAAGTTCGATTGATTTGCGAATGGAAACGATGGCTTGATCGAGTTGGCCAAGCTCCTTAAGTGCGTTGCCGAGATTGCTGTGCGCTTCGGCGAAATCGGGGACAATGTTGATTGCGCGCATGTAAGCATCGACGGCTTGACTGAATTGCCGCAATTCGATCAACGCATTGCCAAGATTGTTCCATGCTCCCGCCAGATTGGGATCCATTTCGACTGCTTTACGCAGCGCAACGACCGCTTCATTTGGCTTGCCTGCATTCAACAGCACCTGACCAAAGTTTGATCGATAGTGAGCATCATTGGGATTCAGTGAAATGGCCCGGCCAATCAAGTCCACCCCGACCTGTCCCTGCCCGCACTGGCTGGCAAGAACGCCCATCAAATGCAATGCATCAGGATGATTGGGCTGCGCAGCCAGAATCTGGCGATAGATCATTTCCGCATCGCGCAATCGCCCAGCCTGATGGTGGCCAACCGCCAGTTGCATTGCCTGTTGAATGCTGATCCGGCTCATAGGCGGCTCAATTCCTCTGTGATCTGCCGGATTGGTGTCTCCCAGTCGCCGATCGTCGGCTGGCGGAACAGTCGCATCGTCGGATACCACGGCGAATCCTCACGCTTCATCATCCATCGCCAATCCGGCAAGAACGGCAGCAGCACCCATACCACCTTGCCCATGGCGCCCGCCAGGTGCGCTGCCGCCGTATCCACCGTGATAATCAGGTCCAGATTCTCCATCAACCCCGCCGCATCGGCAAAGTCTTTGATCTCGTTGGTCCAGTCGATCAGGTTCGTTGTCCTGGCTTGCTCCGATGCTGGACCTTTCTGAAGACTATAGAAGATGAACTTGTCATCCAGTATTGGAGCAAGCTGACGGAATTTCAGTGAACGATTGGCGTCGTTGCGGTGCTCGGGTCTTCCCGCCCAGACCAAACCAATCTTCTTCTTGTTTACTTCACCCATCCGCTTGCGCCATCGCGAATGATCATTTTTTGCTTGTAGATAAGGGACTCTTACGGGAATCGTATCCAGCTTGGTTTTGAATATGCCCGGCAGGCTTAACAGCGGGCATTGCAGGTCAAACGCCGGCATCGCATCCCCATGCGCGACGATCTGCTTGACATCCGGCAGTTGCTTCATCAGCCGAACCAGTTCCCCGGCGACCGCCAGGATGACCCGGCCCCCTTGGGCCTGCACCATCGGCACATAACGCACAAATTGGATCGCATCGCCAAAACCCTGCTCGGCGTAGAGCAATATTCGCCGGCCATTCAGATCCGACCCATCCCATCGCGGCTGGGCAAAGTTCTGGATCGTCAGGCCCAGTTCCTTCGCCTCCCAGCGTGACTCCGCCAGCGACCAGGCTCCTTCCAGATCACCCTTCAAAAACATCGCCATCGACAGATTGTAACGACACAACGAAAAATCCGGCTGGAGCTTCAACGCCTGAACATAATTCTCCATCGCTGAATCCAGGTCGCCCAGCCGAAGATATGCGCCTCCCAATGTATTCCACGTGCCAGCCAACATGGGATTGATTTGCAGCGCCCGGCGAAATTCGGCGATGGCGTCCCGCGATTTTCCGGCATTCAGCAGCGCATGTCCCAGGTCGGAGATGTAATACGCATCGTTCGGCTTTGTGACGATCGCGCGGCGAAGCAATTCCAGCCCCACTTCCATCTGCCCGCATTGGCAAGCCAGCACGCCATACAAATGCAGCGCGTCGGGATGGTTTGGCTGGGCCGCCAGCACCTGGCGATAGATCGATTCGGCCTCTGCCAGGCGTCCGGATTGATGATGGCCCAACGCCAGTTCAATCGCTTGTTGAATGCTCATCTGGCCCATGGTTTTTTGAGTTCCTCAACAACTTTTTGAATGGGCAAAGCCCAATTTCCCGGTTCCGGCTGGCGAAACAAACGCATGGTCGGATACCACGGCGAATCATCCCGATCCAGCAGCCATCGCCAATCCGGCAAATGGGGCAGCAATAACCAAGTCGTTTTACCCATCGCGCCGGCAAGATGAGCAACTGCGGTGTCGATTGTGATGACCAGATCCAGGTTATCGATCAATGCCGCGGTTTCGGCGAAGTCTTGTAACTCGGTGCTGTAATCGAGCAGCCTGGGTTGATCGGGTGATGGACCGGCATCCGCTCGTTGAAGCCGAATCCATGCAATGTCCTTCACTTGAGACAAAGGCAGCAGCAGTTCGGGCGCGATGGATCGCCGCGGATCGGGCGTGTTTCGTCCGGCCCAGGTTAAACCAATCTTTTTGCCGCCTGGCAGATTGGCCAGTCGATCACGCCATTGCGATGACAACTCAATATCCGCATACAGATAAGGCACATTTGCCGGAATGTTTTCCATGGTCGTCTGAAAAATGTGCGGCAGACTCATCAGCGGCAGATAAGCGTCGAAATGATCCACCTGATCCTTCGGGCCGACCAATTGATCAACACATCCAAGTTGCTGGAACAGGCGAATGAGCTCGTCGGGGCATTTCAGAATGATCCTGATGCCCCGCTGAGCGACAAGCGGCAAATATCGGGCAAATTGAATCGCGTCGCCAAAACCCTGCTCAGCGTAGAGCAGCAGACGCTTGCCTTGTAAATCGCCGCCATCCCAAAGCGGCTGAGGAACTTGAGGCACATGCAAAGCGAACTCTTCGGCCCGCCACCGCCAATCATATTCACGCCACCCCTCAGACAAGTTGCTTTGCAGGAGCAGCGACAATCCCAGGTTGTAATGAGCAGGCGCATAACCTGGTTCCAGGTCGATTGCCCGGCGATATTCGGCTTGCGACTCCTCCCACCGACCCGACCAGTGTAAAGCATATCCAAGATCGTTGTGCCCTTCGACATAGTCTGGGTCGATGGAGAGCGCACGCCGATGGGCATCGATCGCTTCATCAAGTTTGCCGGTTTGTCGAAAGGCGTTTCCCAACCCGCGATACGCCGGCGCATAGTTCGGCCGAAGTTCGAGCGCTCGCGTGAAATGCTCAATGGCCTGCTCATGCTGACACAGTCTGAGGAGCACTTCGCCGAGATTCTTGTGCCCCTCGACCAGGGCGGGGTTTTCTTTCACAACCTTTGAATATGTTTCGGCAGCCACTTGGAACTGACCCAATTGTCGCCATGCGATGCCCAGATTGATCAGCACATCCACATTGTCCGGGTCGATCTTTAGCACATTCTGGTACGCTCCAATGGCTGATTCGACCTGGCGATCCTGATGAAGCGACCTCGCCAGATTCAACCACAGCGCCGGCACATCGGGTCGAACCGCTGCCGCTTTCCGAAAGCATTCGATCGCATCGGCCAATTGCTTGTTGTCTCGCAGCAGATTCCCCAGGTTGTTCAACGCTTCAGGCATATCCGGCTGAATCGATAGAGCCCTGCGATATGATTGCATGGCTTCGTCATTTCGATTGAGCGTTGCCAACACCTGCCCCCGATTGCAATGATATCCCGCCTGGCTGGGAGCAACTTCAATGGCCTGGTCGATCAATTGCAGCGCGATATCCGCCCGGTTGGCCTGCAGCGCCAGCAATCCCAGCATATGCAGTGCGTCGGGCTGTTTCGGCTGGGCCGCCAGGACCTGCCGGTAGATCGCCTCCGCCTGCTGGAACTGGCCGGCCTGATGCTGACGCATCGCCAGTTCTATCGCCTGCTGGATCGTCATCTGCGTCATGGCAACTCTTGCAAGGCTTGAACCACCTGCTGGATCGGCGTGTTCCAATCCCCAATCGCTGGCTGGCGAAACAGTCGCATCGTCGGATACCATGGCGAATCGCTGCGATTCAATAGCCAGCGCCAGTCCGACACGAACGGCAACAGCACCCAGACCTTTTTGCCCAGCGCCCCCGCAAGATGCGCGACGGCCGTGTCAGCCGTGATGACCAAATCCAGATTTTCAACCAGCGCTGCTGTGTCAGCGAAATCGGTCAGTTCTGCCGTCCAATCAATGAGATTCAAAACGTCCCGGCCTTGCGACGATTTGTCGCCTTTTTGAAGGTTGACCAGTTGAATGCTCGATATGGTATTCAACGGAGCAAAAACTTTCGGCGCGATCGACCGCAATCGATCGAGCTTGTGTTCCGGTCGCCCCGCCCATGCGATCCCCACCTTTAACTTTCCAGCAAACTCGTCCAACCGCTTGCGCCATCGCGACGACTCATCAGCATTTGCACTCAAATATGGAATATCAGCGGGAATATTCGCATCAGCAGTTCCAAAAATGCGTGGAACGCTCATGAGTGCGCAGCGAACATCAAATGCCGGCATCGGGTCGCCATGTGTCACCAATTGCGAAACACCTGCCAGCGATTTCATCAAACACAAAAGAGGTTTTTGACAGGCGAGAATGATCCGCGCGCCACGCTGCGCGATAAGCGGTACGTAACGCGCGAATTGGATGGCATCGCCAAAGCCCTGCTCACCAAAAAGGAAGATTGTACGGCCCTTCAGATCACTGCCGTCCCACTCGGGCGATGGATATTGGTCGAATCGTCCGCCATGTTCCTTGACCTTCCATCGCCATTCGTTTTCGCGCCAACCTTCTTCGAATTGACCCAAAAGCAGCAGCGTCAATCCCAGATTGAAATGGGGCATCGGCATGTCCGGCTGTAACTGAACCGCTTTACGATAATGCTCGATGGCCCGACCGAACTGCCCAGCCGCGCGATAGGTCGTCCCCAGATTATTGTGAGCCTCTGCAAAATCGGGCTTGGCGGAAAGTATCTTTTGGAAGATCGTTTCGGCTTCTTCGACCTGGCCAAACTCTTGTAGTGCATTGCCCAGGTTGTTCATTGTTTCAACTGAATTGGGCTGCAAGCCAGCCGCCTGCCGCAGAACGGCGATGGCTTGTGGATAATCGCCGCTGGCGCGAAGGGCGCTGCCGAGATTTGCATAGGTCGCGATAAAATCAGGCTTGATATCGATCGCCCTGCGAAAAATCCCGATCGCCTCTGTCAATCGTCCGTGGGATTGAAGTGCTTTTCCCAGATTATTGAGAAACTCCGGGTTGTTCGGCTGAAACCCAACCGCCTTTTGAGCTTCTTCAACCGCCTGTTCATTACGCCCCAATGCAGACAATATCTGACTCAGATTTGTGCGAAACGTTGGCGCTTGGGGCATGAGCAGGACGGCTTTCTCAATCAGCGGTAGCGCTGCCTGTGCCCGGCCCTGCTGATATTCAAGCAGACCGAGCAGATGAATTGCGTTGGCTTCGTTGGGATTGGCGGTGAGGATCTGGCGATAGATCGCCTCGGCCTGTTTGAATCGGCCGGCCTGCTGATCTTTCATCGCCTGCTCAAGCGCTTGGCGAACCGTCATCGTTGCCATGAAAAGCAGTTTAATCGGAATTGGATCGGTTGCACGTGCGCTAAACGGTTTGATGTTGCAGCGAATCGAGAACTTGTGAAATCGGCGCCGACCAGTCGCCGGCTGTTTTCTGGCGGAACAAGCGCATCGACGGATACCACGGTGAATCATTTCGATCGAGCTGCCATCGCCAATCTGGAATGGCTGGAAGCAAAAGCCACGTCGGCTTGCCCATTGCGGCAGCCAGATGCGCGACCATCGAATCGATCGTAATCACCAGATCGAGGTTGTCGATCAGCGAGGCGGTCTCGGATACATCCAGCAGATCGCAGAAATAATTTTCGATGTTGAGCCCGCCAGAGTTCTTTCGAAGGTCCGTCATCGCAGGGCCCTTTTGCAGGCTAATCAATCGAACATTCCGGCAGGCAGACAGCGGAGCGACTTGGGACAGGCACATCGACCGCTTGGGGTCCGGGAAAGGCGGCCCCGCCCAAGCAAGGCCGATCTTCTTTCGGCCATCGGGTTCACCCAATCGCTTGCGCCAGCGCGCCGAGCCTTCAACATCCGCCTGAAGATACAAATCGCGCGATGGGATCGTTTCCAGCGTGGTTTTGAATTTCAAGGGCAGACTCGGCAGCGCGCAGCGCACGTCGGTTTCCGGTACCATGTCCCCAGGCGCGAGTAGTGCGCCAATCCCCTCAACTTGCTGAAGCAGCCGATGAAGTTCAGGCTGACATACCAGACAGATTCGCCCTCCCCGGGTTGCCACCATTGGGATGTAGCGGGAATACTGGATTGCATCGCCCAGGCCGCGCTCGCTGTGCAGCAGAATCCGCTTACCGTTGAGATCGCTTCCATCCCATATCGGCTGGGCGTTGTCGCCTGCGACTTGACCGATGCCATTCACCTGGTTGCGGTATTCGTAGAGCGGCAAGCCGCGCTCAAAGTCGCCGCGAAGGAGCAGCGTCGTACCGAGATTCAGATTGGCGCCGGGATGATCGGATTTTAACCCGACCGCGCGATTCAATGCGCCGATGGCCTGATCGATATCGCCATTGGCCAAAAGTGCGCTTCCCAGATCGCAATAAACGGAAGCCGATTCCGGATTGAGCGATGCCGTGGTGCGGAGCGCGGTGATCGCATCCGCATGGCGGCCGAGCATGCGCAGCGCGTTTCCACGCCCGCGGTGAGCTTCGGCAAAATCCGGACGAAGCTCGATCGCCTGGTCAAAGCTCTCGCCGGCGCGTTCAAACTGTCCGAGCTTTAGAAGTGCATTTCCACGATTTTTGTGCACCTCTGGAAGCTCCGGCCGAATGGCCAGCGCCTTGTCGTAGGTGGAAACCGCCATCTCCATCTGCCCGGCATCCTGCAATGCATTGGCCATGTTGTTCAATGAATCGACATGGTCGGGATTGATGCGCAGCACCTGCAAATAAGCAGCAATCGCCTGCTCGAATCGGCCGACGCGATGCAGCAGCTTTGCTTTGTTTTCAGCGGCAAGGGAAAACGTCGGCGCCAGCGACATGGCCTTGGCGAATGCGTCAAGCGCTTCTTCAATTCGCCCGGCATCCTGAAGCGCCAGCCCCATGTTGTTCCACACCTGCGGCAAATTGGGGTGTGAACGAAGCACCATCATGTAATTGGAAATCGCCTGGGCGAACTCACCCTTTTCACGAAGCAGATTGGCCAGGTTATTGCGGGCTTCGAACATCTCAGCATTGAGCGCCAGCGCCCGGCGATAGGCGATGATGGCCTGGTCGTTCTGTCCCTGCGCCGCAAGCGACTGCCCGAGATTGCAGTAATAGCCGGGCTGCGAGGGATTGGACGCAATCGCGCGACCGATCAGTTGAGAAGCCGAAGCAAAATGCTGCGCCTGCATCTCAAGCACGCCCATCAGATGCAAAGCGTCCGCATTGGAAGGTTCGACATTGAGAATCTGCTGGCAGAGCGAGTGCGATTCCTGCGCCTTGCCGCAGCCGAAGCTCTGCAGCGCCTGATCCACCGCTTGCTGGATGGTCAATTGAGATGTCACTACCGTCTCCCTGCGCAGCCGAGACCGTGAAATGAACGTTTGCCGGGGCGGAAGAAATGAGTCGCCCTGACCGCCAATCAACACTCTCGGCAAACCGCCAAGCTGCACTTACGAGATTTATCAAACCATCGCCATCAGCTCACAGCCACGCGAGCGTCGGCCACAGAACTTGGCGCGAGCCAAAAAGAAATGCGGCTCACGACCATCGACTCACCGCTTCCAACAAGCGGCGTCGATCGCACTTTACCCTCACACAACATCAATCAACCGGCCAGCAGGACAGGAACTCACCGCAATGGGCCGGGTTCGATAGCAATAAAGAAATGCACTACGAAACAAACTTGAACGTAGGGGAATCTACCCCTTGAATTTACAGGGGTCAAGAAAATAGGTGCAATTCCGACAATATATTTGCAACCGCCTTATGAATAAATGCTTACGAATGTAATTCATTGCCTTTGATTCGTGACGTAATCGCGTGCGGATTTGAGATGCGAGACTGTGAAGCATTTCACAGATTAAATGCCTCCTTGGGGAAAGAGAATTAGCGAATAAACGCCGCCGGCTGATTCGCCAGCGCATCGGCGATGCGTTGGGGATGGTGTTCGACCAGATCCATCGACTCGATTTGTGCTGGTGTATACCAGCCGTATTCGGTCGTTTCGTTTGAAAGTCCCAATTCGCCGCTGATGATTTTGGCTTCAAAACACATTGCCACGAGCTGCAATAATTTTCCCGGCGTGTTGGCGTAGGTCACCACCCAGTCGGGGCTTGTATACAGGCCAATGAGTTTGGTCACTTCAACACGCAGACCGGTCTCTTCGAGGACTTCGCGCTGGCAGGCTTCGGCGGCGCTTTCGCCAGGCTCCATGCGCCCGCCCGGCAAACACCATTTGCCGTTGTCAGACCGGCGGGTGAGAAGAATTTTTTCCCGTTTCTCGTCGAAGATGACGCCCGCACACCCAGGCATGAGCGTAGCGTCCTTCCCAATGCGCGAACCCTTGATGATTTGCATGATGTGAGTCTACCAATACAGGCTGCCATCCCCGCATACATCGTTTCATCCGAGTCGAAATGCAACATCAAGCGATGCAATACCAGACAGAGATCTACCTAACCCCTTATATTATCTAGAGATGTCTCATCGCGCCTCTGATTTTTTTGTTGTGGCATCTTGTTACATTTGTTGCATCGGTCGTTCATATCTCACGCATCAACCCCAGACATGAATATACCTGACAATTTGCGAACAACCAGTGAAATCAGCCGCCCAGATAGGCTTTTTTTACGTCGGCGTCTTCGAGCAGTTTCTTCGCGTCGTCGGTTTTGATGATCTCCCCGGTTTGCAACACATAGCCGCGGTGGGCGATGGTCAACGCCAGGTGGGCGTTCTGTTCGACGAGAAAAACCGTCGTGCCGGCAGCGTTGATTTCGCGGATGATTTGAAAAATCGTACGTACGATCAGCGGCGCCAGTCCCAGTGAAGGTTCATCAAGCAATAAAACCTGGGGCCGCGACATCAGCGCCCGGCCGATCGCGAGCATCTGCTGCTCGCCGCCGCTCAACGTGCCTGCCTTTTGTTGTCTTCGCTCGGCGAGAATCGGAAACAGCGAGTAGCATCGATCCATGCCCGCACGAATCTGCTGTGATGATTTTTGCTGATAGGCCCCAAGCAGCAGATTCTCGCGCACCGTCAGATTGGCAAAAACCTGCCGGCCCTCAGGAGCATGACACAACCCCAGGCGCACAATTTCATCCGGCCGAAGACAGGCGATCGATTTTCCTTCAAATTGAATCGATCCGCTTTTCGGACGGAGCAACCCGCTGATCGTGCGCAAAAGCGTCGTTTTTCCCGCGCCGTTGGAACCGATCAGTGCAACAATCTGCCCACGCTCGACGTCAAGCGACACGCCTTGCAGCGCCTTGATCGCGCCGTAGCTCACTGCGAGATTGTCGATTCTCAGTAGCATTCAATTCTCAGAGCCACGAAGAACACGAAGGTGAAACACGAAGCAGGAATCATCAGTTGAATTCTTCGTGTTAACTTCGTGTCTCTCCTGCGTGCCTTCGCGGCTGTTCCAAATCCTCTCCAAGATACGCTTCAATCACCTTGGGATGATTCTGAATTTCCTGAGGTGTTCCGGTCGCGATGATTTCGCCATGATCCAGAACGGTGATTTGTTCGCAGATGCCCATGACCAGTTTCATGTCGTGTTCGATCAGGAGGATGCCGAGTTTGAATCGGTCGCGAATGAACCGGATGAGTTCCATCAGTTCGGACTTCTCCTTCGGATTCATGCCCGCCGCGGGTTCATCGAGCAATAAAACCTGCGGCTGGGTCGCCAGCGCCCGAGCGATTTCCAGGCGGCGCTGGTCGCCGTAACAAAGGTTGCCGGCCAGTTCGTCTTCCCGGCCGGCAAGTTTGAAGACGTTGAGCAATTCGCGTGACTGTTCGACGATTTTTTGTTCCTGCCGCTGATAAACCGGTGTTCGCAGGAGCGTGGCACGGAGGGAATGCCGGCCACGCAAATGGCAACCCAGACGAACGTTATCCAGCACGGAAAGCTGCCCAAACAGCCTGACGTTTTGAAACGTGCGGGATAATCCGCGATAGGCGATGCGATGAGGCTTAAGGCCTTCAATTCTGCGATTTCCCAGCGTGATCTTTCCAACAGTCGGACGGTAGACGCCGGTCAACAGGTTAAAGACCGTCGTTTTTCCCGCGCCGTTGGGACCAATCAGTCCATAAAGCCCGCCCGGCGGAATCTTCATGCTGAAGTTCTGGACGGCCTTTAACCCGCCAAAACTGATGCCGATATTGTCGATGTCGAGCAGCGTCATGAATCCGATATTTTTAACCACGGATTGACACGGAAGGCCGTTACCCTCCGCCCTCATCCACATGGGAAGAGGAAATTTCGCGGTTGAGGGGCATGGGGCGTACCTCGACATCCCCAAGCTTTTCCAATTGTTGTTTCACGACACCGGGCGCGACGATCACGTAGATCATCCTGTCTTCGTTGACGTATTTGTTCATCACTGCGCGGATCTGTTCCGGCTTGACGTCCGCCAGGTGTTGTGGAAGCGTGTCCCAGTAATCGATCGGATAGCCGTTGAGGACCTGGTCCAGCCGGCGTCCGGCCTGCTGTGCGACGGTCTGCATTTCCATGACCAGACTGCCGATCGTGCGGGTCTTGGCTTCGGAAAGTTCGACGTTGGTGACGTCGGCGGCTTTCATGTCATCCAGGACCTTGTTGACCGCGACGACGGCGTCGGCGGTGGTGTCGGGATTGGTCGCCAGGCTCCCGTTGAACTCGCCGGCATGACGATTGGGACGGAAGTATGCATACGCGCCATAGGTCAGACCCTTTTCCGCGCGAACGTATTTATTCAATCGACCTTCAATCCCCGATGAAAGGATGTTGCCCGCGAGCATGCCTGCGTATTTTTCATCGGTGTGGATGTCGTAAGCCCGAATCGCGGCGCGAATGGTCGCCTGTTTACCTTCGGGGTTATCGACCAGAATGATCCGTCGTTTGTCCGAAGGCGGTTTCGTCGAGTAGTCGGCAGGTGGAGGCGCGGATCGACGAGAAATCCCCGCGACGAGCTTCTCGGCAAGCTGAGCGGCTTTTTGTTCGGTCACATCGCCCGCCACGATGATCCAGGCGCCATCCAACTGGTAAAACTTCTGATACCAGTTCTTCACATCGTCCAGCGTCAACGATTCCAAGGTCTTTTTCGTCGTGACACGTCCAAGGGTGCTGCCCTCGTACAACGTCGAAACCAGCTCTCGCTGAGCGACGGTGGAAGGATCGGAAAGGGACTGCATCAGCCCGCCGATGTGCTGCTTCTGAAGCTTGTCGAATTCCTCCTTGGGAAAATCCGGGGAAGCCAGCACCTTGTTGGCTTTTTCGATTGCGTAGTCGAGTTCATCGGTCGTGCAGGAAATGTTCAGCCGCGTGGTATCCTGAGCATCGGCGGCATCAATGGAGATGCCTTTCGATTCGAGATCTGCAGAAAAATCAAGAAATGGAACCCCGGCCGTCCCACGTCGTAACATTTGCGAGGTGAACCCGCCGATGGCGATTTTGTCCGAGCTTTCCGAATCACTGCCACCGGGCATGATCAGCGAAATATTGACCAGCGGCAGGCGATGATCGGTGAGCGTAATGATCTTCATCCCAGCGACAGTCGTTTCCGTACCTTTATTGAAGTGGGCTTGAACGACGCCGCCATCAATCGGCGGTTCGGTGGGATAACCCGCCGGGAACTGCGACACGCGCGGTTGAATCGGTTCGGATGAAGCGACAACCGGCGCATCCTTCAGTTGATCCGCCTTGGACGCCGCCGCCTGCATGGTCGCGGCTTTGCGCGCGTTGATGCCGGTTGGATCGGGTCGATATTCGACGACCGTCACGCCATCCGGCCGAAGGTATTTCTTCGCGACTGCCTGGATATCCGCCAGCGTGACCGCATCGATCTTGGCGAGCATCTGGTTGGCGCGCTCGGCATTGCCGCCAAATACCTCTTCATCCCCCAGGGCGGTAGCAATCTGCGTGCAGGTTTGCCGGCCTCGAACCAAGGCTTGGCGCTGTTGCGTGCGGACCTTTTCGAGTTCCTCCGTGGTGACACCCTTCTCAGCCACCTCGTAAACAGCCGCCAGAACATCCTTTCGAACCTTATCGGGGTTCTGCCCCTGCTGCACGACCGCTTCGATGACAAAAAGCGATTGATCCTCCAGTTGCCAGTCGCCCGCGCCAACACTCAGGCAAACCGGATTGGCACCATTCACAAATTGCCGATCCAGTTTTCCGGTTCGACCGGAACTGAGAATGTCTCCAAGCAATCCCAGCGCAAAATGATCATCCGACTTGTAATCGGTCGTCTTAAAACCCATGTAAACGTTGGTCAACGGCACGTTGGGCTTATAGACGACCAGCTCACGCGCCTGATTCTGCACGGGCTCGGCCGGCATCTTGCGCGGGACATCTCCACCCTTTGGAATCCAGCCGAAATATCTGGCGACCCATTGCTTGGTCCTGGCAACATCGATATCCCCCGCCACGATCAGGCAGGCGTTGTTGGGAACGTAATAGGTGTTGAAGAAATGTTGCAGTTCGTCCGAGCTGGCCTGTCGAAGCTGATCCATGTCGCCAATTGGAGTCCACCGGTAACTGTGCGCATTATAAGCGGTCCTGAAAAAATCCTGTTCAAGCGTTCCCAATGGAGGATTGGCGGTGCGCATGCGCCATTCCTCCGCGACCACCTTTCGCTCGGTCTGGAAAATATTGTCATTGACCTTAAAGCTGGCCATACGGTCGGCTTCGAGATAGAGCGCCATCTGAACCGCGTTGCTTGGGATGGTGTTGACGTAGGTGGTTTGATCGAAGCTGGTGAAGGCGTTGGAATCGCCGCCCACGCCGTCAATCAGTTTCATGTGCTGTTCAGGCGGCACGTGCGCCGAGCCGCGGAACATCATGTGCTCAAACATATGTGCGAATCCCTGCCGCTGAGGATTCTCATCGCGGCTTCCAACGTGATAGAGCACGCGAACATGCACGACCGGCGCCTGATGCATCGGGGCATAGATCACCCGCAGACCGTTGGCGAGCGTCTCTTTTTCATACTGGATCGGCTCAAGCTGTAACGAGGCTCCCCAGGTCGCGGAAACGACGAGAAACAGCATCAGGACCGAAATTTGACCGATTTTTTTGCGGATACTGTACATGGCGATATTGTAGCGGAGGAAATATGAGGATGAACAGTCACGGCAACCGGCGGGAATTGAATCCGCAGGCGCTTTGCTCATAATCAATTGCGTTATTTGAGGTCAATCGATGAAGCAACCCATTCGCGTCGCGGTGACAGGCCCGGCAGGACAAATCGGCTATGCCCTGCTCTTCCGTATCGCCTCCGGCCAGATGTTCGGGCCCGATCAGCCGGTCATCCTGCAATTGCTCGAAGTGCCGGTCGAAAAGGTGATGAAAGCCCTTGAAGGCGTCGCCATGGAGTTGGACGACTGCGCTTTCCCGCTTCTGCAAAACATGGTTCTGACCAGCGATCCGAATGTCGCATTCAAAGACGCCAACTGGTCGTTGCTCGTCGGCGCCAAGCCGCGCGGGCCGGGCATGGAACGGGCCGACCTGCTCAAGGACAACGGCAAAATCTTTATCGAGCAAGGCAAGGTGATCGATAAGGTCGCTGCTGATGATGCGCGGGTCGCGGTCGTCGGCAACCCCGCCAACACCAATTGCATGATCGCCGCCAGCATGTGTAAACGGCTGGGCCCCGAGCGATTCACCGCGATGGTTCGACTGGACGAAAACCGAGCCCGCACGCAACTCGCCAAAAAAGCCGGCGTGCCCCTCACCGCAGTCAACGATATTTACATTCTCGGCAACCACAGCCCAACGATGTTCCCGGCGTTTCATCTGGCGAAGATCAACGGCAAGCCGGTGCCGCAAGTCATCAGCGATCATGAATGGTTGAAGACAACCTTCTGCGATGTGGTGGGCAAGCGAGGGGCTGCCATCATCGCGGCACGCGGATCAAGCTCTGCCGCCAGCGCAGCCAACGCCCTGGTTGATCATGTTCACGACCTGATGACACCGGGTAAAGTCCACAGCATCGCGGTAAAGAGCAACGGCATGTATGGATTCGACCCGAACGTATGGGCGGGCATGCCCGTAAAGACAACCACGCCCGGCAGTTATGAAGTAATCGGCGGACTGTCGATGGATGATTTTGCCAGGCAGAAGATCGCGGCCACCAATGCCGAGCTTGTCGGCGAGCGCGACACGGTGAAGGACATGTTAAAATAGCGTCGCGGGCGGGAACACATATCCGCCATGGAGTTGGCCATGCGTAAGGGATTGAGGTTGGGTTGGTGTGGGGTGACACTGCTGCTGATGGCAGGTTGCATCAGCCGACCGGTGTGGCTGTCGCCGCAATCGCGCACGATCATCGACCGCAAACTAGTCGAAATTCCTGCCGGATATGTCCTGCGATTAGCCGCACTCGGACTGACCGCGCCATCCGCCATCACCATCGTCAAAGACGAAGGCCCATACAAAGGCTCGACGCTTGTGGCCGAAAGCGGCGATGGCGGCAACCAGCCTCGCATCTACGGCTGGAAGGCCGATGGCTCGTTCTTCAACGTTTACCCGCGCGGACAAAAACTTCCACTCGTCGAATATGTCACGGGTCGCGGTGAAATCTACTCCCCAATCGGCGGCATGGTGGCCGCACTGGGGCGCGTCTTCGTAACCCATCGCGATGCCAAGGGTCGAGGGGTCGTCAGTTGTGTTGGATTTGATGGCTCGATCTCCACCGTCGTCGCGGACCTGCCCGCCCAAGGTGATTACAGCCTGACTGACATCACTTACGATTCCAAAACCGGACGACTTTATTTTGGCCTCGGCTCAGCCACCAACAGCGGTGTGGTTGGGATCGACAACTGGTCATGGATCACCGAACACCCGAGCTTTTCCGATTTGCCAGCGGTCGAGATTAAACTGCTCGGCTACAAGTTCTTCACGCGCAACCCGAACGCTGGATTTTTCGGTGGCGACGATAATGTGGGAACCGCTCCCTTCCATCCGTTTGGCATCAGTAATCGCCTTCGAATTCAAGAAGCCCCCAACGGCAAGCCAACCAGCGCAATTTACTCCATCTCTCCCACAGGCGGCGACCTGCGAGTTGAAGTTCACGGCATTCGCCTGCCTCGCGGATTGGCATTCAACGAATATTCCCTGCTCTATGCCACTAATAACGGGATGGAACTTCGCGGCACGCGACCGGTTAAGCTCGATCCCGATGTGTTGCTGAAAGTTATCCAAAATACTTGGTATGGCTGGCCCGACTATAGTGCAGACCTAAAACCCATTTCAGATCCGCTCTTTCAGGAACCGGCATTGATCAGTCGCAGCGGATATCCGGAATTGTCGGCACTGATCGACCGCGCAGCCAGTAAACTGTTTGATCCGGTCGCTTACCGCGACACACTGGTTTTCGGCATCTTCCCCTCTTTATCTGGAACGGCGAAACTCGATTTCGTTCCCAGCGTTGGAGGCTTTAAGGATTTTCGCGGCAGCGCGATTATCGCTCAAATGGGCGACCGTGCGCCGCTCTCCAACGGCGGCATGACGCTAAAGGAAAACATCGGTAGAAAAATCCTTCGCGTGGACATGGAAACCAAACGCACTGAGGAATTCATCCATAACACCGAAGGAATTCCCGCCAGCAAGCTTGGCAGAAATGTGGATGCCTTGGAAAGGCCGATTGACGTGAAATTCGGCGGCGATGGAAAGCTCTACATCCTCGACTATGGTCGCATGGAAATTCGTGACGGACGCGAAAAGATCAGCGCCGGCTCGGGCAGAATCTTCATCCTCGAACCCATCGAACAACAACCCTGACCGGAAACTTCTGAATCAATCCCCTTTGAGCGGGCGTTTGTCGATCGACGTTTCGATCATTCTTCCCAATATCGGCCAGCGCAGCCGATGTGGATACGCGACTTCACAAAACGCCTTGCCGGTCTTGTCACCAAATCGAACGTCGTAAGCCAGCCTCAAGTAGAACGGCGACGAATCGATTAGAGCGGCATTCCATAATTGCAGTTTTCCTGGAAAATCCACTGAATTCGGATATGGCAACATCCAGCTACTGCGCGCCGACCAATCGGCATGCACCTGTGAAACCGGCAAGTCGGTGATGCCGCCGCTATCTGCAAGCAGCAGATGAATTTCGTCTTTCAATTGGTGTGCCACAGGCTGGGCGATGTGAAACATGACCACGGAATCATCGAACAGCACCCTGCCCCAAAACCATCGCTTGATGCCAGGCCCCAGCGGAGCGGTGCCGTAATTATGATCGTGATACCCTTTGCCGTTGAATTCGATTGATCGGCCGGCGCAGTCAATCCGGCCTCTTACGCTGCACAGCGGGTTGGTCACGATCCAGTGATGATCGCCGCCGGAGATATCCTTCGATACAAATTCACGCCGATGCGACGACATTTGCATCGCCGAATCAAATGACAGGCTGGCGGTGAGGATCTGATTCTCCAGCAACTTTGGACCCAGGGCCGTGAGTTTCCAGTCCGTTCCCTGAAGCTGAAGTTTCAGAATCGATTCTTCAACGTTGAAACGATTGGGCCCGATTGCCACCCACGGCTCGTTCGGTTTGGCGGTGAACGATCTGGCCGGATATTGCGTCATGAACTGATGGGCGACTTTCCCGGCTTCGTAAACGACGAAATACACACACGCAAAATCCCGCGGCAAGGGAGGAATGGCGCTGGTCGGTCGTCTTCGATACCGGTGATACGCCCGCAAATATCCCGGATGAAATATAAACCCTTCCAGAAAAATCGCGACGATTTGCCGATTGTTTTTCGTGTCTTCCGCGTCGAAATACCACCACTCATATCCGCCTGGCGCGTGAACGCGATGCCATGCATCGTCAGCCGCGGTCGGATCATAAAGGGAAATCGTGGGCATGGTGGTTAGATGAAGATCCGAGGAAGCGGCTCATCGGGTTGTCGTCTCGCCAATTGCCAGGCTGCCGGCAAGCGGCGAAATTTCTGAGACGTTGTCAGTTGCGGAATCTGGTTAAACACATCGTAATGCTGCTTTTGGATCGCATCGAGTATTCCGGCATGGAGTACCGCCGTCGCGGATGCAGTTAATCGGGAACCATCGCCCGCCAGCCAGCACAGTCCTTCAGATGCTTGCTGATACATCTGTCTGGCACGATTGATTTCAAATTGCATGAGTTCCCGGAATGCGGTGTTTATTACGCCTGTCGCCAGTTGCTTTTCGCTGTATCGAAACCGCGCCATGTCCTCCAGCGGGAGATAAATTCGTCCGCGATCCCAGTCCTGTTTCATATCCCGCAGGATATTCGTCAGTTGCATCGCATTTCCCATCATCACTGCATATTTTTGAGCATCGCTGTGAGTCAGCCCAAACACGCAGCTCATCATCAGCCCAACTGAACCGGCGACGTGATGACAATATCTCTCCAAGGAATCCCAAGTCGGATAACGCGCCTGCACCAGATCCATGCGGCAACCTTCGGCCAAATCCATGAAATGCTCTTTGGGGATCTCATAACGATTCACCGTCAGCGAAATTGCCCGCAACGTGTGCTGCTGCTTGGTTCTGAATTCAGTATTGGGCAATTCAAGGCGATTGTCGTAAATCTCACCGAGGCGCTGCTCGAACATTTTCAGCCGCGTCGTCAATTCATCGGTCGAACAGCATGGCGAACCCGCTGGATTGGGCGCATCCATTCCCGGCGGCTGATCGATCGCTTCATCGATCATGCGGCAAAACGCCAGGACAGCGCAGGCGGCATCGCGCTTGGGCTTGGGAAGAAACGCGCTGATGAAATAAAAGCTGCGAGCATGACGCCGGCAGATGTCGCGGGCGGCGGCAAACGCTCCGACTTCACTGGCGGAGTTTGAAGCCTTGGCGCTGGGCCGCATCGATCACCTTTCCCATCGCCGCGTCAACGGCCTCGTTGGTCAGCGTCTGCGTCGCATCGCGAAATACCAGCGAAATGGTCTGGCTCTTGGTTCCCTTCTCCAGCGGCTTGCCGCGATAAGAGCCCACGTATTCCATCGCTTCCAGTTCAACCGGCCAGTTCTCCCTGATGAGCTGATGAACCGATTCAAACGGCACGTTGTCGGGCATGATGAGCGACAAATCTCTTCGCACGGCTGGAAATCGCGGCAACGGAGCAAGTGTCGGCACATGGCCGGAATCAGCGAGCAACGGCTCAAGTTCGATTTCTGCCGCAACCGGCGCGCTGCGAAGATCGAGCTTGTCGGCAATGCTTCGATCGATCTTGCCGAGGTGGCCAATCACATCCTTGCCCCATTTGACCTGCCCGCAACCGCCGCGGGCAAAACCTCGGGCTTCAGCGGGAGATATCTCGATTGAACGGCTCGAATCGATCCGGTTCAGAATCAATTCGATCATGCCTCGCACATCGCGCACATCCGCCCCGCCGACAATCGCCAGCCGTCGTTTTTCGACGACCTTGCCGGCTGAATCGAGAATAAACGTCGATCCGATCTCAAAAAACTTCGCATCCGCGTTGCCGGCAAATTCGTTGCGGCGGATGACTTCCAGCAAACCCGGCAACATGCTGGGGCGAAGCTGCGCATCCACTTTTCGAACCATCGCATCGGTTCGCGGAAGACGCGCGTCAGAAGTCTTGAAATCTTCCGCCAACTGATCGCTGACAAACGTGACCGTCACCGCTTCAAAATATCCGCCGGCCACCAGATTTGATCGCATGGAATTGATCGTTTTCAGCCTTGGCTCGGGCGGCGTGAGCCGAATCGCCAGCTCATCGCGGATCGGAATCTTGTCATATCCAACCAGCCGAGCGACTTCTTCGATGAGGTCCGCCTCGATATTCAAGTCCGCCCGCCAGCTCGGCACCGCCACGTGGATTTGTCCTTCGTGGACCGTTGGTTTCAGGCCCAGCCGGTTCAGTGAATCGACGCAGGAAACGAGGGATATCTCGACGCCGAGCAGTTCTTTCAATCGCTGTGGCCGCAAGACCAGATTCCTGGGCGGCGACATTTCCGTGCCGTCCTGCGCGATTCCGGCGAACAGTTCGCCGCCGGCGGTTTCAAGGATCAATTGGGCCGTTCTTAAACTGGCGCGAAGGGGCAACGTCGGATCGATGCCGCGCTCAAATCGATATGAGCCATCACTTTTCATCGCCAGCTTGCGCGCGGTGCTTCTGACTGAAAGCGGATCAAACCGAGCGGATTCCAGAAGCACGGTCACGGTCGCATCGCCGACTTCGCTGTCGCGGCCACCCATCACGCCGGCCAGTGCAACCGGCTTGGAGGCGTCGGCAATCACCAGCATCTCCGCCGACAGTTTTCGCTCATGGCCATCGATGCTGACGATGCTTTCGCCCGCGCGGGCGGTTCGCACGATAATTCGTCCCCCACTCAATTTGTCAAAATCAAACGCATGCAGGGGCTGGCCCATTTCGAACATGACGTAATTGGTCACATCGACGACGTTGTTGATTGGCCTGACACCCACCGCCATCAATCGTCGCTGCATCCATTCGGGTGAAGGTTTGATTTTGACCCCGCGAATCACCCGGGCCGTGTAATGCGGGCACAATCGTTCCGCCTCGATGGCGACTGATGTCACCTGGGCGATCGGGATGGCTGATTCTGTTGCTTCATATTTGACCTCCTTGCCCACCAGATTCAGCACGGCTGCGACTTCCCGCGCCACACCGATATGTGATAGGCAATCCCCGCGATTGCTCGTCACTTCGACGTCCAAAACCGGGTCATTTCCGTGCATTTCGATGGATTCGACCGGAAACCCGCCATGGGTGAGCGCTTCGGCCAATGCGCTCGCATCCAGCCGTCCGGTCACGAAATCACCAAGCCATTCAAGACTGACTTTCATTGGACCCGCCAATCTATTCGACCGGACCCCGGACTGGCAACCTTGGCCTGATTAAAGCCGCTAACGCGCAAAAATTGCGCCAGATGGGTCCATTCCAATTTGACAATGTTATTATCGGCAATCTGAAGCGCCACAGAAATTGCGCCCTGGTCTGCTAAAGTTTGCGCCAATGCCTGTCCGAAGTAGGGTGCGGCGAAAAAGCCTCGCGAGCGAACGGATTCGCCCGGGATCTCAAGACCATCAACAGGGAGGTTGCCCACCCAAGCACTTCACTTCATCCGCCGGCGCGGAGCACCGGCTCGGTATCTCCTGTTTTGTCCGATCAATCTGAGGCCAGCGGCCAATCGTCCTGCTAAGACCCTTGCCGCATTCCAGGGTGATCGACGAGTTCAAAAAACCAAGTGACCGTTTCGGTGGATACGGACATCCGCCGCGGGTTCATCAAGTATCATGGAGGATACAATGAGTCGGATTAACACAAACATCGCTTCATTGGGCGCAATCACCCAATTGAACAAAAACAATTCAGACTTGGCTTTACGTCTGCAACGTTTATCGACGGGCCTGAAGATCAACTCAGGCAAGGATGCACCGGCCGGACTTATCGCCAGCGAAACCCTTCGTAGCGAAATCACCGGCATTAACCAGGCGATCGACAATTCCACACGCGCCGGCAACGTCATCAATACCGCTGAAGGCGCGCTCAGCGAAGTGTCTTCCGTCCTGCTTGAATTGCAGGGCCTGACCAACGAAGCCGCCAACAGCGGCGCGTTGTCCCGTCAGGAAATCGAAGCCAACCAGCTTCAGGTTGATGCAATTCTCAATAGCGTGAACCGCATCGCCAACACCACGCAGTTCAACGGCGTGAAGCTGTTGAACGGCGGGCTCGACTACACCACCAGCGGTGTGGCGAGCACGGCGATCGATTCCTTCCAGATCAACTCCGCAAAACTTCCCGATAACGGCTACCAGACGATCACCGTGCAGGTCATCGCCAGTGCCAAGGTCGGCGAAGTCGATTTCACCGGGACTACCGCATCGGGCCCGGTGACCATCGAAGTGGCGGGCAATGCTGGAACCGAACAGCTTTCGTTCGCTTCGGGCACGGCGACCAGCTCAATCTCGTTTGCCGTCAACCAATTGGCGGGCGCTACAGGCGTCAGTTCCATTGTCAGCGGTGGCACGCTCCGCTTCACCACCACCAACTATGGTTCCGACCAGTTCGTCAGCATCAAGACGATCAACGGAACCTTCGCCAACGGAAAAACCTATGGCGACGATGCGACCGTGAACATCAACGGCTCGCAGGCGGAAGTTCATGGACTGGTCGCTTCGGTTCGCAGCGGCGACCTGGATGTCAACCTCACGCTCGACAAGGATTTTGCCCAGAACACCGCAACCGGCACGACCAGCTTTACGATCACCGGCGGCGGCGCACGATTCCAGATTGGCTCGCAGGTCAATCGCCAGGGGCAAATCCAGATCGGCGTCGGCTCGGTTGCCACAACCAAGCTAGGCGACAATATCACCGGATTCCTGTCCAGTCTGGGCAGCGGCGGGCAGAATTCGCTCCTGAGTGGAAATGCCATCCAGGCCCAGAAGATCATCACCGAAGCGATTGGCCAAGTTGCCACATTGCGCGGCCGTCTCGGTGCATTGCAGAAAGACGTGCTCGATACCAACGTCAACAGCCTGCAGGTCGCGTTGGAAAATGTCACTGCAAGCGAAAGCGCCATCCGTGATGCCGACTTCGCGTCGGAAACCGCGGCACTGACGCGTTCACAGATTTTGGTTCAGGCCACAACCTCTGTTTTGGCGCAGGCCAACTCCTCGCCTCAACAAGTTCTTGCCCTGCTTGGCCGTTAACCCTCGATAGCAGGATGAACCCAGGGAGGCCGGCGTCGAAAGACGTCGGCCTTTCTTGTTTTAGAACTCGATCAACTCGGACAGCAGGAAAATCTCAGGAATTCGCGATGAATTGCGCATTTTGAAACACATTCGCGCGACGCTGGGCGATCACCGTTGCGTTAAGCCGCAAGCGGCCGGGGAATGCGCACCAGCGCCGCTCAACCCATGGCGCAAGGTCCCGGTCCGCCGCAGCGACCGCAACCGCCGGGCGATGATTGACCTTTGTTTTGTTCAGCGCCAACCGAAAAGACGCTTAAAGATCGGACGGTCTTCGTCGAGCCGCACTTGGGGCAGGAAACCGTTTCGGCGTTTTGGATTGAACGCACGAGCTTTTCAAAATGCTCGTTGCACTTTTCGCAGGTGTATTCGTAAATCGGCACGATTGAACCTCACAACATGATAGGCGAACGATCAGGAGATTTTCAGCCCTCCATCGATCCATTCCAGATGGACTTTGCGTTTGCCGTTGAAGACATCGAGCAGTTCATTCCCACACGCTTGTGCTCGCCAGCCTTTGAGAACGCGCAGGTCGGGCATTTCCGAATTTTCCTTGAGCGCCTTGTATAGCTCGCCGATGTCCTGACGGCTGGCGACCAGCGCTGGATCAATTCCCCGGCCCGAACAGACAACCGAAAGGAGCCCATAGAGCGCATCAGCGGCAAAGCGCTCGGGTGGAGTCGGATCGATGTGGCGCGTCATGGGACGATCGGCTGGTGAAATCGCCAGACTGCGCAAGGTTGCTTCAACAATGGCTGCGCCGTGCGCCAGTTCGACGGGCCGGGGCAAACCACGAACGCGCTCGAGTTTTCTGACATCCTTGATTGGCGAGCGCGCCATATCGAGCAGTATCTCGTCCTTCAAGAATGCTCTTGGCGGAAGATCATGTTCAAGGGCGGCTGAATCTCGCCAGATCGTCAGTTCCCGCAACACCGCAAGCTGCTGTGGCGGCAGCGATCCGGCGCCGCGGATTCGCGTGAACGCTGTGTCGGGATTGAATTCATATCGCTTGGGATCGCAAAGTGAATTGCATTCTTCTGCGGCCCAGTCCTGGTGCTTCAAAGCGGTCAGACTTTGCTGCAGCAAAGCAGCCGCTGCGGGAAGGTAACGTACATCATCCGCCGCGTAGGCGAGTTGCTGAGGCGATAGAGGACGCTGATCCCAATGTGTAAAGGTCAGCCCTTTCCCGAGCTTGGTTCCGATCAACTCGTGAATCAGCTTGCTCAGTCCGATCGGATACGCCAAGCCGACGAAACCGGCAATGATTTGCGTATCAAAGATATTGGCGGCGGGCCGACCGATCAGTCGATGCACCGGCTCGATGTCCTGCTCACCGGCATGCAGAATCTTCTGGATCGACCCGTCGGCGAGCAATTCCCAGAAAGGAGCCAGATCAATGGGAGCCAGCGGGTCGATCAAGCCAATTCGCTCGATCGACGCGACCTGCAGCAGACATAGCCGCGGATGATAACTCAGTTCACCGATGAACTCGCTGTCGTAGGCGAAGCTCTTTTGTTGGCGAAGGTGGTCGATCATCTCAGCCAGCGCCGGCTGGGTGGAGATCAACTCGCCCGGTTTGCGCGGGACGAGCGGATGTTCAATGATTCGCTGTGGACGGGCTTCCTCGCCTTCGGCATGAGCGGACTGATGTTGTCGCTCGCGATGCATGGCTCGCGAATACGTGGCGCGCGATCGGGATTTGGACGGGTCGCTCATGTGCTGTTCCATTCCGCCAGCCGCACTATACGGGCTAAACCAGCCGACTACCACTGCTTCAAGCGGCAAAGTCGGCAGAGTCGGAATATGCCGATTCGCAATCACGGTTTCAGCGAGGTCCGAATATATACGTTTCTGTCTTTGCGAATCCCATGAGGTACTTCTTGGTCAAGGGAGATTCCATGCACCTGACTGAGAAGCTATCGCATCTGGGAATAGCAGTACCTCATCCGACACTGATATTCAGTCATTGGAAAGCGAGTTTGCAACCGCGCCGATTCGCCGCAACCGATGGCCTGGTTGCTCACTGGCACGAAAGCTGGCCGGAAGATCCGCAGGTGATTGAGTCATGGAACCAGCTTTGTCAAAGCAACCCAAAAGCCAGCGCCTTTCACACGCCCGCCTGGCAGTTTGAACTCGCCAAGCCGTTTCTTCGCGCCCGGCGATTCCGCCTACTGACTCTTTGGCGTGGCGGACAACTGGTCGGCACTTTGCCCGTGCGAATCGATGCGCACGGAATACTGCATACACCGGGATCGATTCTCAGCGATTATCTTGATCCGTTGATATCAGTCGAAGATTCATTTGCCGCGTGGAAATCACTTTTTTATGCGATGAACCATTTGCCGGGAATTGATGTGAATCGCCTGGTCATTCACAATTGTCGGCCGGAATGCATGGATCAAACAGCCTTGCAGGTCGCCGCCGCCGAGGCACGGTTTACGGTCCAGAGCGTACCATCCGAACAGGTCTGCCGGGTCACTCTTCCAGGAAGCTGGGAAGAATATCTGGCGACTCTGGACGCGCGCGACCGCAAGGAATTACGACGCAAGCTCCGCAATGCCCAGACCAAGGCGGGCGCGGAACTGGCAATCTCCGAAACTCAGGATGACGTTCAACAGGCTTGCGAACGGACACTTGAACTGGTTCAGCGCGCCGGCGGAAACAAGGGGTTGAAAGCACGCTGGACGTTTAAGCCGATGTTCAAACATACGGGCGCCGAACTGGTCGCGTGGAAACGGCTGCGCGTTTATGAACTGCGTCTCAACGGCGAATATGCCGCGGGACTGATCTGCCTGCGCAGCGCCAGCGGACCCATGCTCTGGACAATCGGCCATGATGCCAAGTTCTCGGCATTCAGTCCGGGAATCGTACTCATGGGACTCGCACTGCAACACTCAATTACGGAAGGCATGAAATGCTTCGACATGCTTCGCGGGTCGCCGCGATACAAGAGTGAATTTGGCGCGCGCAGCTGGCCGATCCATAACGTCACATTGCAGAAAGAAAGAGCAACTAACTGACCGGCTTGGCGAGCGGCGACTGCATCGGCCGCTGCCAGCATAAATGCAATCGCCATCGTGAATCATCGCGCTGTGGATAATCCAGGCGATAATGGGCGCCACGAGACTCGGCACGCGTATCCGCGGCGGTCGCAATGAGAAAACAAGCGCTGAGCATGTTCTGAAGTTCCCAGCCGGCAACCGCGCCGCTCACGCCGACTTCGGCAGGACCAAATGTCTTGTCCATGACGTAGCGACTCCAAAAAGCGATGATCTCGCGTGTCTCGGTCAGCCGTTCGGCCGTACGCTCGATGCCCACATTGCGCCACATCACGCTTCGCAGGGAATTGCGAACGTCCACGATGTCCAGTTCGGTTTTGTCGGATGGCGCGATCTTATGTTCGAGGTTTTGTGGAAACTTAAAACCGTTGGTTCGGGTTGCGATAGCGGCATCGACGCCCGCTCGAGCGCCGAAAACAAGTCCTTCGAGCAATGAGTTGCTGGCGAGCCGGTTAGCGCCATGCAGGCCGGAGCAACTGGCTTCGCCGACCGCATATAACCCGGACAGACTGGTTCGTCCCGCTTCATCCGCCTCGACACCGCCGATCATGTAATGTGTCGCCGGATGAATCGGGATCAGATCTTTGGCAACATCGATTTCGAACTGATCGCACAAGCGGGCGAGTTGTGGAAACCGCTCGCGGAACTTATCGGTTTGCAGATGCCGTACATCGAGAAAAACGTGCGTGAAGTTGGTCTTGCGAATCTGTTCGACAATCGCCCGGCTGACAATGTCGCGCGGCGCCAGCTCAGCCATCGGATGATAATCGGGCATGAAGCGGTGGCCGTTCTTATCGACCAGGTGCGCGCCTTCGCCGCGAACGGCTTCGGTGATTAGTGCACGACTGGAACCGGCCACGTAAAGCGTGGTGGGATGGAATTGCACCATCTCCATATCCGCCAGCGAAGCGCCGGCGCGCCATGCCATGGCATGACCATCGGCCGTCGCGATCTTGGGATTGGTCGATTCGCGATAAAGCTGTCCCGCGCCACCGCTGGCCAGGATCGTGCGCCGCGCCCAGATGACATGAATCGCGCCATCGATCAGCGCCAGCACGCCAACGCATCGCCCCTCGTCGGAAATGAGGTCAATGGCAAACGTGTTCTCGGATACTCGAATGGTTTCGAAACTCCGCAACTTGTTGATCAGCGTCTGAGCCAGCTCTTTACCGGTGGCATCGCCATATGCATGAAGGATTCGCGCGTAGCTGTGTCCGCCTTCCAGACCAAAGGCCAGGTCATGCGGGTTGCCTAACTGCTTGTCGAAATGAGCGCCCCAGGTCAGAAGTTCAAGCACCCGTTTGGGCCCTTCTTCCACCACGATGCGGACGGCCTTCTCATCGCACAATCCCACACCGACCTCCTCAGTGTCTCGGACATGAGCCTCGACTGAATCGAGTGGCTGAAGGACCGCAGCGATGCCACCCTGTGCGTACCACGTGTTGGATTGTTCAACGGTATCTTTAGTGAGCAGCAGAACTTCCGCCCCCTGCTCGGCCGCAGCAATGGCAGCACGAAGCCCCGCCACGCCGCCGCCAATAACGAGCACATCCGTCACCCGCTGTGGCAAACGAGCAGCCCGAAATGGGATGAGGTAGCGTCGCTGAGTTAAAGGATCGAACATGCCGAGCGTGATTATATGGCTCGAATTGCCATTCGCGCAATTTCGACCGATTTATCATCTGGGGTGCACTTGCGCTCGAATTTGCTGGTTGTAAACCTGCTCAACCTTCGACATTACGGTTTCGCCAAGAGTCGGCAGATCGGAAGATTTGGCATTGGCTTGGGCTTGCTCAGGATTCTTTGCACCGGGAATCGCGCAGCTTACGGCATCGAACATGAGTATCCATCGCAGCGCCAGTTGCGCCATCGTCGCGCCGTCGGGCGCCAGAGGTTTCAACTCTTCGACAGCTTTGAGACCGGTTGCGTAGTCCACTCCGCTGAATGTCTCGCCGACGTCAAACTCCTCGCCATGACGGTTAAAATTGCGATGATCGTCCTTGGCGAACTGCGACTGCATTGACATCTTTCCCGACAGCATGCCGCTGGCGAGCGGCACACGCGCCAAAATCCCGACCTTTCGTTTCTTCGCCTGTTCAAAAAACAACTCAGCCGGTCGATGACGGAACATGTTGAAGATGATCTGAACAGATTGGACATTGGGATACTCAATGGCTTTGATCGCTTCTTCAACCTTTTCAACACTCACGCCATAGAATCGAATCTTGCCCTGCTTGACGAGATCATCGAGCACGCCAAACACTTCCGGGCGGTAATAGACCTCCCAAGGCGGGCAATGAAGCTGCACGAGTTCAAGGCAATCCGTTGCCAGATTCTTGAGACTACGCTCGATGAATGCGGTCAGATTTTCCCGGTTATATCCATCCGCATTGTGCGGGCTAAGCCTTCGACCCGCTTTGGTGATGACGTGAATCGCATCGCGCGAGCGGTCTCGCTTAAGCTGGGCGATCAATCGCTCGCTGCGCCCATCGCCATAGACATCGGCGGTATCGATGAGGTTCATCCCGCAATCGATCGCCTTATTCATGGCAGCGAGTGAGTTGGAATCATCGACAGTTCCCCAGGAACCACCAATAGCCCACGCGCCGAAGGAAACCTCGGAAACATTCCAACCCGTACGGCCGAAGGGACGATATTTCATTGCGCTATTTCCGTGAAAATATCAGGAGGCAGTTTGATAGATCGCCGGATGATACCGCGGCGCGGGGATACGTTTCCGAGCCGACCGCGCTGCTTTCAACCAGTTTTGGCAATCTGAACCTGCTTCAGCGCTTCCTGTGGCGTGCTTCCGAATGCTGAACAAGAAGAAAAATCCGAAATATCCGCGATATACCCCTTATCCTCTTTGCTGTAGAAGATGTTAATGTGGCAGTCCTTCATATCTTATTCCTTTATCTGCAGATTATATCGCTCGACCAGCTTTAAGACTTGACGCACCTGATATGGTTTGGCTTTTCCGCCAACATTCTGGATGTTAATGGCCTCGTCTATGTCGAAACGCATGAAGATGCTTCTTACGCCCCCTGCCGCGTCACGATCTTGTAATCTTCGCGCTCGCCAACGCCGCGAAGCGGATAATCCTTGCGCAGCGGATAACTGCCATATCCGTTCCACGTCAAAAGCCGCCGCAGGTCGGGATGGCCGGTGAAGATGAAGCCAAACATGTCGTACGCCTCGCGCTCCATCCATTCTGCGCCCGGCCAGACTCCGCAGACACTGGGCACCTTTAATCCCGGATCTCCTTTTTCGAGAACATCTTCGTCTCGCACATCGTGTTTTGGCGACGTGTCTTGCGTTGGATCCAAAAAGACCTTCAACCACAATCGGTCGTTGTTCGAAATTGAAAGCAGGCCATAGTTGACGGCAAAGCGATGGGTCGCGCCGGGATAGTGCAGATAATCGACGCCGTTAAGCTCGACGAGCATCTCATATTGCAACTGCGGATCATCGCGTAGAAACGTGCAGACGTCCGCGATTCGCTCGCGCGGCACAACGACGGTCGTCATGTCGCGAAACTGCCCGACCATGAACTTGATGTCACTGAACCGCGATTTCAGCGGTTGCAAAGCACGATGATTGATGGTTTTGCTCATTGTTTGACGACGCGATTGTTGCGCTTTCACACTTGCGCGTCAAGGCACACATATCTCATCGCCAACGCGCATGGCTGTCACGAATTGTTGAACGGTTTCGTATTTTTCTGCCAACCACTCCCGAGCCCTCCAACAGCACCTGATCGGCTCAGCCTAACGCCGGAGTTGTGGACAGTCACCTGAAAGCCGCCCTGGATTAAATGCGCGTCACAATAAACGGCTTGCCCTGATGATCGATGCGGTCCATTTCCACGCCGTAGACGTTGGCCAGTACATCCGCTTGCAAGACATCGCCGGGGGAGCCGGTGCGTTCGACCGCGCCGTCTTTGAGCAGCATGATTTGATCGGCAAGGCTTGCAGCGAAATTCAGATCGTGAGATGCCATCAAAACCGCAAGCTTGCTTTCGCTGGTCAATCTCCTCAACAATTGCCCAAGTTCGACCTGGTATTTCAAATCGAGAAAGGTGCTGGGTTCATCCAAAAGCATGGCAACCGGCTCTTGAACGAGGCATCGCCCGAGGAATATGCGTTGCCGCTGTCCGCCGGAAAGCTGGTCCATTCTTCTGTTCAGAATCTCATTCAAACCCAGGAGTGCCGCGATTCGATCGATCACCTCTCCATCGTGCGAAGATTCAATGCCCATGATTTGCCAGTACGGCGCACGGCCCAGGCGAAGCACATCGATCACACGGTCCTGCGGCTCGAAAGTCGGGGATTGCGGGAGATAGGTCACTTGCCGGGCAAATTCCCGGCGATTCCATTTCCGCAAGTCTCGGCCTTCCCATTGAATCGTTCCTGAAGCACGGAGATGACCGAGTAATGCGCGAATGAGAGTGGTTTTGCCGCTGCCGTTGGGACCGAGCAGCGCGACAATCTGGCCGGATGAGAGTTCAAGCCCGGCTTGGCGCAGCACCGGGCGATTGCCGTAGGCGAAGTCGATACCGCTGGCGGAGAGAAGCGAGCTCATGCGGCTGCCCTCCGTCTGGATTGAAACAGCAGGATCAGGAAAAACGGTCCGCCGAGCAAACCCGTCAACACACCAACCGGCAGTTGCGTGCCGACCGCGCTTTGCCCCGCCAATTTTCGCGAAACCGCATCGGCGACGGCGAGCAGTCCAGCGCCCAACGCTGTCGAAACAGGCAACAATTTTCGATGATCCTGGCCGACGAATAATTTCGCCAGGTGCGGGCACACCAACCCGACAAACCCGATCGGCCCGCTGATCGCGACGGCCGAGGCGGTGGCCAGCGATGACACGATCAACGCAATCCATCGCAATCGGTGAATTCGCACACCCAAAGACATCGCTTCACCCTCAGACAAGACTGCGACGTTTAACTGCCCACTGAGCCACAAAAGAATCAGCCAACTTACACCAATGACGATCGCAGCCGCCTGCTTCTGTCCAGGGTCGAGACTCGTTGGGATGCCGCCGACGAGAAAAGTCAAGGGCCCGCCGGAGCCGGGCAGGTCGCGGTTAATTGCATTGAGCAAGAGATAGATCGATGCATTAACGGCGTTGACGATCACGCCGACGAGCAAAAGCGTGACCGGTTCGAGTCGTCCGCGTACACCAGTAAGTGAAAATACAATTGTCACTGCCGCGATGGCACCGGCGAAAGTAAATGCCTGCTGACTAAGCGCCCCGCCAATGGCAGAAATAACCGCAGCGCTAAGAAAGGGGAATCTCCACAGATAGGCTGCCAACGACGCGCCGCTGCTAATGCCGAGGAGATACGGATCAGCCAAAGGGTTTTGCAAAATCGATTGATAGACAACACCTGCCATGGCAAGGGCAGCGCCGACAAGAGACGCCATCAGCACGGTCTCAAACCGAATTTGCCTAATAACCGGATTCACTGGCCAAAACCCGCCGGAGCCGGAACCGACCAAAAGGCACGCTGTCGCGAGAATCAACCAGATCGCGACACTCGCGCCAAGTGTGAAGAGAAGCTGTTTGAAATTCCACGGTTTCATGGGGCAGCGGCCGGGTGCAGGATATCCGCAAATTTTGTCGCCAGATCACCGACGTGTGAACCAGGTTGTATCACATACCAGTCGGTCAGGATGAAAACCTTCTTATCTTGAACGGCTGGCAGATCGGGAAGCTGCTCCCATGTTTTCCGCGCCCGCTCGATAACCTGCGGCGTCGCATCGGGGATCAGTTGAATAATGACCTGCGGCGACATTTCAATAATTTGCTCCCGATCGACGTTGGGGTATCGCCTGCCGATATTCCCGGCCACATTGGTTCCACCGGCGATGGTCAGCAGATCATCGATAAATGTATCGCCTGCTATCAGAGCAAAGCCTTCTTCATCGCGAGCAATCAGGGTGCGAATTTTTGGTTGGTTGGATACGCGTTTGGCGACGGCATCAAGCTGCGCGCGGATATTGCGCGACAGATCGGCTGCCTTCTGAGGCTCCTTGATTAGATCGCCGAGAAGCAGGCTCGTCTTGAACACATCGTCCAGCCGTTCCAACCCGCTGGATTGAAGATTCACCAGCTTGATGTGCAGATCATCCGCCCGCTGAGTGAGCCCCGGCGGCAGGCGGTCGGCGTTCATGAAAACGACCATGATGTCGGGCCGTAATTCGGCGAGCTTTTCCCAGTCGGTTGTCTGGTAATCCCCCACGCGCGAAAGTTGCTGGATTTCGGGTCGGTTGGTCTCCCAACTGCTCACTGCCACCAGATGATCGGCCGCGCTCATGCCGACGATCAGATCGGTCGCGGCAGGAACAAGGGACGCCACTGTCGGAAATTTGGCTAAGACAGTTTGGCTTTGAGGCCGGTTGCAACCGCAGCAAATGACCAAGGACCAAATCCCAATGACCAACAAATGACCAAGGACCAAGGAGCAACCGTTACGCTGCAATTGGTCATTAGGGTTTGATGCTTTGTTGGTCATTGAGAATTGGTCATTGGGATTTCGTGTTCATCGGGCTTGGAATTTCCGGCGCGGATGGTAGATTTGGGCGTCAAAGGTGTCAAACCACGCCGCGGGCCTTGGGCATGGAGGCGATCATGAGCGATCAACAAACGTTCTTCTCCAAAATCGGCAACTTCTTTCGTCGCAGCAATGGCGATCTGCCCTTGAGCGATTCCACTGCAATCGAACCGCGAAGCACGTTTCTTCGTCCCTGGGCACGGCGCGATGCAGCCATCGAACATCTGCAGGATGGGTTCACCACGCTCACCGACCTGATGTCCGCCATTCGACAGACACTTGAAAACCAGTCCAAGCAACAGGATGAACTGGTCGGCTATCTGGCTCACCTGCCCGAAGCCTTGCGCGCCATTCCTGAAAGCAGTCGTATTCATGGCGAAACGTTGCGGGCCATTCATACGCAGCTCGAACAACAAAATATCCAGCAGGAACGGTTGGGCGAGATTCTCGAAAAGATGAGCCAATCGGACGGCGCGCAGCGAGAATCAATCGATGAAATTCGCGAGCGCGTCGAAACCATCCGCCAGACCGATGAAGCCATCAGTTCCAATCTGAGCAATCTGGGATCGGCGCTGCAAAGCGTCACCCGCAACTCGACGGCTGGCACTCAGGTGCTGGAACAGATGCGCGACCGCATCAGCTCGCGCGATGACCAGCTCGAACAGATCCTGCATCGTCAGGGAACCCGGTTCACAGCCATGCTGGCGGTGGCGATCTTTCTTTCGATCTCCGCGCTGGCTGCGGTGTGCGTCATCGGTTACATGCTGATGAATCAAAAGCCGGTGTAACTTGTTTAGCGGCCCCGCTTGCGGGGCGCTTTAGAATGAAATGCGCGACCCCACCAAATGAAATCTCCGTTTACCCGGCTTGAGATTCGTAGACACGAATTGCCCGCGGCAATGAATCAATGACATCGCGAGCCAGCACGCTTCGCCTGCCAAGCGATTGCCCCGCGATTTCTCCGGCTTTTCCGTGCAACCACACGCCGGTGCAGGCGGCCTGGAATCGATTCATTTTTTGACCGATCAGCGATGCGATGATTCCGGTGAGCACATCGCCGGTGCCGGCTTTGGACAGTGAGCTATCGCCGGTGCGATTGACATAAACCTGCTTGCCATCCGTGACGATCGTGCGATTGCCCTTGAGAACGACGATCTGGCCAAACTTTTTGGCGGCAAGCAGAGCGATTTCGATTCGGCCGTCATCATCTGCCGGAACATTTGCACGGCCAAACAATTTGGCCAAGCGTTTCATTTCGCCCGGATGCGGGGTCAGGACGGCATCCAGCTTGAATTGCCTGGGCCACTGCTTTTGAACCACGAGAAGGTTGAGCGCATCGGCATCGATCACAGCGGGCTTTTCCAAACGAATCAACTGCATCAAGCGGGATCGGGCAGCGGATGACGTGCCCATGCCGGGACCGATGGCGAGAACGTCGGCGGCTTCGGCGGCGGTAAGTAACTGGCGAGCCGAGGTCGCGCTGAGCGGCAAGCCGATCAGTTCCGGCGTGATCGATATCGCGGTCGCGAGCACCGCGCGCGGCATCGCGATTTGCACGAGCCCCGCACCCATCCGAAGGGCTGCTGTTCCCGCGAGCACGGGCGCGCCGATCATCGAATCGCTTCCCCCAACCACCAGCACTCGGCCGAACAATCCCTTGTGACCTTCAAGCGGTCGATCCGGCAGCGGAGACAATGTAACGATTCGATTCATATCTTGAACTGACTATAGGTGATCGCATCCAGATCCAGCGAACTTGTCCCGCCCTGCTCCGACAGCAGATACGCCAAACCCGCGCTCATGGCTGCATTATCCGTGCAATATTGGATTTTTGGAAAAAATACCGGCAGGTCGAAATTGGCAAGAGCCGTGCGAAGTCCGCGATTGGCGGATACACCGCCGCCGACGATGATCGATTTCGCGCCAATGCGGGCAACTCCGCGTCGCAATTTGGCAATGATCGTATCGATACACGCGGCTTGAAACGATGCCGCGACATCATGCAAATGCTGCTTGGTCATCGGCGCCGGCTGATCGCCACGGCCGGGAACTCCGCGCACATGATACAGCACCGCAGTCTTCAGGCCGCTGAATGAAAAATCGAGCGATTCGCGACCGAGCATCGAGCGGGGAAACTGAATCGCACGAGGCTCGCCTGTTTGCGCAAGTTGATCGATGATCGGCCCGCCGGGATAACCAAGCCCCAAAATCGCAGCCACTTTGTCGTAGGCTTCGCCAGCGGCATCGTCAATCGTCGAACCGATCAGCGAAACATCGGTCCAGCTTTGCACATCGTACATCGCCGTGTGCCCTCCGCTGACGACCAGACCAAGGGCAGGCAGTGTCGGGCCTATGCCGTTTTGGTCGAGCAGGACGCTGTATAGATGCGCATGAACATGATCGACGCCGATGAGTGGTTTGTTCAGTGACCAGGCGAGTGTTTTGGCGGCTGTGACGCCGATGAGGAGTGAGCCGATTAATCCTGGACGATGCGCGACTGCGATGGCGTCGAGTTGCGCTAAGCCGCAAGCGGATTTTTCCAGCGATTCGGTAATCACCGGCAGAATATTTTCGATGTGCGCGCGGCTGGCGATTTCAGGGACCACGCCACGATATTTCGCGTGAAGCTCTGTTTGAGTAGCGACGACATTGCTGAGAACCTCGGTGCCATCGCGCACGACGGCGGCGGCGGTTTCATCGCAGGTCGACTCGATTCCCAAAACGAGCATGTTCAATGAACCGGTTGCGCCGGCGCTGTCGTGGGAGCCGCCGCAATCCCGCCGCCTTGCAAGACCAGCGTGGCGACCATCGTATCCAGCGCCCGCTGAAGCTGCGGATCGAGCGAACTCGCCTGCGCGGCAGCCGTGGTCGGGCCGGTCGTTGGCGAAGCCAGCGCTGATTCTTCAGTCGTCGGCGCCGTGGTTGGGCGAAGGAACCGATCCCGCTGATTCATCTGCTCAAATTCCTTGACCTCGGCGGCCGCATCGACGGGAACCGAAATCTGCGGCTGCACGCCCCAATCGGTCGCATCTTTCTTGCGATGCACCAGCCGCCCGCTGGGCAGATAGTAATACGCAACGGTTAATTTCAATTCGCCGCCTTTGTTGTCCAGCGGAATGACTTCCTGCACGCTGCCCTTGCCGTAGGTCCGCTCGCCGATCACCAAAGCGCGATGATTGTCCTGCAGACTTCCCGCCACGATTTCACTGGCTGAAGCGGAGTGTTCGTTCACCAGCACAATCATCGGGAAACGGGGCAAAGTATTCGTTCCTGTAGCGGTGCGCGCGGTTTCAGGACGATTCCGCCCCTTGGTGCTGACGATGGTCGCCCCCTTGGAGACAAACATATCGATCAGTTCCACCGCCTCTTCCAATCTGCCGCCAGGGTTAAATCGCAGGTCGAGAATCAGCCCCTTCATCCCATCGCCGATCAGCGGAAGCAGCGCCTGTCGCAGATTGTCAGCCGTATCGGATGTGAATTGAGCGATGCGAATGTAGGCAATCTTGGGGTCGTGCGAGACATAAAATTCCCAATTATTGTCTGCCTTTCGTTCAAAACCCTTGATGACGGGAATCACGATTTCTTCTCGCGTCATTTTCAATTCGGCTTCAGCGCCCGTGAGATGATGAACGGTGAGCTTCACCTCCGAGCCAAGAGGCCCGGTGATTTTCTTAATGACGTCGGGCAGTCGCACGCCATCGATGCTTTCGCCATTGACCTTGAGAATGACATCCCCCGCCATGACACCCGCCTTGAACGCCGGCGAACCGTCGATGGGGGTTACGACTTCAACCGGACCCCCTTCGACTCGCTGATTAAGCTGAATCCCCACGCCTTTGAAGCTGTTTTCGAGCATGCGCTCGAAGTCCTCCTGCTTGGAAGGCGGTACGTAAACGGAAAATGGATCGAGCTGGCTGAGCATGCCTTCAATGGCGGATTCGCGAAGCTTGGTTTCATCGACCGGTTCGACGTAGTTGGCCGCGACCTGGCGATGGATATCCACCAACGTGCGCACGAAGGAATAATCATCATCCCGCTGCGCCATGCTGCCTGGAAGCTGAAAAGCAAGCAGGCCCAACAAAACGACACTGACCGTCCAGGCAAGTTTTTCCCGATTCATAGGCGCAATCATAGCACAGGAAGGGGACAACAGGATATGGCACGCGCGGGGTGGATCGCTGAATCAGGTTGTGAGCTCTTCCAAAAACCGCCGAATGGCGGTAGTCACCTGGTCCGGCTGTTCCATCGGCGACATATGGCCGGCACGCAATACCGTCACCAGGTGCGAATTGGGAATGTTTTCGTCCATTGTCTTGGCCATCGCAGGGGTGGTGATGACATCATGTTCGCCAACCATCACCTGCGCCGGGCACGCGATGGCGGGCAGGTCGGGAACCCGGTCGGGCCGATCGCGCAGCGCTTCCAGCGCGTGTTCAATTGCCTCTGCCGTTTGCGATTCCATGATGTCACGCAACATTTGCGCGACCTGCGGCTGCTGCTGTTTCGTTTCATCGCACAGCATTTTGGGAAACATCTCGTCGGCAACGGCTTTTGGGCCATGCTGGCGGACGGTTTGAATCATCCTGTTTCGATTTTCGCGACCGGCCGGCGGATCGGCTTCGGCGCGGGTGTCGATGAGCAACAGTCCCCGAAGATATTCAGGATATTTTTTCGCGTACGCCAGCGCAACGTATCCGCCCATGGAAAGCCCGCCCAGTGCGCAGGGCAGCGTACCTAAATCTTTGAGCAGCCAATGTACATCATCGGCGAGCGAATCGATGGTGAATGATTCTCCTGCTCGCGACTTGCCGAATCCGCGTAGATCCGGGGCGATGACCAGATAACGATCCGAAAGCGCCTCCAGTTGCGATTCCCATACCCGGCTGTCGAGTGGAAACCCGTGAAGCAGCACGACCGGCATGCCCTGGCCGCGGGTTTCATAATAAAATGTCGCGTCGCCAATGTTTGTCGTCGGCATGTTGTCAAGGATAACCAAAATATGAATGAAAGATGAAGAGTTGCTTCATGAAAAAATGCGGGTGGTCATTGCGGCATGAGCGCATGTTTTACGTTTGGCCTCCTACGCCTACAATCGCCCCGAATGAGTTTTGACCCGGACAACCTGCGCCTCACCGATTTTTTGGACCTGGCAACGCTTCAGGAAATACAAGACGGCTTTGCGGCAGTCGCCAACGTGAAAGCCACCATCACCGATGCCGATGGCAATGTGTTGACGCAGCCGACTCCCACGCGCGAATTCGTCCAGCGCCAACGCGCCATCGCCCAAGCCGAGGAAAGCCAGCCCGAAGGTCCCCAAAAGCTCGGGCGGGAATATGTCGCGCCCATCATGGTCAACAACCAGCGGCTGGGCACGATCCGCATGGTGCCTTCCGACGGAACCGCTGGTTCAATCGATGAATCGAAGCTGCTGTCCCTCTCCCATAAATTCAATCTCGATCTGAAGCAGATCAAATCGCTGACCAGTTCGCTCTTGCGAAACACCACGACCCGGCCGGCGGCAATCCAGTTCCTCTATCTGCTCGCCAATGCCGTGGCGCGGCTCTGCTTTCAGGAATATCAGCTTCGCCAGCGGATCGCCGAACTGACGGCGGTATATAACCTGACGATGTTGCTGGCCGATGCGCGAAATCTCAACCGCGTGCTCCAACGCACGGTGCAGGCGGTCTGCCAGATCATGGACACCAAGGCCTGCTCCATCCGCCTGATCGATACCAATAAGGATGAACTGGTCATCAAGGCGGTTTTCAACCTTTCGCAAACCTACCTGCAAAAAGGCCCGGTGCGGCTGAGCAAGTCGGAAATTGATACCGAAGCGCTTTCGCCGGTCGGATATAGCTACGTTGCCAATATGGCCAGCGATCCGCGCGTGATCTACCCCGCCGAGGCACAGCGCGAAGGCATCGTTTCACTCCTTTGCGTGGGAATGCGCTATCAAGGGCAGGCGGTTGGCGTGCTGCGGGTTTATACCGATCAGGAACAGCAGTTCAGCCAGCTTCGCGTCAATCTGCTGAAAGCCGTCGCCGCCCAGGCGGGGGCGGCCATCGAACACGCCCGCCTCAACGCCGAGGCCGTCGAAGCCGAAGCGTTGGAAAAACAGGTCCGCATGGCGGCTGACGTGCAGCAGCGCATGATTCCCCAGGACCCGCCAAAAATCCAAGGCGTCGATCTGGCGGCGGTCTATGTCCCCTGCTTCGAACTGGGAGGCGATTTTTACGACTTCATTCCCCTGCCTTATGACAACGTTGGTTTGGTTGTTGCCGATGTCTCCGGCAAAGGCGTGCCGGCTTCGCTCATCATGGCATCCGTGCGGGCTTCACTTCGGGCGCAGGTGGATAATGTGTATTACCTCGACGAGGTTTGCCGCCGTCTCAATGTCTCGCTGCATCGCGACACCAAGCCGGAGGAATTCGTCACGTTGTTATATGGCGTGCTTGACGCCAAGAATCGCCGCCTGACTTACTGCAACGCCGGCCATCCGCCGGGCTTGGTTCTGCGCGATGGCAAGGTGCTGGAACTGAAAAGCGAAAACATGGTGCTCGGCGTCGATCCGCAGGAGCAATATCACCAATCGCTGTTCGAACTTCAGACCAACGACCTGGTTCTGCTATATACGGACGGCCTGGCCGATGCGCGAAACGCACAGGGCGAATCGTTTGGCCGGACAAGAATCCTTGAAGCCTTCCAGCAAGGCGGCGCCACCGCTGAAATCGTCGCCCAGAACATGCTCTGGACCATGCGCCGCTTTGCCGGCCTGACCAAACGGACCGACGATGTAACCATGGTGGTGGCGAGGGTTACGTAGAGCGGTTATCTGATGCCAGAACGACTGCAATTATCCGAAAATTATCGGCTCCAAAACCTGCAAACCTGGACTATTTTCTGAATTGACGATTTCGTCCGGCCATACAATCGTTGAATGTGCAATCTCAATTCAAGACGGTTCAACGCTGCATCATTGGGCGCTTTGGCAAGCCCATCCCCGACGCGCACCAACGCCTGGTCAAAAGCCCCGGTCTGACTTAAAGCCAGAGCCAGATTATGCAGGACCATGACGTTATCCGGATCGAGTTTCATCGCCTGATGACTTGAAGTCGCGCCTTCATCGAATCGCCCGCGCATGAACTGGACAACCGCCAGATTCTGCCATGCCGATGCGTCGGTGGGTGTGATCTGCACCAGCCGTTTGAGACACGCCAGTGCCGGACGGGTGTCGTCCAGATCGATCAGAAAATTGGATAAATCCATCAACAGGCGAGGCTCATCCGGCCGAAGCAGCAATTCGGCTCGCAAATGATGGCGGGCATTTCCCATGTCCTGCCGGCGATGAAATATGCGCGCCAGGCATAAATGAACGCCGGGGAATGTCGGATCGAGTTGAATCGCCCGTTCCAGGGCTTGTCGCGCCAAATCGTGCGAGTCTTCCCTGAAGAGCCACAAACCCAGATGGCTGTAGCCGCGCGCCTCGTCGGGCCTGAGTTCGATTGCCCGGCGGATTTTTTCGCCGGCTTCCTCGGATCGGCCGAGTTCCAGCAGCAGTTCGGCAAGGTCCAATAGTGCGTGTGTATCGCCGGGGTCTTGTCTCAATGCCTGAAGATAATGTTGCCTGGCCAGCTCGGGTTGTCCCTTATCCCACAGTGCTTCGGCAATTCTCAGATGCGCTTGCGGATAGGCCGGCTCATGATCGAGCGTGCGCTGCCAGCAATAAACCGCCTTGTCATGAAGCCCCCGGGCAGCCAGGCTGATTCCCATGTTGTAATAACATTGCGGGCAATGTTCACGATAGAGCCGGGCGAGATAGAACATTTCCTCGGCAAGCTGATGTTCGCCAAGCTGGGCATAGGTGAGGACGCGACCGCAATACGAAGGCTCGCAGGTGGAATCGATGCTCTGAACCTTCTCAAAAACGTGGATTGCGTCGTAAAATCGGGCCAGTTGATGTAAATCAGCGCCCAGGCAGAGCAATGCCTGAATATCGTTGGGTTCGACTTCGATCGCCTGTTCGTACGCTTCGACGGCTTCTTCGTAACGTCCGAGTTGGTCGAGGGTCAGCCCCAGGTTATAGAGCCAGGTCGGATTATAGGGATTGACCGCGGTGGCGGCGCGGAGTTCGGCCAAGGCTTCCTGCCAGCGACGCTGCTCAAAAAGCCTTTGGGCACGTTCAACTCGTTGTTCTGCGTCACTCCAGTCGTTGCTCTCCATAGCACTGGCCCCTCAAGTGGTCATTGTCTGCCTGCAACAGGTTTTACTGTATCATCAGCATGCTGGTCCAACAATTTCGTAGCGTAAAATTTCAAAATTCCATTTTTAATTTCGATTCTTACCCGGCGCGGTCCCGAAAATATCCTGCATTGTTAAAACGCTCGGCGCTATGCTGGCGATATAGAATACGGTACTCTTTGTATTCTGTTGCGGTGCGAGGCTCATGCCCGTCCAAAAATGTTCGGTCAAATTGAAATTCGGGTAGGCACGTGACGTTGGGAAGCAGGCTCAGGATGGCTTTAATCGTGTTGGCGGCAATCACCGCCGGCACATCATCTCGCGCAGGTGCCCAGTCTCCCGCACCCGCCACCGCAACCTCCGCCAGGCAGGATATCGAGCAGCTTTCCGCGATTTTAAGCGATGTTCAAAGCTCCCAGGACCAGCGCGATGAGGCCGCCCGAAGGCTTCTTTCCCGCCAATCCAAGGAATCACGGGCGATACTCCGAGACGCTTTGACCAACTCAAACCAGCCTTCGGGGCAGATTGCCGTTGCCAAAGCGCTGGTGGACGATATTCAGCCGCCTGATGAAACGCTGATTGATCCTTTGTTTATGGCCCTGAATGGTTCTCGGCCGCTGCCTGAATTGGCAGCTCGTGCGCTGTCCAATTACAAGACCTACCGGGAAGTCTGGGTGGGATTGAGTACGAACGTGCAGAAGCGCCCGCCAGTTCCTGAAGCCGTCCGCAGAGAATGTATCCGCGCATTAGGTGCTTTCCCCGAGAAGCAGGCGGCTGAGACGCTGATTGGCGTCTTGAAATCGCCTGAAGAAGGAGCCCTCATTCGAACAGCAGCCGCCAATGCACTGGCGGATCTCACCGGCATTACAGATTATGGGCAGGATACTCGCCGCTGGAATGAATGGTGGACACGCAACCTGCCTCGCCCGGATCAGGATTTTCAACGAGAGATGCTCCTGAAGCGGGCTGCCCGGTATGACCAGCTTCGCCAGCGTTATGCCGACGTCGGCACGGCCTTGGAAAATGACCTTAAGCAGGAATATCAATCGACCCCTGCCGAACAGCGGCCGGACATGCTGCTGAAACTGTTCAAAAAGCCCGAACCGGAAATCCGGGCGATTGCCGCGGGCATTGTTCAGGATGACATCCTTCTGGACAACAAACGCCCGACCGCTGCCGTTCGAGAACAACTACGCCAACTCATCGGTGATAGCAATGCAAAAGTCCGTATCGCTGTCGCGCAGGCGCTGGCGCCGATCAATGATGCGTCTGCGATGGAGCCGCTGCTGACCCAGCTTGCCCAGGAAAATGATGGCGAAGTTCGCGCTGCACTGGCCAAGGCGCTGGCCCAGGTCAACGACGTCCGCATCGTGCGTCCGATGATCGAGTTGTTGAAAGACCCCTACTCCGGCGCGGTTGTGGAGGCGGCTAAGGCGATCGAAGCCAAGGGCCCGCTGATCCAGCCCGACCCCGCCCTTGCCCAAGAGACCGCCGAGGCATTGCGACGGACGCTGGCGGCCAATCCGCCCATTTCAGGCAATAACGAACTGCGCGAAGCGCTCGTCGATGCGATGGTTCCCCTCAAACAAGAATCGCTGCTCGATTCGACGCTTTACCCCTTGCTGGATCGTCGAGGTGAATCCGATGAAATGCGCCGCGTTACCCTCAAGGCCATCGGCATGATCGGCAACCAGCAATCCGCAGCCCTGGTCGTCAGTTTCCTTGGCGATCGAAACGCCGAAGTTCGACTCGTGGCTGTCTCCGCACTGGGCAACCTCCCCAATGCATCGATCTATGTCGAAACCCTTCGTGGGCGACTCAGCGTTGAAAAAGATACGTCGATCATCGAAAGAATATGGAGCGTCATCAACGACAGTATTCTCCCCAAGCTGACCAAGGAACAACTGGCAAACCTGGCGGATGCGGACCAGATTCGCAACGAACCCAAACGCCGAATTAGCGTATTGAAAGAGCTCGAACGACGCCTTCAGCAACCCGGTTCGGAAGATGAACTGGCCACCGAGCGACAAAACATCGCCATGACGCTGATGAACGATCCCAATGCGTCCAATGATTCATTCAAGGAAGCGGCCGACTATCTGAAGCTGGCGCTGGACTATAAGAAGACGCAAAACGTGCCGCCCGTCGTCATCGTGGACCTGATGGAAAACCGCATGAAAGCACTGCTGCGGGCCAGGCAGTATCACGATGCGGTTGCGTTCGCGACCGAAAGCATCACCACAAACGACTCCAATGAGCCCTCCATGGGAGGAGCCATCCGCCAGGAAGCTGAAATCCTGTATAAGAGCGGCAAGGCGGACGACCTGGATAATGTCCTGAAGCTGATCACCGAAGTCCGGCAAATGAAAAAACCGCTGTCGGCCCAGTTTCTTAATCCGCTGGACCAGATTGAAAGCGACGTCAGAAACCGCCTTCGGCAAAGAGGCCTGAATCCATCGGGCCCGATGCCCACGCCTCAAAGCGCCGCAATCCCCTCCACCCTGCCCATAAGCACGGCCAGCGGTCGATAATTTCAGCAGTCGGAAAATAAAATCGGCAGGGGTTAAGTTTCATGAACCTTCGTCCGTAACGATGGATGACCGCGCGTGCGGACTCCCCACGGCGGCGCCGTGGGCGTTCGGAGGTTCTTTGACAACCCATCGCGTGTTCCAGTTTTGTGAAATGTAAAACGAACCCACCGAATGGGGCACTTGCTGTTAAGCATGGCCTGGAAAGGAGATACGCGCTACTCGACGAACTCGAATGCGTTGTTGGCCATGACCAGTGGACGATTTTGACCGATGTTAAGCAGCAATCCAGCCGCCATGAAGCTGGCGAGCAGGCTGCTGCCCCCGTAGCTCATGAACGGCAACGTCACGCCGGTCACGGGCATCAACTTGGTGGCGACCATGAGGTTCAGAAACGTTTGTCCCGCCAGCAGCGCAACCACCCCCACCGCGAGCAGTTTGCCGAACGGTTCGCGGGTGGCGGCGGCGATCTCGATGCCGGCGGCGAACAAAACGATGTACGCCATCAACACCGCCGCCGAACCGAACAGGCCAAACTGTTCGCCAACGACTGCAAAGATCATGTCGTTATTCGCTTCGGGCAGATGTTTGCTCACCGGAATGTTGCCCAGCCCCTTGCCGCCGAATCCGCCCGAGCCCAGCGCGGTGAGCGCCCGATGCTGCTGCATGCCGGTGGAGCGCAGCGTCATCGAATCGTTCTTGAACATCGCGTAGACACGGTCGCGCTGATATCGCTTGACGAACGTCGGCAGGTGGTTGAGCACAGGCAATCCGGGAGCGCCGTTTTCCTTGCTGCCGCAAAGCCAGAGAAACGGACCGGTCGCCACGCCCAGCGCAACGACCGCCAGCAGGTGTCTGATCTTCGCGCCTGCGACAAACAGCATGATGAACAGCGCGGGGATGAAGATCAGTGCCGTGCCCAGGTCCGGCTGAACCAGGATCAATGCCAGCGGCACCAGCGCCAGCGCGAAAGGAGGCAACAGGCCGCGAAGCGTTCGATAGTTTGAACGAAAGCGCAGATATCTGGCCATGACCATGATGAACGCGATCTTCATCATCTCGGCTGGTTGGAATCGCAACGGGCCGAAGTTGATCCACGCGTAAGCGCCATGCGTTTCAGGAACGCGCAGCGGACGTGAATCGCCCGATGGAACATGCGTGAAGGGAACGACCGTATAAATCAGAAAAAGGAGGCTGACCCCATAAAAGATGAAGGAGAAATGACCGATTTTGCGGTAATCGATCGCCTGGAACAGCGTCATGCATGCGATGGCCAGCACCAGGAAAAGGATTTGTTTGCTGGCATCATCGGGCTGATTGGCCCAGATGGAGAGGACTCCAAGCGTAGACAATACGGCCAGTGCCACCAGCACCGGCCAGTTGGTCAGGATACCGAGTTGTCGCCAGACCGAAGACATTCAGGAGCAGAGGTTAGAAAGCGCGAGGCAGAAATGCACGTGCTGCTATTCTGTCCTTTGCTCTTTCGCCTCTGGTTTGGGATGAAGGTATCCCCGCTTGACGCATGCTTCAAGGATTTTGCTGGCGACTCCGCCCGCCGACGCCCCGCCGCTGCCGCCGTATTCGACCATGACGGCAAACGCGATCTTCGGATCGTCCGCCGGCGCAAAGCCGATGTACCAGGCATGCGAAATGTGATCCTGCGCCGGCCCCGTGCCCCGATACCATGGCGCAACCGGATTGGCCTTTTCGTGCGTGCCCAATTCCAGCTTTTCCCGCTTGGGCACTTTATTCTTGGTGATGACGATCGCGCCGTCCTCATCCTCGGCGGCGGCGACGGGCTCTTCATAGATGATCTTCCCGTCTCCATCACGCTGAGCGACCTTGAGCGGCGCCGCCTGCGCGGAACCGGTCTTTCCAGCCAGCACGATCCCATCCGGAACTTCAATGCGCCCGGTGCCTCCGAGTTCGGAAACCACCTTCTTCATTCCTTCGCGAGCGAGGTCCAGCGCCTCGGGCGAAAGATGAAGATCGACGCGGTCGGCAGGGTTATTGTCGTCGGTAGGAAGCAAGTGCGGTCGCTCCCATATGCCGCGCCTTGCGATCGTCGCAGCCACATTGGCCATCTGGATCGGAGTGGCCAGGACCTTGCCCTGCCCGATGCCGCTGTACCACGTGAATACCCTGCGAAGCGCAGGAGAGATCGCTCCATCCGATGGAACATGCCCGCGCGATTCGGCAATCCCGATGCCCGTGGGCTTGCCCAAGCCAAACTGATGAAACCAGTAACTCAATCCATCAATGCCGAGCCGGTCCGCGACCGTTTCAAAAAACACGTTGCAACTGCGTTCCAATGCATCGGGGTAAGTAAGAAATCCGGTCGGATGCGGATCTTTCGTGGGAATTGGATGATGCTCGACGGATGTAACGCGAGGATCGTTGGCATACATCGACGCCACCCAGCAACGGCCTTCAGTCATATATTGCCGACCATTGAGGATCAGATAGCCTTTGCATTCGACCGTATCGTTGATTCCAAACACCCCCTGCGTGATCGCGCCCAACCCAACCATGGGCTTGACCGTCGATCCTGGCTCGAGCGCGAACTGGGTCGCCCGGTTCAAGAGCGGGCGATTCACATCGTCATTCACCAGGCTCGAATAAATATCGTCGAACGTGTTGAGATTGAACGATGGATAGGAAACCAAAGCCAATACTTCGTTGGTCTTGATATCGAGAACAACCGCGCCGCCAGGCATGGGGATCTTGTCAGCGTCATCGTCGGAGTTGTATTTGAACGGCACCTTCGCGAACAACTGGTAAATGTCGTTCTGAAGCTCGATATCGAGACTCGTATGCACATCGAGGCCCGGCTTGGGGTCGTTAAGCAGTTTATCCTTGGTGGAATCGCCGGGTCGGTGCTCGATCAATCCGCGCGACCCTCGCAGAAGCGGCTCGCACAGTGCTTCCAGACCACTGCGACCGATCAGATCATTTTTCAAATACTCCCGCAGTTCATCGCTTGGGCCGTCGGAAATATCCTTTTCCGAGACATGGGCCAGATGTCCGATGACGTGAGCGCCCAAATCGTTGTACGGATAATACCGGTGCACGCTGGGACGAAGCACCAGTCCGGGCAGGTGTTCGGCATTCTTGGCCAGCAAATTATTCGTCGCATTATCAATGTCGGGCAAAATGACGTGCGATTGAGTCTGTTCGCCCACTTCGATGAACGATTCATCGACCTCGGGCAGTTCCTGCGACAGATCGAGCAGCCATCGGCGATAGGCGGGTGCCGGCTCGGCTTTACTGTTATCGCTGATCGCTTTTTTATATCGTTTGTACCAGACCGACCGCTGACGCATCTGAACTTTGATGAAGATCGACTGGCGAAGATCGTCCATCTGGTCCATGGACATCTTGCCGATCTGGGCAAGCTGGTGCCACATGGTGTCGATGTCGGCCTTCACAGCTTCGGTTTCCTGGAGGACCAGCGATTCGCGCCTCGCGCGATCAAGACGACGATAATCCTCGCCCATGCGGGTTCGCAAACGCGACTTGGCCAGTGCATCCACCCAATCCTTGTCGGGGATCTGACCGATCGCGCGAAAATCGACGCAGGCATCGATGCAAGGTGAATCTTCCGCCAGAACGATGCCGTTGCGGTCGAGCAATCGGCCGCGTGTGGTTTCAATCAGTTCGCTGGTGCTGAGGACTTTGTCCGCTTCGCTGCCCCATGCGGACCGTTCGATGACCTGCACTTGCAACGCGCGCGCAAGGAGCACCAGCGTCATCAACACCAGCGCGGACAGGAATAATTTCACGCGTCGGTCAAACATGCTGAAAGCTCAATATCACGTTCGCCTGCGGCTCGACTGAAATGCAAATGCTCCGCTGATGGCGCCGAGAAGTCCCAGCACAATCGGCGCCAGCACCGCGGTGTACAACGAAGAATAAAACAATGAGGGGATCGGGCTCCAGAGTCGGGGTCCTCGAATGACAATATGCAGAACAATCACCATCATTGTCAGCAAGGACGAAAACAGCGCCAGCGAAAAATGCGTGAGTGGATGCCTGCGATAAACCACCTGTTGTAGCCCCACGACAACCATGGCGACCAGCCCATATGACAACGCGCAAAGTCCCAAAGGCTGCTGGCTGAGCACATCCTGAAACATGCCCAATCCAAACGCCGCGAGCAAAGCAGCATCGCGCGGCGCATTCATGGCGATGAAGATCACCATCAGCACGACAAAGTTCGGCGATGCCGAACCAATCGCCAGATACCTGGCCAGCCCCGCTTGCACGCCGAGTGTGATGTAGCCGAAAATAAGACAGGCTGGCCAACGCATAAACGACCGGTAAAACCGATTCGAACAGATCGAGCGCAGGGGCTTCTATTCGCCGCTTGCGCCTTGCTGCTCGTTTCTCTTTTCCTTATTCATCACCATGACTTCTTCGAGTTGCTCCAAATTCTGGTCAGGCTTGATAATTATTTGCACAAAGCCGGGATCACGGGTCGGAAGGATCGAATCCACTCGTCCCACGCGATAATTCGTCAGTACGAGCGGCCAATCGCGATCGGACAGCACGATCCAATCATCCTTGCGAAGATCAGCGGCAATTTTTTCCTTTTCGGTGATTCGCATCATCATAACGCCATCGCCACGACCATCGACGACCTGCGATTCACCTGGCAATAAGGGAAAATCCAATGTTCCATCGGGCTGGCGGACCAGCCGCGCAAATCGCGCTTCAAATCGAAACCCCGGATCGCTGACCAGCCGCACGCGTGCGCCGCCGACTCCGACCGCGCTGAGTCGTCCGACAATTCCGCCGGCTGACAACACGGGCATTCCCTCGCGCAGGCCGGCGAGGCTCGAACCGCTCAGAAGCAATGAATCGCGATGGCCGGCATCCGATCCCACCACCGAAAACGGCGTACAGAATGGGCGCGCATCGCCGACCATCGATCGCTGGGTTTCCAACTCCGCCAGCCGCTCGAGTTGACCCCGCAGATTTCGCAGGGAAATCCGCAGATCCTCGTTTTCGCGTCTCAATTCATCCGAACTTCGAGGGCTGGAAGGCGATCCATCATCAACCACCTGCCGCGGCGCCACCCGATTATGCGCCCACGCCCCAATTTTACTGAGCGGCCAGGCGACCGGCGCAAAGATTCCCTGAACCTGCCCCTGAACACGCTGACTTGCCGTGGGAGAAAACACAAACGCCGCCAGTAAAGCGAGCGTCATCAATCCGAAGAAGACGTGGTTGAATCGCAGATAAGACATAAGCCATTTCGGAATGCGGAATTCGGATTGCGGAGTTAAGACTTACCCGCACGCACTGTTTTAATGGACGCAATCACGATTCTCGTCAATTGATCCGCCTCGTCGCGCAAAGGCTCGACCACACGCAGCTTTTTCATTCCGCTTTCAACGATTAGTTCCATCCAAAACGCGGATTCGTCCGCTTCCTCCTCGACGATCCCAAGTTTTGACAGAAATTCGGCCTTGGATCGGCCACGGCAAGCGGCTCGATAATTGGCGCCTACCGATGTACCGCTGCGAACAAGTTGACTGGCGATCGTACGACCGGAGTGACTGTTTGGCAGGCTGTCTGCAAGCTTCATGCAGCGAAGGGCGAACTTCTTGGTTCTAAGTTTAAGATCGGCACCATCCATGATGCGTCCCAACATTTAATTCCGAAATTCGAATTCCGCATTCCGCAATTTCTATAGCTCGTCTGCATCCGACTGCATCGTGTCTTTCCAGAGTTCCAGGTTCTCTAGATAGACGCTTGTGCCGCGGGCGACGCAGGTGAGCGGATCCTCTGCCAGCCGTACATCCAGACCCGTTGCGTTGCTGATGACGGTCGTTAAACCTCGCAGCAGTGAAGATCCGCCCGCCATGGTGATGCCGTTTTCGACGAGGTCAGCCGCCAGTTCAGGGGGAGCCAGTTCAAGCGTTCGGGTGACGGCTTCGATAATCTTGGTGACCGGTTCCTGAAGTGCTTCGCGGATTTCCTCAGCCGTGACGGTGGTCTTGCGCGGCAGGCCGCTGATCATGTCGCGACCCTTCACATCCATCGTCGGCTCGTTGCCATCGGGGTAAGGAGCGGCCGAGCCAATTTCGATCTTGATGCGTTCAGCCGTCTGCTCGCCGATGTCCATGTTGTACGTGCGCTTCATATGATGAATGATCGCTTCGTCAAAATCGTCCCCCGCCACGCGCACGGATTCACAAACGGAAATATCAGCCAGTGAAATGATGGCGACCTCGGTCGTACCTCCGCCGATATCGACAATCATGCTGGCGGTGGGTTCGGTTACGGGAAGGCCGGCGCCGATGGCGGCAGCCATGGGTTCTTCGACGAGGAAGACCCGCCGGGCGCCGGCGCGTTCGGCTGAATCGAGCACCGCACGCTTTTCAACCGCGGTAATACCCGATGGAATGGCGATGACGACGCGCGGGCGCACCATCCACTTGTTGCCGTGCACGCGCCGGATGAAATAGCCGAGCATCGCCTGAGTGATTTCAAAGTCGCTGATGACGCCGTCCTTAAGCGGACGGATGGCTTGAATCGTGCCGGGAGTCTTGCCGATCATCTCTTTGGCGACAAGGCCCACCGCGTTGCCATTTTGAAGCACGCGATTGGTCCCCTTGATGACCGCCACAACGGAGGGTTCGTTCAGAACAATGCCTTCGCCCTTGACGCAGACCAGGGTATTGCACGTCCCCAGGTCAATGCCCATGTCAATGCTGAACATGCCCAAGAGCGAATCGAGAAATAACACGCGTCGCGACTCCTTTCCCTTTGCTGTGTACCCTTCAGTAACATCTTGGGCGCGCGTAAAATACAGGGAATTCCATGGGGAAGCAAATAATGGAAGAATTCTGCCGACTAAAAATTTGCATTCCGAGCAATGCGCCCAAAAAATAGTCCATGCTCGCATGGATGCGAAACCTGATCGCACGGTCATCCGACCGGGATGAAAACCAGCGGTGGTGGAAAGCACGAGTCGCGGCGCTGGAAGCCGTGCTCGGTCCTTGCGATGGCACGGTCTTTCACGTCTCAGCCAACCTGCATCGCCACGGCTTTGCCGATGTGTTGCGATTTCGTCAGTATGTGCCGGGAATCACCTACGTTACATGCGGCCTGATCGGCAACCCGCGCCAGATACCCAATCGCTGGGGGCAATACGATCTGGTGGTTTGTACCCATGACGAGGATTCGTGGGCGCCTGGCTTTCTGAGCCGTCTGGCCAAATACACCCATGATGCCGCCATTCATCCCGGCGACACGATGGATATCCATGAAATGCGACCGCCAAAATCAGACGTGGCCGCGATCCTGTTTGCCCGTCCCGACCCGCCGGCTCATAGCTTCAGCGTGCGGGGCGCGCCGGGCGGTTTGATGCTTTGCATCGGCATCACTCCATCGGAATTCGGTGCCTGCAAAACCTACGGCTCGGGCGTCGTCACCCGCGCGCTGCGGGAAAAGGGAATCTTTCCATTCACGCATATGAATCGCGAGTCAATCGCCTGATCAGGCGCCGACAATATGATCCCGCCTGCCCGACACTCGACGCATCGCATTGCGAGTATCGACCACCAGGGATGAATGGTCTGCAATCATCTGCCAGTTGTATGAACTGTGATGGGTCGCAACGACGACACAATCATATTTCTTGAGCGACTCCAAGCCCAGTTCGACGCTGGTCATCTGCAGATTGTGATGTCGCATCTTGTGGGTTCGCTGAACAAACGGGTCGTGATAATCGACATCAGCTCCGAGATGCTCAAGCTTTTCGATCAATTCGAAGCTCGGGCTTTCGCGCACGTCATCGACATCCGGCTTATATGCCAGTCCCAATACAAGAATACGGCTGCCTTTCACGGACTTGCCGCGTTCGTTGAGCGCAAGTGTCGTGCGATGCACAACGTAATCGGGCATGCCGCGATTCACCTCACCCGCCAGTTCAATGAAACGGGTCGGCATGCCGACTTCGCGCGCTTTCCAGGTTAAATAAAACGGATCGATCGGAATGCAGTGCCCGCCCAATCCCGGGCCCGGATAGAACGGCTGAAAACCAAACGGCTTGCTGCTTGCGGCTTCGATGACTTCCCAGACATCGATTCCCATGGCTGTCAAAACCATCTTCATTTCATTGACCAGCGCGATATTCACCGCCCGATAGATGTTCTCCAACAACTTCGCGGCCTCTGCAACTTCGGCGCTGGAAACGCGGATCACCTTATTGATTGCTCGTTTATATAACGCCTCCGCCAGTTCTCCGCTGGCCGAATCAATCCCGCCAACCAGCTTGGGAATCGTCTGCGTGCTGTGATCCTTGCGACCCGGGTCCTCGCGCTCGGGAGAATAGGCGAGATAGAAATCCTGGCCGCACTTCAAACCCCTGGCTTGGAACCTGGGAAGCATGATTTCGCGGGTCGTTCGAGGATAGGTCGTCGATTCGAGCACCACCAACTGCTGGGGACGAAGGGTTTTGGCGATATCGTCCGATGTCTTTTCGACAAAGCTCAAATCCGGTTCGAGGTGGGCTCCCAGTGGAGTTGGCACACAACTGATGACCACATCCGGCTCGGCCAAGCGGGAAAAATCGCGTGTGGCTTCAAACTTCGCGCCTGTTTTCAGGTCTTTGGCCAGTGAATCACCCAGGTGCTTGAGATAGCTTTCTCCACGCGCCAACGCGTCAATCTTTGCAGGGTCGATATCAAAGCCGATCGTGGCAAAACCCGCCCGATGAAACGCCGCTAGCAACGGCAGCCCGACGTATCCCAAGCCAATGACGCCAACGATTGCCGTGGTTGAATCGATCTTCTGCTTTAAGCTCATGCGCCGTTTCGCTCCAGGGGTTTTGAGAAGACAAATTGTACGCTATAATTGACCGTCCGGCGATGGATCGCCGCCTACTCAAACAACCGCTTATTTCTGATGTCCCTCGGACTCTGCATTTTGGCCAGTGGATCTTCCGGCAATTGCACGGTTCTGCGCACGCCCGGCGGCGCGGTGCTGATCGATGCCGGCATCGGTCCGCGAACCACCGCCAGGCGAATGGCGGGCACGGGCGTTTCCATTGAGGATATCCGGGCGATCTGCCTGACTCACCTGGATCGGGACCATTTCTCCCCCACCTGGCTGGCGACCATCCGAAAATTCGGCATCCGCGTCTTTTGTCACGAAAGTCGGGCGGAGGATCTTCGCAGCGTCACCGGATTCGCTGATGTGTCAGTTGATACATTTAATTGCCACGCATTCAAGCCGGCCGAACATGTGCAATTTCGACCACTGCATCTGGCGCACGATGAGCATGGCTCACATGGATTCGTTATTGACGGCTACGACTGCCGCATCGGATACGCCACCGATCTTGGCCGGGTGCCACGAAATCTGCTGGACCATTTTTGTGAAGTCGATCTACTCGCGCTCGAGAGCAACTATGACCGCGAGATGGAACTGAACAGTCCCCGCCCCTGGTTCCTGAAACAGCGGATCATGAACGGCAAAGGACATCTCTCCAACGAGCAGGCATTTGAAGCCATCTGCGCGATTCTCGACCGCTGCCAATCGCGCTCCGGACGATTGCCGCAGCACATTGTCCTTCTGCATCGCAGCCGCCAATGCAATTGCCCGAAACTGCTGCGTCAACTATTTGAAAGCGACAAACGGATCGCATCCCGCCTGACCCTGGCCGAGCAATACGAGCGAACCGAATGGCTGAGCATCGGCAAACATGTTCCGCTTTCCGGTGAACAGTTTTGCCTGCCGCTTTGAAAAAAGTGATCGGTGGTCAGTGGTCGGAAAACGCTGCAACGAACTCGCGAACCAGGTTTTCGCGAACCGTTTCGATCGGCGGGCATGAATCCCCCAAAATCTTTTTCATCGTCGTCACCCGCTTGCCGATCAGTCCGCAAGGCACGATCAGGTCGAAGTATTTCAGATCGGTCGTCACGTTCAAGGCAATTCCATGCAGCGAAACGCCTCGGCGAATTCGCACGCCGATGGCACAGATTTTTTCGCTTTCGCCTTTCGGGTTCTCCGTCCAGATGCCAACGCATCCTTGAACCCGCTTGGCAGGCACGTTCATGTTCGCCAGCGCCGCAATCACGGTTTCTTCCAGCTTGCGAACATAGCCACCAACACTGAGCCGATGCCGGTTCAATCGAACAATCGGATAAACCACGATTTGCCCCGGCCCATGAAACGTCACATCCCCGCCGCGGTCGGATTGAACGATTTCCACGCCAAGCTGTTTCAAGTAGTCCTTGGATGCAACCAAATGCTTCGGCCCTTCATTTTCGGTACGCCGCCCAAATGTGATCACCGGCGGATGCTCAACCAGCAGCAAAAGCTCTTCGCCGCCCGCCAACACTTCGGCGTGAAGTTTTTCCTGCAACGTCCACGCGTCACGGTAAGGCATGATGCCAGGGTCTTTGACGTTCATCGATTGAGTATATGAGCCTAAATTGGCGCCAGCACCTGGGCGCTGCGGGGCGGGATATAAATCTGAATTGTCTGATTCCGACCATACATCGGTACGTGCTGCCACGGATAAACCATGTCCTCCTTGACCACGCCGGGGCCGGCAAATCGCTTGGCGTCGGTGGTTAAAACCAGTTCATAGTCTCGTGGCTCGGGCATGGGCAGGCGCAAACCGGTGTACGATTCGGTTGGGTGGAAATTATAAATGAACACCAATGGCCCACGATGATAGACCAGTTGCCGGGTGTCTTCGTGTAACGCAAGTTGCTCAATAAACGGATCATCCAGCAGCCCGTATTTTTCATCCAGTTGCATCATGGCCCGATCGAATTCCTTCAGGGCCTTGTATCTCAAAAACGGATTGTCAGCCAGCGACCACTGCCGGCGCGCATAATTAAAACTGAAGCCGTTACCTTCGCGCGGGAAATCGATCCATTCCGGATGGCCAAACTCGTTGCCCATGAAGTTGAGATATCCTTCGCCCGCCAGCGAGAAGGTAATCAGGCGAATCATCTTGTGCAGCGCGATGCCCCGATCGATGACCACGCTGTTCCGCTCATTGGCCATGTTCCAGTACATCTCTTTGTCCATCAGCCAGAACGCGATCGTCTTGTCACCCACCATCGCCTGGTCGTGGCTTTCGGCGTAACCGACATGTTTTTCGCCTTTGCGGCGATTCAGCAGCGTGTGATAAATGTCCCCGAGCATCCATTGCTCGTCCTTTTTCTCCTTGAGCAGCTTGATCCAATAATCCGGCACGCCCATCGCCAGGCGGTAGTCAAACCCGATGCCGCCTTCCGCGGCGGGCTTGGCCATGCCCACCATGCCGCTGACATCCTCGGCCACTGTGATCGCATCCGGCTTTACCGCGTGCGCGACATCATTGGCGAGTTGCAAATACAAAATTGCATCCTTATCGACATTGTCGCCAAAGTAATCCCCGTAATTGCCGAATTCCTTGCCCAGCCCATGATCGAGATACATCATGCTCGTCACGCCATCAAAGCGGAACCCGTCAAAGCGAAATTCCTCCAGCCAATAGCGAACGTTGCTCAGCAAAAATCGTTGGACCTCATATTTGCTGTAATCAAACAGCATCGAATCCCACGCCACATGCACTCCACGTGGGCCGGCATGAAAATACTGAAAATCAGTGCCATCAAACTGGTTCAACCCTTCCTGCGTGTTCTTCACACTGTGGCTATGAACCAGGTCGAGCAGCACCACGATTCCCATGCCATGGGCCACATCAATCAGATGTTTCAGTTGCTCAGGCGTGCCAAAGCGAGAACTGACCGCATAAAAGTTGCTCACGTGATATCCGAAGCTTCCATAATATGGATGCTCCTGGATCGCCATCAGTTGGATGGCGTTGTAACCAAGCTCCTTCACGCGCGGCAGGACTTTTTCCGTGAATTCGTCGTATGTGCCAACACGATATTCCTCGGTCGCCATCCCCACATGCGATTCGTAAATCCGAAGCCCGCGGCTCTGCTGTGGGTTCTCATTCTTCCAAACGTACGGCTCCGGTGGATTCCAATACTGCCCGATGAAATGATGCGTGCTCTGCTCTTCGACCACCCGTCGAATATACGCTGGGATCCGGTCCATCGATTTGTCTTCGTTGACGACCGTCACCTTGACCCGGCCGCCATGCACAAACGTCTTGCCGAACTGATCGTCAGCCAGGAATAAGCTCCACACGCCCCATTGATCGCGGACCAGCGGATGGCCGTAGCGATCCCAATTATTGAAGTCGCCGATCAGTCGAAGCTGAATGGCCGCCGGCGCCCATTCGCGATACCAGACGCCATCTTTTCCCCAGAGCTGACCGCGATTAAATCCAAAATATCGATGCCCCTGGCTGATGGGACCAAGTAATCCGCCATCCTGTTGTATTTTTGCCAGCGCTGCCTGGTGATAGGCAAAACGCTCGCGCAATTGGGGAGCGTATGGCTCGAGATACGCGTCGCCTTTAATCAATGCAGTCCCATCTTGCCGAGCCACCGTTTGCGTCATGGACGCATTGTAGCAGGATCAGCCGGTCCCGTTTAGCCCGAAACTAATTGACACCATTGGCCAAGAAAAAAATGATTGCTCGCGCAATTTGATGAGCCAGGCCAAGGTTTATCCCAAAGCAAATCATGCAGCGGCCAAAGGGCATCAATCATCGCTCGCGGCGTTGGATCTGGCGGGGCAAATTCCGAAAGCTGCTTCTTCGCGTTGGCGAGAACAACCTTCACCAACGGTTCGATGCCTTCCCGACCATCCACAAAGGCGATGACGCGAAGGAGCGGCACGGATTGAAAAATCCCCATGTCGGACTTTTGAAGCAATGCGGACAGTGCTTCAATTTTTTGGAGCGAGGCCGGCTTGCCCGCAATTTCCTCTTTTTCCCAGTCTTGAATCCAAACTTTTTCCTTTGCAGACAGAGAGACGGAAATCTCGGTAAGCGAAGACATAGAGGTAACTACCTGATCAGCTGGGGCTTGCGCGAGAGTAAAAGAAAATGATGTGAAGGTGCAGAGTACACACGCGGCCAGATAAAATTGACGTCGCATATTGCCATCTCGGTCAATATTTACAATCTTACTTGGCAGGCAATGTGGCAGGCCTGCCGACCTGCTCAATTCGAGTTTTCGCTTGCTGTTGCAGTGCTGCGGCATCGTTATTCTGCCTGACTACTTCCTTGGCAATGTCTGCATCGCTTAGCGGACGTGATGTTGGACCTATGACAATCGGCGTATTGCTTCGTTTGTCCAAAACTGCTGACTGCGCAGGCCAAACCACCGTCATATTCTCGGCCGTATTATTCGCGTCATTTATGACAAAAGTCTCTAATGAAATGGTTCTGGTATACGGATGAACACAACGGGGGCAATTCAAGGAACGGACAACCTCTTTTTTAGCCCGGTCGCTCGCGACTGGTTTCGGTTCGGAAATGCAAGGGGCGGATCGTCGAAAACACAAAACGAACTCAATTTTGGGAAAGGAGGACTTTCACCAATCAGCCCGGTGAACCGGTCGAGCCGCGGATGATCAGCTCGGCTCGCAAAGTACGGCCGACGGGCACCCAATCCTCGTTGGCAACCTGATCGTGCAGCGTTGTCACGGCTGTATGACCCAATTGCACCAGAGGCTGGCGGAAGGTGGTCATGGGCGGATCGAGGTTGGGCGTGCTGGGTGTGTCATCCACGCCGATGACCGATAAATCGCGCGGAATTGAAAGACCGACGGTACGGGCCGCAGCGTAAACATCCATCGCAAAGTCGTAACCGGCTGCGAAAATCGCGGTGGGACGACTCGGACTGCTAAGCGCCCTGATTAAGCCCATGTGCTCGCGATGATCCAGCTTCCAGGTCAGGCAGCGAATGATGTTCTGGTCGCGCAGCGCGACGTTGCGCTGCTGGCAACAAGCAAGGAATCCGCGCCAGCGCTCCTGTGCGTGGATCACGCTGTCTTCTCCGCCCATAAAGCCGATCAATTGATGTCCTGCGTCGCACAGGTGCATCGCAGCCCGGCGACCGATATCGAAATTATCGATATCCATCCATCCGGCGCGAGGCGATGACGACCGTGCTCCGACAATCAACGCAGGCTTATGATTATTCGATGAAACAATGGTTTCGATCTGCTCGGGCTGGGGGGACATCATCACGAGCCCGCTGCATTCGCCGCGCACGTCTTCATCCAGCCCGAGCAAAAGCAGGTCGATGGAAAGTTGCCGCGCGGCTTGACGAATGCCCTCGAAAACCCGAGCTCGGTAAAAATATTCAAGGGCATCTTCCGCCGGACTGACCAGCCCGATTCGCATGGCTGCGCTTCCGCGCCTTTGTCCGTAGCGTTCGTGCACGAACGTTCCCTTCCCCTGTGCCCGGCGAAGGACACCTGCGTGCACCAGTTCGAGAAGAGCGCGGTGCGCGGTGACCAGGGAAATCTCCATGTGCCTGGCCAATTCTTTTGTGGAAGGCAGACGTCGGCCGACCGGAAAGACTCCGGCATCGACCCCCTTTTTCAGAACCTCGCAAGCCGCCAGATACAATGGTTGCCCGCGACCTTGGGAAGTCACCTTAAGCCCGCTGAGATCCATCCCTAACCCGCCTGCTCAAGTTGATCCCCTATTGCTTCTATAATTTATAATAAAACCCTCCCAAAGCTGAAGACAAAACCGTTTATATTTCATAACTTAGGAAGTTCCCCTACCCCTTTTCGCTATAATCTCGGCAAACTAGGATGAATGGAATGATGACTCTCGGCATCGATATTGGCGGAAGTTCCATCAAACTAGCGACCATCCACCAAGGTGAGGTTCTCTGGAAAGAGCAAAGCGCAACCTATTCTGATCCTGCTCCAAACCAACTCATTAGCGTGTTGCAGCAAGTCCTTGAACCGCACAAGGGAGATTTCGATGCAATCGGTTTATGTGTGCCCGGTATCGTCGATCCGAAAAGGTGTAAAATAACATTGAGTGTGAATTTGCCAAAGTTAGCTGGAGTCTCACTCGATGACTTAATCGCTCGTGCAATCGGAAAACCGGCCAGACAAACGAAGATCTTCAATGACACGGTTGCAGCCGCCGCTGATTTGATCGTTGCAAAAAAACTTACCAGCCGTGTGCTGGTGCTCGCGATCGGCACGGGCGTCGGTGCAGCCGTCATGGACGAAGGCAAACCACTTGAGACCGAACCCGGATCGCCCGGCCACATCGGACAAATCGACGTATCGCTTGGCGACCATCCGCCCATTGGCCCGGACAATGGCGCCGGCTCACTCGAAGCCTACCTCGGTGCACCCGCTCTCATCCGCGCATATGGCAGCATGGAGTCGTTTTTTCAGAACGTGAAGGTTTCCGACGATCCGATACGGGCGCTCATCCGCGCGGTTCGAATCTGCCATGCCATCTATCGTCCGCAGCACGTGATTCTCGCGGGCGGCATCGGACTTCGCCTCAAGCACCTGTCGAGTGAGCTTCAAAACCGGATCAACGAAAACCTCACCAAGGTGGCATTGAAAAATTGGACGCTCAGCACGGCCGAGCATGATTTTCACGCTGCGATTGGCGCTGCACGAATGGCTTAAACGCTGGGGTTACGAACGACTCGAACTTTTCTGGTTGCGGTCGTCCCGCACTTCAAGAACCGAGCTTGATTCGATCGGCTGAGGCGAAGGAAGCGAACCGGATTGATCCAGCGGGCGACGCGTCACGACCGCAGGCCGCTCATGCACCATCCCCATCTTATAAGCAGCCACAATGATCGAGCAGAATATCACCATGTAGAACATGCCTGCATAGCGCGTTCGCATGAAGACGATGGCGGTGCCGCAAAGCACGAAGATGATTGCCAGCACATAGAGCACCACAACGGCCCGGCGGACCGACATGCCGCGGGCAACCAACTGATGATGGAAATGATGTTTATCCGCACTGAAAAAAGGTCTGCGGTTCACCCATCGGCGGGCAAACGCGAGGCTGGTATCGAGGATCGGCAAGGCAAACATCACCATCGCGGCAAGGAACCACCGCGAAGCCACTTCGCCCATCAAAATGATCATGAGCGCGCAGCTGAACCCGAGAAACATGCTTCCCGTGTCGCCCATGAAAATCGAGGCCGGGTTGAAGTTGTATGGGACAAATCCCAGCACCCCGCCAAGCAAGGCGAGAGATAATACAACCCGAAGCGCATCATCGTTAGTCTGATCGGCCGAGCTATTCATGCCCAGATAAACCGCCAGCAGCGTGAATCCTGCCGCGATGATTCCCGTCACTCCGCCGCACAAACCATCCAAGCCGTCCATCAGGTTTGTGGCGTTGCAGCAGAATACGACGATGGCGATCACCAGGGCATCGCTGCTGACCATGACCAGGGTGTCATATACATTTTTACTGACCGGCAGATGAAAATAGACTTCCGCTTTGCTGAAAATCGGAAACAGGAACTGTCCGGTCATATTCTGCCCGACACCCGAGGCCAGCAACGTGCACGCCGCCGCAACCTGTCCCGTGATCTTCATCCATGGCTTGATGTGCCTCAGGTCATCCCACAATCCCAACGACAGAATGATGCACGCGCCGGCAACAATTCCCAGATTCACGACCACATGGCTTAGCGGCGGCGCGGTTCGGTGCAGCAAGAGAAATTGACTCGAAGCCAACCCGCACACCCAGCCAAGAAATACAGCCACGCCTCCCAGATACGCCACGGGAGACGTATGCACCTTGCGAAGTTGATCCGGTTGATCGACGATGCCGTAATACACCGCCACCGCGCGCATCACGGGCGTGAACATCCACGACACGATGAAAGCAACATAAAAAACGTAGACGTAAGGCGAGAGCACCTCATCGGCGGTGAAGGCGCGACTGCCTTGAAGCTGTGCGAGCAAGATGGGCATCAGGCTATCAGACGTATGTGGCTATCTCAAAATGTCGGCATTTCCAAATGGCTGCCTTAGTCTCCAACCGCAATTATCAGCCCTGGAGCCCCTGCGTGCAACCATGGCCTGATTGGTAACGGGGTCAGTTTGAGGCTGGTTCATTTAGCCCCGCCGCTTGTAAACTGGCCCAGTACCGCCTAATTCGGTTCCAGGTCAACGTCACAATTCAGTTCATTGCAAAGCGATTCCAATTCGCTGCGGAGCTTACGCACCGGCACCTTAGCCGGCACCGTCAGCTTCATTTCAGTCACAAACAGCGATGACCCTGCAAAGGCGGCTGATTCCTGGTGGGCCACCAGTTCTTCGATGTTCACTTCATGCTGACTTAACAGATTCGTCAGCCGCGCGACGATGCCCGGCTGATCCATCGAATAAGTCTTGAGCTTGAATTGCAAACCCTGCACCGCTTTGGCGGCAGCGCCTTGCGAACTGACCAGCACATTCAATCCCATCTTTGTGCCAATCCCCGGCAAATCGCGAGGCAGTGTTTTGGCTGCTGCATCAGACACTTCCAGCAAAATCATCAACGCAAATTGTCCGCGCAGATTCACCATGCGCGAATCGAGAATATTTCCACCGGCATCGTGAAGATGGCCGGTCAATTCTCCAACCAGTCCGGGACGATCCGGGCCAATTGCTGAAATGATGAGTTGAGACATGATTCAGACTCCTACCTGCTTGTCGATTCGCACCAGCGGCGGCACATCTCGCGATACGCCGTCTCAAGTCGGCGCGTAAAACCGGCCGCGTCGCACAGCGTCGATGCCTGCATCCGCCCGCGAAGCTCCGACCTCATCTTTGCCAGCCGACTGCGATCCTTCGCCAGCTCTGACGCAATCTGAACAAACTGCTCCGGCGTTTCCGCAATAAGCTGCGGCATGTCCAACGCGGTCAAGATACTCGCCGACATACGGCCCGAATGACGAGTCCCGCGCAGCGTCACCATCGGCACGCCCATCCACATCGATTCGCAGGTCGTCGCGTGGCCGCTCCATGGCAGCGCATCCAGCGAAATGTCGATCTTGTTATACAAAGTCAGATGTACCCCATCTTTCACCGAACCGTTTTCCAAAATCAGTCGGTCGGCCGATATCCCACGGTTGCCAAATTCCCTGGTCCACCGATCGCGAACCGAACGGTCCATCGTATTTCGAAAACCCAGAAGGCGCGAGCCAGGCACGGCGTTCATCACGGCCGCCCAGACATCAAGCATTGGCGCGTTGAATTTCGACATCTTGTGCAGCAAGCCAAAGGTGACATAGCCGTTGGCGATGCTCGGAAGATCCGCCACATCAGGCACATCGACTGGTGGTGCAAAACAGCAGAATGTGCCCGGCAAACGCACCAACTCCTCGGTATGGCATCTCTCCTCGCCGGGTGGATCTGCCACCGCATCGGTCAAACGATAATGAATGGCCGACATTCCCGTCGTGTTGGGGTAACCCAGATAAGTGACTTGCACTGGGGCTGGACGATATCCGAACGCCCCCAGCCGGTTGCCGCCCGTGTGACCCGCCAGATCAACCAGAATATCGATTCCATCGGCGCGAGCCTGCTCTGCGATTTGCGCATCGGTGCGACCGACGGTCACCCGCCAGCCGACGCATCGCGAGCGAAATTGCTCGGCAATTGCGTCGCTTTCACTCGCCTGCGCGTAACCAAATACCTGCACCTGCTTCGGGTCGTGGTTCAAAAACACCGGCAACATGAACCACGCCACCGCGTGCCGCCTGAGATCTGGTGAAACATATCCAACGCGCAGCGGACGATTCGGATCTCGCAAATTCAAATGCGGGGCGACCGGCATCAATCCCTGTCCATGTAGCCGATCAAACCATTCATGCTCCGCCATCAATTCCTTTGACGTTATTTTCGTGTCATAGTTCAGCGCCAACAGCAAATTACTGTGCGCGGTTTCATACCTTGGATTAAGTCGAATGGATTCGGAAAACCGTTGCCGCGCCTGGTCCATCACGCCCATGCGGGCTAATACACTACCGAGTAGATTGTGTGCTTCAGCATTACGGGGCTCGGCGAGAGTGGCGCTGCGAAATGCCTGTGCAGCGTCGTCGAGGCGGTCATTATTTGTATAGAGATGTCCCAAGCTGATGAACGGTTCAGCCCAGTTGGGACGCTGGTTGATGGCTTCCTTGAAGAGCGCAGCCGCCTGCTCCACGCGATTGAGTCGCGAATGGACGACCGCCAGGTTATTCAGCGCTTCGGGAAAGTGAGGCTGGGCACGCAGCGCCTGCTCGTAGGCTTGCCCCGCTTCTTTCAACCGATTGGCCGTCAAACAGCACGTGCCGATGTGACACCATGCCTTGGCGTTGCCCGGCTGGGCCGCGACGATCTGACGGCAGATGCGTTCAGCCGAGGCGTGGTCGCCCCGGCGGGACAGTTCAAGCGCCTGATTCAACGCCGGCATCACCGACATCAATGACCTTTCAAATCAATTTGAACAACAAATGGATTGTCCCCTCGCCCAGTACGCTGGGAGAAGGCTGGGGTGAGGGTCTTTTGTCTTTGATTCTGCAAAATTCGTTATACCTACGGAACCCTCTCCCGGAATATCGGGCGAGGGAGAAAGCAATCTCTGTCATCCGCTTTTTCGCGATCGCAATCGGCTTAGCGGCTTAAACATCGCACCGCCGAGGTTCACCCAATTAAATTCCGGCCAGGGCGCGGGCGTATCGCTCACCAGCGATTGAATCGCCGCGCCCAGCACACGGATGGGCGCAAATGCCCGCGATAAAAATGGCGCTGCCGTCGCACTGCCATTGGGACGGAATAATAACACGGTTACATCATCGGCGGCCAGATTCCCCTCAGCCTGCGCGCCAACCGCCTTCAACAAATTGGGAATAATCTGTTTCTCATCGGAAATATCCAGCCCCTGGACGATCTTCAGTAAACCAGCCGTCCCAAGAAACTCGCCATCTGGTCCGCGCGATTCGATCAACGAATCCGTATAACACAACACCAGATCGCCCACGCTTAACCGCGCGCTAACCTGCGACCATTCGCTGATGTCATCGATACCCAGCGGAATGTTTCCCGAATCCCCCTCATTCCAAAGCGACCAATGCTTTTCCTTCGCGCGGTAAATCATCGGCAAGGGATGGCCGGCAATGCAAAGCGTCAGTTCGTTGGTTGGAGCAAAAAAAGTCGAGACGACCGCTGTAGCGAATACTCCTGCCCCGGACATCTCGGCGAATTGCCGATTCATCTCGCGGACAAAGGCGGTTTGATCGATAAAATTCACGTACCGCTGCATGAGCCGACGAAGGCCACGCGCCGTCTGCGCAACGACATTGCCGTGGCCACTCACATCCGCGAGTAGAAGTCGGGCAATCCGCCCGGTGGCGCAAGCCGAGACGTAATATACATCCCCGCCGCCTTCCGAATCGTTGTACGGCTTGCTGTAAACCCACGCATCCAGCCCAGACATCACCACAGAGTTATCGAACGGCTGATTGCCGCCCCATATCTCCATGCATTGCATATGTTGGTTAGAGTCGGGCATGGGAATCAATCATAGGATGCCGGCTGCGAGAAAATGGTAACCGGCAATGGGGGTCTGACAAAAGGCCAGGGACCGCTGCATTCTCAAGTTTCTTGCCACAAATTATGCTTTTCTACGGATTGGCTATCGACGAGGCTTGACTGGCCGAATCCCAAGAACGTGATGCACGATACTTGTCCGGACAATCGGTACTGGTGCAGTTTGAAATCATGAATTCAGCGAAATAGTTTGACACCTTGCCTGCAATGTGCAAGGGTAAGGCCATGCCTAGTCGAGCAAGCAATCGCCGGGACTTCACTCAAATTGCCAAGTCTGTTGTCGATGCCGCCACGGGTGAAGGGCCGCGTCCAGTACCACCTGGAACGCCACCAGAGAACGATACGCGGAATCCACACGCGGTGGCTTTGTCCAAGCTGGGGGCAAGCAAGGGTGGCAAGGCAAGAGCTGAAAGGCTATCAAAGAAGAGGAAGCAAGAGATTGCCAAAAAGGCCGCAGCGAAACGATGGGGACATTAAGCGTTATAAAAGTCGTTGTCGGAAACACCGTCTTCCGCAGTGAGTTTGAATTTCTTCCGACATCCCCGAACATAGCAGATTAGGATGTCATCTCTAGTGGTTGGTACGGGGTAACTGACAAATCCACCGTCCCCCTTCTTCCAAAAGCTCCCGTGCGACCCTTTCCCCTTCTGCTCATTCCACTCAATCCCGAACGTTCTAAGGATTTCCTTCAAACGTCTGAGTTTCAGGATTCTGTCGGCCACCAGTCCCTCTACGCCAAAACGAAACGTCCCTGGAACTCTCTTGCTTGGAACTTTTCGATTTCGACGTTTTCCGTTTCCTCGGCAAATTCGTGAACCGTGCAAGAAACATCGGCGACATCTGCGCCCTCAGCGTACATCTGAAAAAATCTTGCGTCTGCGGGCTGGAAAATGTTCGACAAATTATCGTTTGCCAAACTGGCGGCAATTTGCTCAGAAACGGCATTGCACATCAATTCAAATGCTTTGCGTTTGCTCGTGCCATGTCCCATTACATCCATTTCCAAGGAGTGGGAGATCCAAAGCTCGCCGTCTTTATAAAAGACGATGTGTAATGGAATTCGGAGTTTTCGCATCTTTCCCCTAGTTTTGGGGTTAACTCTTGATCGCATAGACTTCAGATCGGCACAACCGCCGCTTCCAATAAATAATACGCGGGGTTTGACCCAAAGTTTCGCCGAGAAACATGGTACAGGCTGGCCTATTATCGGCCTTGGCCTTTTTTCTGAAAAAGAGCTAGGGGGAAATCCTTTCTGTCCCGGAATCTAGTATAGCAATGCAATTTTATTTTGCATGAGAAAATTCCTTTGGCATTGCTTTGTCGAGCAAGCATAATGTGCATTATGAACAAGTTGGACAGCAAAACCCGTTCACTGATCGTCAAAGCCTTGGTCGATGGCGTTGGCGTCAATGCAACCTGTCGCTTGACCGGCGCAGCGAAGCACACGGTATTAAAGCTGCTCCGAGAGATTGGTGCAGCCTGCGGGGATTATCACAACGAACACGTTCGGGGTATCGCCGCCCGTCGCATCCAGTGCGATGAAATCTGGTCATTTGTTTACGCAAAGGAAAAGAACGTCCCCGCTGACAAGAAAGGCCAGTTGGGTTTTGGCGACGTGTGGACATGGACGGCGTTGGATGCGGACACAAAACTAATCGTTAGCTACATGCTTGGCGGTCGTGATAGCGGATACGCCACCGAATTCATGGGCGACGTTGCTGATCGACTTGTTACCCGCGTACAACTCACAACCGATGGCCACCGCGCATATCTGGACGCGGTGAGCGATGCATTCGATATCGTGGACTATGCCCAGCTTGTGAAAATTTACGGTACGCCGCGCGAAGCAACCAACGAAGTGCGTTATAGCCCAGCAGAATGCACAGGGTGCCGCAAAGAGGCTAAGTTTGGCGATCCTGATCCAAAGCACATTTCAACGTCATATGTTAAACGCCAGAATCTTTCGATGCGTATGGGAATGCGACGATTCACCCGATTAACGAACGCCCACAGCAAGAAAATCGAAAACCATTTCAATGCGATTGCCCTCTACTTCATGCACTACAACTACTGCAAGATTCATTCAACACTGCGGGTCACACCAGCGATGGAAGCGGGCCTCACCAATCATGTTTGGGAAATCGAGGAGTTGCTGGACCTGATCGGCGAATAAACTTGTATGAGCGGTCGAACAACTAGCCCCGGCGCAAGGGCGGCGGCACTTCTAATCCACCAGAGCCTTGTTCAATTACTTGACGCATATTGTGCAGCGAGACAAACCCGCAGTGGTCGCAAATCGTCGCTGCGCAAGGCAAAATGTCAGACTTTGAAACCTCGTCCCTTAGGTAAGTAGGCAGTTGCACCCAAGATGGCTCTAAATGCCATCCCGAGTGGCCGCAGCGTGGACAAGGTTTGTTTATTCCGCACTTAACAAGCATCTGGCGCATGGCTTCAACTTGTTCATTTGATAGGTGCATATCAATGGAATCATCGTTTTCGACCAAATAAAATCAAACTGCACCAGTACCGGACAATCAAATGCCAAGCCAATCAATGCAGTTATTCAACGGCTTAAGAACTCTCCAAGACCATGACCATCGTTATCCTCAAAGAGGTCGAGGGTGAATCTGGAGCGTGCCTTCAAGCATTATGAGCATGAGCGCGCCGATCTCGGTATGGAAATGATCGATGAATTTCGACGTGCCAATGGAGTTGAGTATCGATACTGCTTACTGAATCGGATCGATGATATCCAACAGATTCCCCACGATTTGTTCCACTAATTCATTCGAAATCCGCTTGATGAACGTAGCGGATCGCTCTCGATAATCGAAACTTTTGATGTAATCGCAAAGTATCAAACTTGGTTTCGACAGATATCCATCCGGCATCTTAATCCACAGCGGGCCGGGGGTGAGATCTGTGGAAACAGGAATCGCCACGCACAACCCACTTTTGCGATTATACTGCCGCGGACTTAAAACAATTGCAGGCCGACGTTTGTCGATCTCTCGTCCGGCGGCTGGCTGAAAGTTCAATTCAATTAAGTCGCCCCGCTCCGGATGATAAGTGCGGCTGCTCACCAGACCTCCTTGCCCACAGCTCGATCCTCTCCCAATTCACGTCGCCGACGAGCATAACTCACCGAGCGAATCTGGCCGACGATGTCGCTCATCGCCCGTCGAGGTCGGCGCCCCTGCTGTCTCATTACGATTGAATCGGCACTGCTGGTTATGTCCAAAGGCATCCCTTCAATTAGGCCCATATCCTGAGCAATGGACTTAGGAATGATCACCGCAACGCTACCTCCTACTTTCTTCACCATGACAGTCATGACGTCTCCAAGTTATACTTTATTATATCGACCTTTTTCCGATAAGCATCAACATGCGCTTCGAAGCCTGGAAAAGTCGCCTAAATATCACCCGACACCTCGGCGGCAGTTAAACTGGCCGTTGCGCCGATTCCACCCAAATGCGCAATTCGACCTGTAGTTATGGGGAGACCCTGCGCCAGAAGCCAAACCCGATGGCGGCGTGAAGAATAAGAGATGAGAATTCATCGCCTCTTTTTTAGCCCGATCGCTTGCGACCGGTTCAGCGCCGACAAAACCGGTCGCAAGCGACCGGGCTAAAAGGGTGACGCGATGTTCCAACGTGTTTCAAGGCGTTCCAATTTTGCAAGAAATGCAAAACGAACCCACGGCGAATATTGGGTTTGTCCTGCGCCGGAATGGCTTGTATAACCTCACTCCACGGAAAGATTTATGCCTAAACACACTATCGTATTGATCCCCGGCGACGGAATCGGACCCGAAGTAACCGGAGCCGCCCAGCGCGTGCTCGTAGCGGCTGGATTGTCGGTCGATTGGGTTGAACTGCCCGCAGGCGCGAGCGCCCTGGATCAGGGTTATGACAACGTTCTACCCACCCAGACAACCGACGCCATCAAGAAATATAAGGTTGCCCTTAAAGGCCCGGTGACAACCCCAGTCGGGAAAGGGTTCAAGAGCGTCAACGTGCAGCTCAGGCAAAAGCTCAAGTTGTACGGCGCGGTGAGGCCTGTGCGCAACCTGGCTGGCGTGAAAACCCGCTTTGACCATGTTGACATGGTCATTGTGCGGGAAAACACCGAGGGACTTTACAGCGGCATTGAAAACGAAATCGTGCCCGGCGTGGTGACGAGCCTGAAGGTGGCCTCGGAAGCCGCCTGCACACGCATCGCGCGGTTTGCCTTTGAATATGCGATGCGCCGTCACCGGCGGAAGATCACCGTTTTCCATAAAGCCAACATCATGAAGCTGACCGACGGGCTTTTTTTATCCTGCGCCCGCCAGGTCCATGAAAAAGAGTTTCCCACGGTCGAGTACGACGAACTGATCATCGATGCGGGTTGTATGAAATTGGTACAGGATCCATCTAAATTTGACGTGCTGCTGATGGAAAACCTGTATGGCGATCTGGTCAGCGACTTGTGCGCGGGCCTGGTCGGCGGACTGGGCGTCGTGCCGGGCAGCAATATCGGCGAAGAGGCTTCGGTGTTTGAAGCGGTGCACGGCTCGGCGCCGGACATCGCCGGCAAGGGGCTGGCGAACCCGCTGGCGGTCATCATGTCGGGCGTCATGATGCTCAACCATCTGGGTGAAGAGCAAATCGCGGAGAAGATCAAATCGGCTTATAATGCAGTGCTCGCAGAGGGCAAGTCCTTGACCAAAGATCTGGGAGGCACGGCCAGCACCGGCCAATTCACCGATGCGGTGATTTCGCATCTTTGATGTTGCAAAGTCGCTGGATGCTAAAAGATGGGCATTTTACCACATATGGAGGTCAAGTTAAGTGACCCCCGCTCTCTTCCGATAATTGGAGGGGACGGTGCTCATGAAACTTTCTGCCGAACACTTTGCCGAATTGACAGCTTCATTCAACGCGACGCAGACCGGTTCAAATCACGAGAAACGGCGTGCAGCGCGGCTCGATCTTCAGGCGAAAATCAAAATCCATCCGATCGCCGGCGACCGAAAGCTCGACGCCATTGAAGTGATGTGCAGCAATTTTTCGACTCGCGGACTGTCGTTCATTCACAATATCAAAATGGAAAACGGCAGGCAGTTCGTCACTGAGATGCCTCGCAAAACCGGAGGCAGCCTCGAGATGTTGTGCACCGTGATGCACTCGACCTCGATGGGCGTCAACGCTTTTCGCATTGGTGCAGAGTTTACATGTGTGATCCCCAAAGCCCCGCCGCCTCAGCCTGCCGACGCATTGGACGAAGTCGCGCGCATCCGAAAATCGATGATGGGATAGATTCCTTCTTAACGGCTTGCCGTCAGGCCAAGCAGCTTGGTCTGTTCGGGGGTCGGCAATTGCTTAAACATCAGCGCCTGCATCGCAAACGCATGATGCGTCGGGTCCGGCCTGAAGGGTGGGGAACTGACATTACCGGCGGCAAATCCCAAACTGAACAAAAACGCCTGCAAGCTCTTGGGAGAAAAACCCGTTCGGTGTCCGTAAAAGTCGTTGTTGGACCGCTCGATCTCCACGTGATAACCATAGATGACATCGCGGACGAGAATCGGTCCGGCGCGGGCGACGTATAGTACATCATCAATATCCAGATTGTTCGCGATGGCATGGCGCATCACCATCTGGACATCGGGGACGTGAATCTCAACAAACCCATCCGGCTTGAGCACGTGGATGAAGCCTTGCACAACCTTGATGGCGTCATGACGATGGTAATGCTCAAGATTATGTGAACAATAAACCGCATCGTACGTACCACCAGGCAGGGTGGCGAGCGAACGAGCATCCATCAAAATATCGGGATTGCAGGCAGGATCGATATCAAGCAGATCATGACGCCACCCTGAATAGTGGGCGGAAATTGGATACGACTTGGCGCCGCCGCCGACATTAAGCACAGCTCGTTCCATGGTTGTCATCTTAATCAATCGCGGCAAGTAATGCATTCTGCCCATTGAGTTGTGACAGGCACCGGATAGGCTTGCGAACATGGACTGGTCAAAAGTTATCGCTACGGGTGTTGGACCGATCATCGTTATTTCGGCATGCGGGCTCCTGTGTCTCGCGTTCTACAATCGATTGGCCGCAGTGGTGTCACGATTACGCGCCTTTCAACGTGAACGATTGAACGAAACCGAAGCACTGGCGAGGAATCGCGCCAGCGGCGGCGGCGACAGCATCTCCACCGTGAAACATCAGGAAATGCTCGGCATGCTTCAGGTTCAAACGAAACATGTCATTCGACGGGCGCATCTGCTTCAACGAACCCTGCTGTGTTTGCTGCTGACCATCGCATGTTTATCGATTTGCTCATTGTGTGTTGGACTCAGCGCCATTTGGCCAGTTGCGATGTTCGCGGCTGTACCCTTGTTCATCGTGGGTCTGCTGCTGCTGTTCGTCGCAGTGATTTTCGCATGTCTCGAACTGCAACGCGCGCTCGACCCTGTGGAACTTGAAAGCCAGTTTGTTCAAGACATGGTCGAGAATTTTGAACAGGTAGAAAACTGAAGAATCTAGGTTAAGCCGATTTCCGCATAGGCTTGATCGCGCGGAATGGCCCGTCAGGATCATTCTTCCGTGCGACCCGTAATGGCAACGGTTCGATAGCAGTCAGCGGATGCTCATTTAGAAGCTGTTCGATCTTCTCGCGGCTGAGCCGCGCGATCCGCTGATGATTCCGCAGTTTTGAACTCATTGGGTGAGGCATTTCAATCATACAGATTGGGAGATGCCCGGGTTCGTTTTTTATCCACCTTTCAACATTTTTCGAAGCACGGTCTGCAGGATTCCGCCGTTGCGGTAGTATTCCAGTTCAACCGGCGTATCGATTCGGCAAGTAGTGATGAAGGTCTTATCACCCGCTTTGACAACGACGTCCTGTCCGGGCTTGAGATGGTCATCCACCTGGATGCTATAAATTTCTTCGCCGGTCAGACCCAGCGATGCGCGCGTCTCGCCCTTCTTAAATACCAACGGCAAGACACCCATTCCCACTAGATTGCTGCGATGGATTCGCTCGAAGCTCTCCGCGATGGCGGCTTTGACGCCTAGCAGGAACACGCCCTTGGCAGCCCAGTCGCGGCTTGAACCCATGCCATAATCCTTGCCTGCCAAGACGATCAATGGGGTGCCCGCTTGTTGGTAACGGATGGAGGCATCATAAATCGAGGTCACTTCCGACGTCGGCAGATATTTGGTTACGCCGCCTTCAGTGCCCGGAGCAAGCTGGTTCTTCAGGCGGATATTGGCAAACGTTCCGCGCGTCATCACGCGATCATTGCCTCGACGTGAACCATAGCTGTTGAAGTCCAGCGGTTTCACGCCATTATCCATCAGAAACTTCCCAGCCGGGGAATCCTTCTTGATCGAGCCCGCCGGGGAAATGTGATCGGTCGTCACGCTGTCGCCGACCATCACCAGCACACGAGCCGAATTGATCGGTTTGATTGGAGCCGGATTGGGCTTGAGATCCATGAAGAACGATGGTTCCTGGATGTAAGTGCTCTTGGGGTCGAAATCGAACAGCTCGCCGCCTCGAACCGGGATCGCGTTCCATTGTTCGTTCTTGTCGCCTACGTTCGTATATTGCGATTTGAACATTTCCGGCGACACGCAGGTTTCAATCGCGTTGTTCACTTCCTGCTGAGTCGGCCAGATATCGCGGAGGTAAACTTTTTGACCGCCATTGCCCGTTCCAATCGGTTCGGATTTCAGATCGATATCCACTGTACCCGCCAAGGCGTAAGCAACCACCAAAGGCGGAGACGCAAGATAGTTTGCCTTCACATGCGGATTGATTCGACCTTCAAAGTTGCGGTTGCCCGACAACACCGCAGCCACCGCAAGATTGTGCTCTTCAACCTGTCGCGAAATATGTTCCGGCAATGGACCGGAATTACCGATGCAAGTCATGCAGCCATAACCGGTCGTTTGGAAACCGACCATGTCGAGATATTTCTGAAGTCCGGCTTTCTCGAAATAGTCCGTCACCACGCGACTACCGGGGGACAAGCTCGTCTTGACGTGCGGCTTGACCTTCAAACCCTTTTCGATCGCCTTCTTCGCGAGCAGACCCGCCGCCAACATCACGCTCGGATTGCTGGTGTTGGTGCAACTGGTAATTGCAGCGATGACAACATCCGCGTTCTTGAGTTCGACTTCCTCGGCGACGGCGACGCCGCCTGTTGCTGGGGCGTGTCCCCCGGCGGAGCCGGGGGCTAATGGGAAGGCGCTGGCGAAACTCTTGCGAACATTGGGGAGTTCCACTCGATCCTGCGGGCGCTTGGGCCCGGCAAGGCTCGGCACCACCGTGCCGAGATCAAGCTCAAGAACCTGCGTGTATTTTGGCTCGCTCTTGTCCTGCCGCCATAAACCCTGCTCCTTGCAATATCGTTCGACCAGATCAACCTGTCCGGGCGCTCGGCCGGTCAATCGAAGATATTTGAGTGCCTGATCATCGACTGGGAAAAATCCGATCGTCGCGCCATATTCCGGCGCCATGTTGGCAATCGTCGCACGATCGGCGACGGACATCGTTGACAGACCTTCGCCGAAAAATTCGACGAATTTCTCAACCACGCCAAAGCTGCGGAGAATCTGGGTGATGGTCAACACCAGATCAGTCGCCGTTGCGCCCTCGGGCAATTTACCGGTAAGTTTGAAACCAACGACCTGCGGCGTGACGAGATAGATCGGCTGGCCCAGCATGCATGCTTCGGCTTCGATCCCGCCGACGCCCCAGCCGACCACGCCCAGACCATTAATCATCGTCGTGTGAGAATCGGTCCCCACCAATGAATCGGGAAACGCCACGCCGTTCTCGGTCATGACAACACTGGCGAGATATTCCAGATTGACCTGATGCACAATGCCGGTTGCCGGGGGAACGACTCCGAAATTGCGGAATGCCTTCTGTCCCCACTTCAGAAACTCATACCGCTCGCGATTGCGTTCAAATTCCTTTTGCGAATTGAGGAACAGCGCCGATTCGCTGCCAAATTCATCCACCTGAACAGAGTGATCGATGACCAGATCGACATGCACGAGCGGATTGATCTTCTGCGGATCGCCGCCCGCGCGCTTCATTGCAGCGCGCATCGCGGCCAGATCGACCACGCAGGGTACGCCAGTGAAGTCCTGCAAGATCACCCGTCCGACTTTGAACGGCACTTCAAAAGTCTGGGTCGCATCCGGCTTCCAGGCTGCGAGTCGCGTTACATCCTGCTCGTTCACCTGAAAGTTGTCGGTATTGCGCAGACAGCTTTCCAGAAGGACTTTGATGGAAAACGGCAATTCATCGAGCTTGGCGAGACCCAATTCCTGAAGTTTCGCCAGACGATAGATCGTAACGTTGCCGGCCTGAGTGGGAAGCGACGCCGATGCGCCAAACGGATTACCTTTGCTAGCCATTGTTATTCCTGTCAAAAAGCAGGGGGGCATCTTATGGGCGAGCGGTTCATGCCTCAAGTTTACTCCGGAGCAGCAGGATTTCCCTGATAAATCAATCATAGGAGCCCCCCTGCTTGCGTGCACTGCTGAGGGCTTTACTATGTTCGCCACTCAATACAGGAGAAGGATTATGATTCGATCGGTCAAAACATTGTTTGCAGTGGCTATAGTGGCGTTCCTTACGCGTGGCGCCATCGCCGCCGACGTGGTTGCTGTTGCAACTTTGGCGCCTTCCAAAGCCGCCACCACTCAACCCACGGATAACCATGTGACCGGCACCGTCACCTTCACCCAAACGGGCGATAAGGTGAAAGTCATGGCCCACATTATGGGGCTGGCTCCCAATTCCGAGCATGCGTTTCATATTCACGAGAAAGGTGACCTCAGCGCCGCCGACCTCACCAGCGCGGGCGGACATTTCAACCCCGAAGGCCATCAGCATGGCGCGCCCGATGCGCCGCAGCATCACGCCGGCGACTTCGGAAATGTCAAAGCCGACGCCATGGGCATGGCCATGTTTGAAATAACCGTTGACGACATCTCCATCGGCAGCGGCGCAAAGAACGACATCGTTGGCAAGGCCGTCATCGTTCACGGAAAACCGGACGATCTGAAAAGTCAGCCCGCAGGAAACGCCGGACCGCGCATCGCGGGAGGCGTGATTGAAGTCAAAAAATAAAGGATGTACCCCATGCCGATCAGAGTAACGATCTGGCACGAATATCGTCACGAAAAGACCAGCGCGGTGGTGGCTGAGCTTTACCCGCACGGAATGCACGAAGCCATTGCTTCGCATCTGCGCAAAAGCAGCGATCTCATTGTTCGAACAGCCACGCTTGATGAGCCGGAACATGGACTTTCTCAGCAGGTGCTGGACGAAACCGATGTGATGACCTGGTGGGGTCACACGGCGCACGGCGATGTCAAAGACGAGATCGTCGAACGCGTGCATCAGCGCGTGCTGAACGGCATGGGGTTTGTCGCCCTTCACAGCGGACATTTTTCCAAGCCATTCAAACGGCTCATGGGAACCAATTGCGACCTGAAATGGCGCGTCGAGCAGAATGAGCGCGAGATCCTCTGGGTCACCCGTCCGGGCCATCCGATTGTCAAAGGCATTGACGATCATTTCATCCTCCCCCGCGAGGAAATGTACGGTGAATTCTTCGACATTCCCGAGCCGGAATGCACGTTCCTGATCAGCAGCTTCAGCGGCGGCGAAGTCTTCCGCAGCGGTTGCACATGGACACGCGGCGCAGGAAAAATCGTTTATCTGCGACCTGGGCACGAAACATTCCCCACCTATCACGATCAAAACATGCTCAAGCTGATTGAGAACGCAGCTCGATGGGCAACATCGACAACCGATGTTTCAAGACAAACATTTGGAAATCGGAAAAAGGGTTGGCTGGATTGACCTCCCTTCTCAATTGAGACGATTCCGGTCCTGCGGACCGGCGCTAAACGGTAACTTTGTTTACAACATTGATCGGTTTACCGGCAAGGAACGATGACACGATTTGTTCTGTCGTGCGCATCACGCGCTGTCGCGGTTCAAGTGCGGCCCAGGCGTTGTGCGGCGTGATGATGATGTTTTTCGCCTTCAGCAATGGATTGCTCGCACGAATCGGCTCTTCCGAAACAACATCCACCGCTGCCCCGGTGATGGACCCCGCGTTTAGTACGCTCGCCAAGTCGTGCTCGTTCACCAATCCGCCTCGAGAAGTGTTGATCAGCAAGCCGCTCGGTTTCATTCGCGACAGGAGCTTGGCATTGACCATTCCGCGCGTCTGATCGGTCAATGGGCAATGCAGGGAAATGACATCGCTTTCAGAAAATAATTCGTTCACCGAACGGGCTCGCGGATCGCTCGAATTTGACCGGGCGTTGAAGATAACTTTCATTTTGAAAGCCGTCGCGAGTTCTCCGACGCGCTGGCCGATTCGACCGAAACCGACGACGCCCATCGTCTTGCCGACCAGTTCGATCAGCGGCGTTTTCCAGAACGAAAAGTTGCGGCTGCGTGTCCATTCTCCATCTTTCACCGCAGAATCGTGCAAACCGACGTGATGACACAATTCCATCAACAGGGCAAAGGTGAACTGCGCGACTGAGTCCGTGCCATATTCAGGAATATTGCATACCGGGATATTGCGATTGGCAGCGGCCTGCACGTCCACGATGTTGTAACCCGTTGCCGTCACAACAATCAGTTTCAAGTTTGGAAGTTGAGCAATCGTCTGAGCGGAAACCGGAGCTTTGTTGGTCACCAGAATTTCGTAACCGGCTGCCTGTTTTACTATTTGGTCTTCAGGCGTGTAATCGTGAATGGTTAGTTCGCCAAGCCTGGCCAGTGAATCCCACGGGTTGTCACCGGGGTTGAGGGTATAGCCGTCGAGAACGACGATGCGCATAAATATTTATTCAGGGGGAGAGCCGGCGTGACATCACGCCGGGCAGGCTTTCAATGCCGACTTGTCGTTGGTCGTTACCACCGTTTCCCACAAGTCGATGTTTCCGAGCTTGAATCGATAGTCGATCTGCATGTTGGTCGCGCGAATGACGTCCTGGAGCGCCAAATCGCTGCGCCAACCGAGGTGCTCCCAGAACGGACAAGTCCACTTTTCAAATTTCGCGATCACGCGATTGGACGATTGGAAATGGTTGAGGATCAAAATTCTCGCGCCGGGTTTGGCAACGCGCTGAGCTTCACGAACCAGCGCGGCCGGGTCGCTGACGACGCTGATCACATGGCTGATGAATACCTGGTCGAATACATCGTCCGCAAAAGGCAATTGCAACGCGTTGGCCTGGAAGATGCGGACGTTTTTCAGTCCTCGTTCATTAATCTTCTGCTGGCAATAATTGAGCATGCCCTTGGAAAGATCGATCCCAATGATGCGGCCTCGATCGGTGGGAAAATAGTTCAGCGAAGCACCCGTTCCGATCCCAAGGTCCAACACCAGGTCATTGGGTCGGATGGCCAGATGGTTTACCGCGGTTTGCACGCGCCGGCGAACCAGAAAACCAAATGTCGATTCGTAAACCTTGGATTGCCAATCGTAAATTCGCTTGGTTGATGCTTCTTGCATGGGATAGGAACCTTCCCGAGTAAACAGACACTAATTTAATCCGCTGATCGCAGGTTTACAAGCCGACATGCTGGCACATGCAGGAAACTGAGCGACGAATGGTAGCGGCATGTTCAAGGCGAGTCACCTGCAAAACCTTCATTTTTCCATTTCCGCTGCGGATATATCGATCAGCCACGTCATTGCCCCTGATGCTGGCGCGATCATTTGTATCGGCAGATGGTCGGGCCGGGGCGGACCTTCCAGCACATCGCGCAAAGCCTGCGCTTTGTCCGCGCCTGCTGCTAAAATCAGCACCTGCCCCGACTTGTTAATAAATGGCACGGTGATTGTCACCCGCCACGATTCAAACTTGGGCACATAATTGGGTACGCATCGGTGCTTGGTTTCCTTCAATGCTTCAGTGTGAGGAAACAGCGAGGCGGTATGTCCATCGGGGCCCATTCCCAGCAGCGTCAGGTCAGCGCCTCCCTCGCCAAAACGTTCTTTGAGCATTCGGCCATATTCGATGGCGGCTTCGTTTGGGTCGATTTCCCCGCGAATCCGGTAAATATTGTCACCCGGAACGGGAATCTTGCTTAACAGCGCCAATTGAGCCATTCGAAAATTGCTGTCTGCATGATCTGGCGGCACACACCGCTCGTCTCCGAAAAAGATTTGCACCCTGGCCCAGTCGATTTGATCGCGAAATTCCTCCGTCGCGAGCAGCTCATAAAGCGTCCTGGGCGTGTTTCCACCCGATAGAACGATGGAAAATTTCCCAAAGCTGGCAATCGTCCGGGCAGCCAGTTCGACGATTCGGTTCGCAGCGTCGCCAGCGATCGCATTCAGGTCAGGAAACACTTTGATTTGAGGCGGGATCATGGTTTGGTTCGAATGTAAGTCATTTACATAAAAGTATTTACGACAATTTTTTCGAAAATTGGGTTCGTTTTACATTTTTGTTGAACTGAACCGTTACGGAACACGTTGGAACATCGCCTTTTTTTAGCTCGGTCGCTCGCGACCGGTTCAGCGCTGGCAAAACCGGTCGCGAGC
>DASZXJ010000029.1:0-10839 GCA_035545895.1 Tepidisphaeraceae bacterium | reverse complement strand
GTCATCTGTGAAATCTGTGGATCAAATTCTTGTCTATAGGCTCCATGAAACTGCACAAAAGTGCGCGCCATGTGACGAGTCGGACGCGCTAATTTGTCGATGAAATGCGCTGAATCTTCGCGCATCTGCGCGTTTCCCGCGATAGGAAATGTCGCCTCATGCCGAGTTTCATGGTGTGAAACTGGGCATGAAACGATGCATGAATACGGCGGCGGATTTTTTGCGTTTGACGGTGTGCGGTTAAACTGCTTTTATGAACCAGCGGATCATCGTCACGGGAATGTCCAACCAGGAATTTCTGGACACATACGCGTTGCCGGGCCGGGTGGGGTTGGCCAATGGCACGACACTCATCGACAAGGCCATCGCGCGCGCACAACGGCATGTCGATGCGGATAAGAACTGGGGAAGCTGGGCGCATGCGTTTTTGTTCCAAGGCGTGCGGCACGACAAGCATCATTGGGTGATCGAATCAGACCTGGAAATACATCGCAAACATATCCGGCTGGGCGTGCAGGAAAATCGGCTGGCGAAGTTCCACAATGAGGGAATGTATTGCTCGCTGGCGATTCTGGATTTTGGATTGAACGATGAACAGATCGCGTGTTTGCTGTCGCGCGGTCTGGAACTGGTCGCGGCCCGTACGCGTTATTCGTTGCGCGAGTTGGTTGGGACGCTGTTTGCGCTGCGACATCCATCGTTGCGTAGCAAGTCGAACCTGTTGTCTCGGCCACAGTCGTATTACTGCTCGGCGTTTGTGCATCACCTGTTTCGCAGTTCCGGATTGGATTTGGCGCCAGGTTTGGATGAAAAGCACACGACGCCGGAGGATTTGTGGCGGACTTTGGCGCCGCACACAGCGTGGGTGCTGGAGAGGGAGAAAGCGCCAAGCATTCGCGGTCGCTATTGAAGAAGTTGAGGAGGAGATAGGAACGAATTTCTTGCATGAAATGATCGTGAGGCCGATTCAGGCACCGATTCATGCTGCCGTTAGTGTACCGACTCTCGCTTGCGAAGGTGGCGGTGGAAGTCCGCGTTCGTGGTAATAGCTCAGATAGAGTTCAACCGCCTCTTGTAGTTGCTTTTCGACTTGTTCCGCGGAGTCCGCGGTGGTGGCGCAACCGGGCAGATCAGGAAGATAGGCCCAATAGGAACCATCTTCCGCGCGTTCGATCACATAGACGTATGAATTGGCTTTCTCCATGTCTTTTCTTATTTTAGCCCGGATTGTTTGAGGATGCTATTCAGAGTTCCACGCGGGACATCCTGTCCTTCCTTGCCGCCTGCCGACACAACCACTGGGCCCGGTTTTGTTGGATGGACGTACATCATATGGCTGCCGGTTGTGCGCTCATGTCGCCAGCCGTCATCCTGTAGCATGCGAAGAAGCTGTCGATATTTCACGGCGGCATGATACCAGAATTGGATTTTGTGTCAGGCCAGTTACGACACGTCGGTTAAATCCTTGTTCGGTTAAACACCCTTTGATATGGGAATGTATGTACCATACAGACTCGAACAAAAACCTGCGGCGGAGCAAACACACATGATACGAATCGGATTGATCTTGATTTTCGGTCTTACAGTGATCGGCGCGACCAACATTTCCCAGGCCCAGTCGGTTTCGGTGAATTGGCTGGATCAATCTCCGCCGGCGGTGAATAGCGGGGTGAGTTTCGGCGTGCCTTGGCCGAAGGGGGCGGTGAAAAAGGAACAGACGTTTACGATCAAGAGCGCTGATGGCAAGTCGCTGGCGGTACAGAGTTGGCCGCTGGCGTATTGGCCGGATGGGTCGATCAAGTGGACGGGTTTTGCGACCATCGCGGGTCCTGATGCTGCCGGGCCTTTGCAGATCGCGCCGGGCGCTGCAGACGCCGTTGCGCAAAGTGTCGAGGTATCTCAATCAAACGACTCGGTGGACATCGATACAGGTTTTGTCAAAGCCCGCATTTCGAAATCCGGCGCGAATCTGATCGATTCAATGACCGTCGATGGAAAGGAAGTCGCACGACACGGACATCTGGAATTGATCCTGCAAAACGGCCCGCAGGAAGATTGGGTGAATATGCCGCCGCGACAGATGTTTGTCAGCAACATCAAGAAAGTCACCGTTGAACAATCCGGCCCGGTGCGCGCGGTAGTCAAAATTGAAGGCATGCATCAATTGCAAGGCGGCGGGCGCGAGTGGCTGCCGTTCATCGTGCGACTGTATTTCTATGCCGGCGAATCGCCGGTGCGCGTGGTGCATACGATTCTATTCGACGGCGATCAGGAAAAGGATTTCATTCGCGGGCTGGGATTGGTGTTTGATGTGCCAATGCGCGAGGAAGTGCAGAACCGGCACGTGCGATTCTCCAATGGCAACGGCGGCTTGTTCGCAGAGCCGGTGCTTCTTCCCGCTACCGGCGCGGGCGGGGCGCGAGGCGGCATTGGTCGAGGCGGCGGGCCGAATCAACTCGACGGCCAGCGCGTCGGGCCAACCACCAGCGAACTGGCGCAGTGGGATGCATTCAAACTCGTTCAGCCCAACTCCGAGGGATTTACCATCGTGAAGCGCACCAATCCGAAAAGTTCGTGGGTTGGCGTGGGGGAGGGAAAGCGTTCTTTGGGCCTGGTCTTTGCGGGCGATGTCACCGGCGGGCTTGCGGTGGGGGTAAAGAATTTCTGGCAATCGTATCCGGCTTCGCTGGAGGTGGAGAACGCGACGAAGGAAGCAGCCCAGTTGAAGGTGTGGCTCTGGTCGCCCGATGCACCGGGCATGGATTTGCGGCATTACGATATTCGCGGACATGGCCCGGTGAATGGCGGGTCGGGCAGCTACGAGGATTACGAAGCCGATTTCGCCACGCCCGTCGGAGTCGGCCGCACGAGCGATCTGATGTTATATCCGACCGCCAGTGTTCCTTCGCGGGACATCACGGCGAAACAGGCGCAGGTCAACGCTCAGCCGCCGCTGCTGGTGTGCACGCCGCAATATATGCACTCACTGGCGACGTTTGGCGTGTGGAGTTTGCCGGACCGATCGACTCCGTTTAAGAAGGCAGTTGAAGATCATCTGGAAGGTTTGCTGGAACTCTATAAGAGTTCGATCGATGAGCATCACTGGTATGGGTTCTGGAATTTCGGCGACGTTCGGCACGCCTATGACCCGGCGAGGCATCAGTGGCGTTATGACGTGGGAGGCTATGCGTGGGACAACACCGAACTCGGCTCGCTGCTATGGTTGTGGTACAGCTACGTGCGCACCGGCCGGGCGGATTTGTTCCGCATGGCCGAGGCGATGACGCGACATACAACCGAGGTTGACACCTATCATTTCGGCCGGTTCAAGGGGCTCGGCTCGCGACACAACGTCGATCACTGGGGCGACAGCGCCAAGGAAGCGCGAGTCAGCCAGGCCACGCACGAACGGTTCATGTATTACCTGACGACCGATGAACGCATCGGCGATATTCTTGATCTGGTGGCGGATGCGGATTCAGTGGCCTCGGCGCTCGATCCGATGCGCAAGGCGCAACCCAAGACGCCGGAGGAAGCCAAATATCCCGGTCGAATTCGTGTCGGCCCGGATTGGCTCGCGTTTGTGGGCAACTGGATGACCGCCTGGGAACGCACGGGCGACACCAAATGGCGCGACAAGATCATGGCGGGCGTGACTTCGCTGGAAGCCATGCCATATTGGATGCGCACGGGTCGCAATCTGGTGGTTGGATACGATCCAGCCACGGGCAAGCTGTATCAGGTAAACGATCAGCCCGGCACATATAATTTGCCGACGATTCAAGGCGGGGCGGAGGTTGCGTTTGAACTGACGGATCTGCTCAACGATCCAAGCTGGACCAGGATGTGGCTGCAATATTGCAGGCTCGGCAGCGCGCCGGCGGAAGTTCTAATCAAGGACAAGACCACCGGCAACGAAGGGGCCGACGCATCCATGATGGGCGAGCAGGGTGGCTCGAACAGCCAGGGCACATCGAGGTTGGCTGCGTTTGCGTACGCCAAGACGAAAAACCCGGCCTTTGCGAAGTTTGCGATCGAGGCAATGGCCGGCCGGACCGGCACGCCGTTCGTCATCCAAAAAGTGCAGGGTCCGATGACGTTGAATCCGGTTGATGAGTCGGTTGGCGTCAGCACGAATGAGGCTGCGCAGGCGTCATTGTCCGCGATTGAGATTCTGGAATTGTGCAATGACCAGATGCCCGCCGAAGTGCCCGCATTGCCTGAAGGCGGCCGTCGCGGCGGACGAGGACGCGGACAATAGCACTTCTGCATTGTTAAAAAATCAAGCGGTCAACAAACCCGTCGTGGGTTCGTTGACCGCTTTTCATTTGCAGCAAAAAACAGCGTAATTACACCCCCGCGGCACTGCGTCGCAGCAGGTCTGCCGTGGAGCACTCGCGAGCAGGCTGATATCCCTTTAACGGAATCAGATGTTCGTGAATCGCATCGATCATGTCGCTCGGGAAGGGGAAGAACGAATCCTCCACTTCGTCGGCGGGCGTGACCCAGTTGCGAGCACCCACGACCACCGGCGGGGCGTCGAGTTCGTCAAACGCAAACTGTGTGATCTTGGCCGCCATCGTCTGCAGCGCCGAGCCGCGCTCGCAGGCATCGGAGGTCAAAAGAATCTTGCGAGTCTTCTTTACGCTTTCGATCACCTTTTCGTAATTGAACGGCACGATCGACCGCGCATCGATCACTTCGCAACTGATGCCATACTTGGTTTCCAATTCCCTGGCGGCATCGAGCGCGCGATACAGGGTTGAGCCGATGGTCAGGACGGTCACATCCTTGCCGGGCTTTTTCACATCGGGTTCGCCGAAGGCAATTTCGTAGCGTCCTTCCGGCACGCCGCCCGCGTGGAACATTTCCGGCATGTCGTATAGCCGCTGGCTTTCAAAGAAGATCACCGGGTCGGTGCCGAGCAGCGCGGAATACATCAGGCCCTTGGCGTCATGGGGGGTGGCGGGGAATACGACCTTCAAGCCCGGGATATGAGCACACATGCTCGTCCAGTCCTGCGAATGCTGCGCGCCATATTTGCTGCCGACGCTGACGCGAAGCACGACCGGCATGCGGAGCAACCCGCCGCTCATTGATTGCCATTTGGCGAGCTGGTTGAAGATTTCATCGCCGGCGCGGCCCATGAAGTCGCAGTACATCAATTCCACGAGCGGGCGGCCGCCTTCAAGTGCATAACCCACAGCCGTGCCGACGATCGCGCCTTCGGAAATCGGCGAGTTGAACAATCGATGATATGGCAAGGCTTCGGTCATGCCGCGATAGACGGCAAACGCGCCGCCCCAGTCGCGGTTTTCCTCGCCATATGCGACGATGGTCGGGTCGGTATACATGCGGTCGATGATTGCTTCAAACAGCGCATCGCGAACATGGATGCACTTGCCCTTGGGCAGGGGCTTGCCGTCGGGGCCCACGCCGGCGCGGCTTTTGCCGGCGAGCGATTTGGTTCGGGGGTTTTCGGCAATCGTTGGGATCAAAACGTCCGGCTTGGCATCGGACATTTTCTCGACCTTCTGGTTGGAGAACATGACCTGTTCAAGCAGGCAGTTGGTGTCTTTGTAGGTTGATCGCGGCGAAATCTGCATGTCGATTGCGCGCTTGTATGCTTTGAGAATCACGTCATCGACCTTGGCCTGCATGGTGTCCATGTCGGCCTGCTTCCATACGCCGGCGCTGATGAGGTTTTGGGCGAATACATGAAGCGGATCGACCTTCTGCCACGATTCGACTTCCGCTTTTTCGCGATAGCTGCTGGCATCTGAGGGGGAATGTCCGCTGAAGCGGTATGTAACCGTATCGAGCAGGACCGGCCCATCACCTTGCTCGATGATCAATTTCTTGCGGCGAATCGCATCGACGATGGCGAGCGGATTAAATCCATCGACCCGCTCAGCATGCATCTGATCGGGGCAAATTCCGGCACCAAGACGCGCCAGCATGTTGAAGCCCATCGTTTCGCCGACGGGTTGCCCGCCCATGCCGTAAAAGTTGTTGACGAAGTTGACGATGAGCGGCAGTCCGCCGCGATGCGCTTCATCCCACAGTTTCTTGAACTGATCCATGGTGGCAAAGCAAAGGCCTTCCCAGACCGGTCCGCAGCCGGCCGAGGCGTCGCCGATGTTGCAGATGACGATGCCGGGCTTTTTATTGACGTGTTTGAACAGCGCTGCGCCGACGGAGATATCCCCCGATCCACCGACGATTGCGTTGTTCGGCATGATCCCGAACGGCGGGAAGAACGCGTGCATCGAGCCGCCCAAGCCACGATTAAAGCCATAATCCTTGGCAAAAATCTCGGCCAGCGCGCCGTAAATCAAAAAGTCGATGCCCAGTTCCTTGGCCGATCCCTTGAAATCCTTTTCGACCACCTTCAGCGCATGTCCGCCAAAGTAATTGCGCATGATTGTGTGCAGGGCGTCGTCATTCAGCTTGTGAATCGAAGACAAACCCTTGGCCAGAATTTCACCGTGGCTGCGGTGCGAACCGTAAATATGGTCATCAATGCCCAGCAAATACGCCTGGCCGACAGCGGTTGCCTCCTGCCCGATCGACAGATGCGCCGGCCCGCGATGGTTGTATTCGATGCCCTTGTATGCGCCGGTCTTTTTGACCGCATCGAGCATGTTTTCAAAGCCCCGAATCACCATCATGTCGTGTTGAATGCGGATCAGATCATCCTTGCCGACCGTGCCAGTTTTCAATTCATCCTGAATCGTCTTCTTGTATTGGTTGACCAGAATCGGCTTGAATTCGATCTGGCTGGCGCTTCGAACCTGCTCGGGAACAATCATGAGGGACTTTGGCATCGGTACTATCTCCGTTCTTAAACGTTCAAAATATTCGTTTGCGGGTAGATGACTTTGATATTCCTGGTATTGAAAAACTGCATCCAATCGTCGGTTGGTCGTTCGTCCGTCACAATCCGGTGAATGACATCCCAATCGACGATTTTGAAAAGCGAGGCTGACTCAAATTTCGTATGGTCAACCAGCAGCACTGTTTCGCGGGCATTGGTGACCGCCAGGCGATAGAGATGAGCGCTTTCGATGTCCGCCGCCGACACTCCGAAATTCATTGACACGCCATCAGCGCCGAGAAAGGCGGTGTATCCGCGCAATTGGTCGAGCGTGGACATGGCAATGGGGCCGATGGTATCCATCCGGTCTGGGCGATATTGCCCGCCGAGCATGATGAGGTTCATCGATTGGCCCTTGAGTTCCAAGGCCAGGCGCGCGGAATTGAGAATGACGGAAAGTCCTCGTTTGCTGGAAAGGGGTTCAGCCATTTCAAAAATGGTCGTTCCCGAATCGAGCAGAATCTGTTCGCCATCGTTTACCAGGCTTGCAGCGAGCTGCCCGATGACGTGCTTGGCCGCCTGGTTGCGGTCGCGTTTGGCGCCAAATGAGAAGTATGCTTCGCTGGGAAGAACCGCTCCGCCGTGGAATAGATGGACCTTTTGGCCATCCGCCAGCGCTTTAAGATCGCGGCGAACCGTCGCCTCACTGACATCCATATTGGTGGCAAGATCGCGGACGGTAACATGCTTTTTGTCAAGCAGTTCCGACAGAACACGCGCCTGCCTTTCGCGAGTGGCTTGCCTCATATTTGAAGTATATTACAAAAAACGATCAATTCGGTCAACTAAATTGCATTAAACCGATAAAAAATGATCTAATTGGCGAAAATTGTGCAACAATGTGTACATTTGGGCTTGAACTCGTTAAAGTATCGCAGATGTCGATTTTGCGATTACCCAAGGAGGTTGCGGGCTTCAAAGCCGCCTCCGCCACTGTCTGTCGCTGGCTCAAGGCTCAGGGGCAAAGCTTCGCCAAGGGCGAGCCGATTGTAGAGTTGGATTCGGTTGATTCGTTGATTCAAATCGAAGCCGCTGAATCGGGAACACTCACGCAAATCATTGCAGCGCCTCATGCAACCGTTCTGCTCGGAGCCGACCTTGCCGAATTCACCAGTGGCAACAGTTCTCCTGAAGCACAAGTATCACATCCAACACAAGGTGTCGCCGCCATGTCAACTTCCGCGCCCACCGGAAAAGTCACGCCGATTCTCATGCCCCAGGCCGGCAACACGATGGAAGAAGGGCGCATCGTCAAATGGATCGCCAAAGCCGGCGATCGCATCGCAGTGGGGCAGGTCATTTGCGAAATCGAAACCGACAAAGCCACCATCGAATTTGAGTCCACCGATGCTGGACGACTCGCCAGGATCGTCGCCAAAGAGGGTGATGTCGTTGCTGTAAAACAACCGATCGCGTTGCTGGCCGAAAGCGATTCGGATTTGCAATCGACCGGATCGGCATCGGCTGTTGCTTCGGCGCCCGCTCCGTCAAAACCAACTGCCAAACCTCCGACCGGAAAGGTCGTCCCGGTGCTCATGCCGCAGGTCGGCAACTCGATGGAGGAAGGAACGATCATCAAGTGGCACGTCAAGCCCGGCGATGTCATCAAGCTTGGACAGATTATTTTTGAAATCGATACCGACAAGGCGAGTGTGGAAATCGAAGCCACCCAGGAAGGGCGACTGTCGAAAATTGTCCAGCAGGTCGGCGCGGTTGTTCCAATCAAACAGCCCGTTGCCTTCATCGCGGATAACGACGCGGATGTGGATGCATATCTGGAATCCGGCGACACACCGGCAGCGGTGGCTGCGCCGATTGGGGGGAGTGCGACACAAGCGGTGCCCGTGAACAGTTCGGTGGCCGCGCCGGCGGCCCGTAGCGGGGACGGTCGCGTAAAAGCCTCGCCTGCCGCGAGAAAATTGGCTGCCGAGCGCGGCCTTGATCTATCGACCGTTGCCACCGGCTCGGGCCCGGGCGGAAGAATTCTGACGACCGACCTTGCCCATGCGTCGCAAGCTTCAACGGCCAAATCGGCGACGCCGTCCGCCACCACGACGGGCGTCGTCGTCCGAAAGCCGATGAGCAAAATGCGCAAAGCCATCGCGACCAACCTGCAGGTTTCCAAGCAGACGATCCCGCATTTTTACGTCAGGCTGACGATCAACGCCGATCCGCTTTTCGCGTTTTATCGAGCACAAAAGCCCGCGACCGGTTGCACGTTGAACGATGTGGTGCTGCTCGCCATCGGCAAGACAATCTCCGAATTTCCCGCGTTTCGAAGTCGCCTGGAAGGCAACGACATCGTCGAATATCCCAACTCCAATATCGCCGTGGCAGTGAGCGTTGAAGACGGCTTGGTCGTGCCGGTTTTAATGACGCTTGAACGCCATTCACTGTCCACATTGCCTGCTGAATCCAGGCGCGTTGTCGAAAATGCTCGCAAGGGCAAGCTGGAAAACATCGGCAAGGCGGTCTTCACGATTTCAAATATGGGCATGCTGGGCGTGGAGGATTTTTCCGCGATCATCAATCCGCCGGAATCAGGTATTCTTGCGATTTCCGCGGTACGCGAAGATGTGATTGTGAAGGACGGCGCCATTCGCGCGGGCAAAGTGATGAGCATGACGCTGTCGGTCGATCACCGCGTCGTTGATGGCGCGCTGGCGGCAACCTTCATGGCGAAACTGAAAGAGCGACTAGAGAAACCCGAATCGTTGCTCGCATGAAAACGCCCACGGCTTTGCCGTGGGAGACCGAGGAATACCAATGTCCAATCATTACCAGGTTGCAGTAATCGGCTCGGGCCCCGGCGGTTACGTCGCCGCCCTCAAAGCCGGCGCGATGGGCGCTTCGGTGGCCGTCATCGAAAAGCATCATTTAGGCGGCACGTGTCTGAACTATGGGTGCATTCCATCGAAAGCGCTCCTTTCATCCGCCGAGCTTTTGCACAACATCGGCCATAGCGCCGACTGGGGCATCACCGCGAGTAGCGTAGCATTTGACTGGGCGAAGATTCAGGCGCGCAAGGATAAAGTGCTGGCGGCGAATCGATCCGGGATTTCCAGCCTGTTCAAGGGCCGCAAGGTCACGCATCTTCAAGGTTTCGGAAAATTGGACGGCCCCAACAAAGTCGCGGTGTTATCGGATAAAAATGAAGCACAGACCATCACGGCCGACAGCGTTATCCTCGCGACCGGCACGGTTCCCGTGCGGATTCCCGGTTGGCCGGCCGATCCGAATATTGTCTGTACGTCCGATGAAGCGGTGCATTGGTCCACGCTGCCGAAAAAGCTGCTGATCGTCGGCGGCGGAGTCATCGGCTGCGAATTCGCCTGCATGATGCAGGCGTTTGGCGTGCAGGTGACGATTGTCGAACTCATGCCGCACTTGTTGCCGACGCTCGATCGCGATCTGGGCGATGCGCTGGCGGCCATTTTCAAGAAGCGCGGCATCACGATTCTCACCGATGTCAAAGTCAATGAAATGAAATTGGCCGGCGTAGGCGTGACGGCGCTGCTCTCCAACGGCAGCAACATCGACGCCGACCGCGTGCTGGTATCCGTCGGACGCAAGCCCAACTCCGGCGACCTGGGGCTTTCCTCCGCCAATATCGCCACGAGCAACCGCGGATTCATTACCGTCAACGATTCGATGCAGACCAACGTAAAGAATCATTACTGCATCGGCGACGCCAACGGCCGCTGTTTGCTCGCGCATGCCGCCAGCGCTCATGGCATGGTGGCGGTGGAAAACGCGCTCGGACATACGCAGGCGTTTGATGCCCCGATCCCCGGCGCGGTTTATACATTCCCCGAAATCGGCGCGGTTGGCATGACCGAGCAGGAAGCCAACGAAAAGAACGTGCCGATCTCGATCGGCAAGTTTCCCCTGATGCGACTTGGCAAGGCGATGGCGACGAATCATACGGATGGGTTTGTAAAAATGATCCGCCATCGTGAAAC